>SBGO01000537.1 GCA_006226565.1 Deltaproteobacteria bacterium | reverse complement strand
CAGGCCCACCCGCCGGCGCTCGCGCAGCCGGCCGCGGCGCGCGGGCTCGCGCTGCCCACGGCGGGCAGCGGCAAGCTGACGGCGGTCTTCAGCGGCATCGAGCGGCGCGGGACCTGGGCGGTCCCGGAGAAGCTGAAGCTCCGCGCGGTCTTCGGCGGCATCGAGCTCGACCTCCGGACGGCCGAGCTGACCGCCGACGTGACCGAGCTCCACTGCCACGCGGTCTTCGGCGGCATCGACCTGACCGTGCCCCCCGACGTCTACGTCGAGGTCACCGGCACCGGGATCTTCGGCGGCTTCGACCAGGACCACCGGCATCCGTCGGCGCCGCTCGAGCAGGCCCGGAAGATCGTGCGGATCAGCGGGCGGGCGGTCTTCGGCGGCGTCAGCATCCGGGTCCGCGAGGCCGGCGAGCCGGACGGGCTCCTCGGGCGGATCCGGCACCACCGCGGCCGTCGCCGCAGGCCCCCCGAGCCCCCTCGGCTCGAGGACAAGCGGGACGACGACGGGAAGTACTGGTGAGCCAGCAGTAGCGCGACCGGGGCACGAAAAGGAAAGGGCCGAGCGACTCGCGTCGCTCGGCCCTTTCGCGTTCCTCTCGGCGGAGGCCTAGAACCGGTACTGGGCGATGAGGCTCAGGATGCGGTCGTGGGTCTCGGTGCCGCTCGTGTTGTCCTTGACGAGGTGATCGTCGTAGAGGAGCGACAGGACGCCGATGTTGCGGAAGAAGTACCAGTGCAGCGCGACGCGCCACTGGGTCTCGTCGTCCTGGCGGCGGATGTCGGTCTCGGCGACCGCCGGCGGGTTCTTCATCTCGCCGGCGAGGTACTGGCCGAAGTCGGCGGCGAGGAGCAGGGTCTTCTTGATGGCGAGGAAGCCGATCTGGAAGTTGTAGGCGCCCTGCCACGACTCGAACTCGAGCTCGCGCTTGAGGTAGCCCTCACCGAGGAGGATGAGCGGGCCCGACTTGAAGGTCGCCTGCATGTTGAACGCCGGGTAGCGCTCCTGGGCGCGCTGGTCGTACTTGGCGCCGAGGCGGAAGTTGAGGGCGGTCGGCACCGGCACGAAGAGCATCGGCGAGTCCCAGCGGCTGGTGTGGCCGATGGCGTTGAAGTCGAGCTGGGCGCCGAAGGCGTAGGTGAAGTTGGTGTTGTCGTAGGTGAAGTAGCGGCCGCCGACGTTGCCGGAGTAGCGGCCCGAGCCGCCGCCGCCGAAGACGTAGTAGTTGAGCTTGCCGTCGTTGGTGATGGGGCCGCCGATCTCGACCGCCGCGCCGTTGCCCTGCTCGAAGGCCGAGTAGAGGTAGTAGGGCGCCTCGACGAGGAGCTGCTTGGTGGCCGAGCGGATGAGGGCCGAGGTCAGGCCGCCGCCGCCGCTGTTGATGTTGAGGTAGTAGCCGCCGCCGATCGGGATCTGGAACATCGCGAAGGTCAGGCGGGGGCTCTTCTCGAAGCGCGAGCTGAGGAGGAAGAACGAGTCCTGGATGAACGGGATCGGGCCGAAGGCGCGGAGCTGGAGCGTCTTGAAGTTGAAGTCCTTCTCCTCGCTCTCGAAGTTGTAGCTGCCCTGGATGAAGCTCACGACGCTGAAGCGGATGTTCGGCGCCTCGCGGCAGACGAGCACGCTCGGGTCGAAGCGGCAGCCGAAGTCGGCGCAGTCGACGGCGCCGTCACCGTCGTTGTCGATGCCGTCGGCGCAGTCCTGGTCGTTGCGCTCGCCGTCGATGTCGCCGGCCTTGCCGAGCAGGTCCTCGAAGGACGAGCCCTCGGGCAGCTCCGGCAGCGCCTGGTTGCCGTTGTTGGAGCCGTTGCTGGCGGCCTTCGCCTGCTGCCGGTCCCACGAGCCCTTGCAGACCGTGATGCCCGGGCCCTCGCAGTCGGAGTCGTCGCAGTCGATGTGCCCGTCCTGGTCGTTGTCGATCCAGTCGTGGCAGCGCTCGTTCGAGTTCTCGGCGACGCCGTCGGGCTGGCACGCCGGATCGGCGTAGCAGTCCGCGTCGGCGCAGTCCGTCACCGTGTCGAGATCGTCGTCCACGCCGTCGGTGCAGCTCGTCTCCTTCTCCGGCGCGTCCGCGGCGCGCGCAACCGAGGTGAACGCGCTCCCGAGGCCCAGCGCCAGGAGTACCGTAAATGCTGCCGTGATCGAGCTACGCATCGTGCCTTCCCTTGTGTCGCTCGGGGTCGCCGCCCCGAAGACTCGTGCCGACGAATCGGCGTCCGTGGTCTGATCTCTGGTCGGAAGAGGGGCGCGCCCTACTGCGCGACGTCCTGGCAGCGGGAGCCGGTGAAGCCCGCCGCGCAATCACAGTGGTATCCGTACTTCTCGTTGACGCACTGGCCGCCGTTCTTGCACGGCGCGTCGGCGCAGTAGTCGATGGCGCACAGGCGCGGCCCGACGTAGTCCATGCCGTTCTTGTCCTGCCGGACCTTCTGGCACACCGTGACGTCCTCGTT
The DNA here is from genome assembly GCA_006226565.1 of Deltaproteobacteria bacterium. GTDB lineage: Bacteria > Myxococcota_A > UBA9042 > PHBI01 > PHBI01 > PHBI01. The sequence goes on along the minus strand of SBGO01000537.1, from coordinate 10,533 downwards.
CCAGCTGCAGTCGTAGTCGTCGCAGTCGGTGAAGCCGTCGAGGTCGTTGTCGAGCCCGTCCGAGCAGAAGACGTCGGCCTCGGCGGGCGTCAGCGCGACGCTCTCCTGGCAGGCGCGTCGCACGCTCAGGTCGGAGGCCTGCGAGCAGGAGTGGTCCTCGCAGTCGGTGTAGCTGTTGCCGTCGTTGTCGATGCCGTCGGTGCACTTCTCGAAGTCGACCTCGAGCACCGTCGCGCAGTAGTCGAGGACCTCTTGGATCGTGGACCGCTGGCACGAGAAGTCGGCGCAGTCGGTGAAGCCGTTCTTGTCGTTGTCCTTGCCGTCGGAGCACTTCTCGAGACCGGTCTCGAGGATCTCCGCGCACTTGGCGAGCACGTCGGCGTTGGTCGACCGCGAGCAGCTGTTGTCGTTGCAGTCGGTGTAGCCGTCACCGTCGTTGTCGATGCCGTCGGAGCACTTCTCGACGGTGTCCTCGGACACGTTGGCGCAGTAGTCGAGGATGGCCTGGTCGGTCGACCGCGAGCAGCTGAAGTCGTTGCAGTCGGTGTAGCCGTTGTTGTCCTCGTCGATGCCGTTCGAGCAGGTCTCGAGGGTGTCTTCGGCCGGGATGTTGGCGCAGTAGTCGAGGACGGCCTGGTCGGTCGACTTCGAGCAGCTGAAGTCGTTGCAGTCGGTGTAGCCGTTGCCGTCGTTGTCGACGCCGTCCGAGCACGCCTCGAGGCTCGTCTCCGGCTTCTTGCACGCCTGCACGACGGCGCAGTCGGGGTCGTCGCAGTCGGTCAGCCCGTCGAGGTCGTTGTCGGCGCTGTCCTCGCACGCGCTCTCGGTGCAGGCGGGGAGCGCCGAGCAGCCGGAGTCCGCGCAGTCGGTGAAGCCGTCGTCGTCGTTGTCCTTGCCGTCGAGGCAGGTCTCCTCGCGGTCCTCGTCACAGACGTACACCAGCGGGTTCGACGAGCAGCCGAAGTCCTTGCAGTCGGTGTAGCCGTTCTGATCGTTGTCGATCCCGTCGTTGCATTCCTCGTTGGTCTGCTCGCGCACGCAGCAGAACTCGGGGACGCTGCTGCACGACGGATCGCCGCAGTCGAACTGACCGTTGCGGTCGTTGTCGACCTGGTCGTGGCACAGGAGCAGCGTGGTCTCCGGGCGCCCGTCCGGGTACGGCGGGACGATCTCGCCGCACTGGTGCGAGTCGTAGATGCAGTCCACGTCCTCGCAGTCGATGAGCCCGTCACCGTCGTTGTCGAGGCCGTCGCTGCAGGCCTGATCGTTGGTCTCGTAGCCCAGGACGGCGGTCGCGGGGCGGGTGTAGTCACACCCCCCGAAGGCGACGCCGACCAGAAGGAGGCCGCCCCCGAGGAGGGCGGCGCGGCGCATGTTCTTTATCACTTGAGGCACTCGGCCTTGCCGCCGCCGAACCGGCGCCGGAAGTCCACGTAGTAGTTGCAGCTCGTGATGCTCTTGCGCCCGATGCGCCCCTCGAGGCGCAGCGTCTCGAGGGCCGCGGCGAGCGCGTCCTTGTGGGCGGCGTCGACGAGGTCGGCGCTGAAGTCCTGCTTCATCGCGAACTTACGGATGAGGCTGTCGAGCCGGGCGTCGTCGTAGTCGCCGATGAAGGCGAGGGAGGCGTCGGCCCGCAGGGCGGCGGTCGCGGCGGCGACGCGCTCGGGGCTCTCGTAGCCCTCGTCGCAGACCTCCGCGCACTCGGCGTAGGCCACGTCGTGGCGCCACTTGATCGAGGAGCCGTCGGCCGCGGACACGAGACGGTTGTACGTCTTGCGCCCCTCGGTCGCCTCGGCGGTCGAGTGCAGCGAGGTCAGCACGTAGTCCGGGACCCCGTGGGCCCAGATGCCGCGCTTGTGGGCGATGGCGTCGGCCTGCGCCTCGAGCAGCTCGGGCTTGGCCGGGTCCGCGTTGACGCTCATCGCGTGGGCGAGGCCCCGCTTGACCTGGTCGACCGCGAGGTCCTGGCACCACCACAGGATACGCCCGTAGGTGTCCTGCTCGAGGTTCGACTCGCAGTGCCAGACGCCGTCGCGGGCGTTGTAGGTCGCCATCTTGGCGATGGCGTAGAGCTCCTTGTACGTCCAGCCGCCCCACTGGTGGACGGGGCCGTAGCTCTCGAGGGTGTTGTAGCCCGCCAGGCGCGCCTTCGTCCCCTCGTGCTCTCCGGCCAGGACGCGGAAGGAGTCCCCGTCGTTGAAGTAGACCGGCGTCGGCACGCCGTTGAGGAAGACCTTCGTCGCCGGCTCCGCGAGCGCCGTCCCGCCGGCGCCGAGCATGAGCAGACCGAGGGTCGCGCCGACGGCCCATCGCCGCCAGCCGAGTCGCGGAGAATCGGAGAGGACCCGTGTCATGTCGCGCTCCTTCGCCGTTCCGGCTTCCGAGTCGCCGGGATATTCCCCGCCGCGCACCGGGTTGGCAAGCGCGATTTGGTTTCATCTCCATCACGAATGCGCATCACCCAGGCGCAGAAAATGTGATGAAGTGGGGTCTGACCCCAACTCTTCACATTATTTTCCGCGTACCAGGCGTGTGCGGGGCCCCTCGCCGGGCCCCGTCGGCCTCGCGGGAGCGGCCCGTCGGCGCCGTGGGCGCGGGTTGCCGCGCCGCAAAAAAGGCGACGCCCGGAGGATCGGGATCCTCCGGGCGTCGCCGCGTCAGGTCGCCGGCGTCACGCCGGCGCGGTCATCAGTACTCCACCGGGCACTGCTCGACGTTGCCGCTGGCGTCGTCGGTGAGCTCGAGGATGTTGAACTGAACGCGACGGTTGAGGCGCCGGATCTCGGCCTCGTCCGGGTTCGGCTCCTTCTTCGAGCCCGGCTCGCAGGTGCAGCCCGGCTCGCAGCGGTCGCAGACCTTCTTGTTGTCCTTCGGGTCGAGCGGCTTGCGCTCGCCGAAGCCCTTGGCCTCGAGGCGCCCGGCCGCGATGCCCTTGCCGACGAGGTACTTCACGACGGACTCGACGCGGCGCTGCGAGAGGTTGTCGTTGTACTTGGTGCTGCCGTGCCAGTCGGTGTGGCCCTCGACGCGGATCTTCGAGGCGCACTTCTTGTCCTGGAGCACGGACGCGACGGCGTCGAGCAGCGGGTAGCTGTCGGGCAGCAGCGCCGCGCTGTTGTAACGGAACTGGACCATCTGGGTGATGATGATCTGGCCGCACTGGCACGAGGCGATGACCATCGGGCAGCCGGGGTACGGCTTCTTGGCGTCCTGCCACTTCCACGGCGGCTGGAAGCCCTTCTCCTTCAGCTCCGCCTCGCTGAGACCCGGGGCGTCGCGGCAGATGCCGAAGCCCGGGTAGGCGGCGTCGATGGCCGGGCCGTCGTTGACGTCGAGCTCGCCGTCACCGTCGTTGTCGGGGTCGGGGCAGCCGTCCGCGTCCTCGAAGCCGTCCTTGTCCTCGATGGTCTTCGTGAAGTCGGGCTTGTCGGCGTCCACGCCGCGGCAGACACCGAAGCCGGGGAACTTCGCGTCATCGGCGCCGTCGGCGGTGTCGAGGATGCCGTCGCCGTCATTGTCGGGATCGGGGCAGCCGTCCTTGTCCTCGAAGCCGTCCTTGTCCTCGGCGGTCTTCGCGAAGTCGGGCTTGTCGGCGTCCACGCCACGGCACAGGCCGAAGCCGGGGAAGTTCGGGTCCTCGGCGCCGTCGGCCTTGTCCGGGATGCCGTCGCCGTCGTTGTCCTTGTCGGGGCAGCCGTCGCTGTCCTCGAAGCCGTCCTTGTCCTCCGGGTTGTCCCGGCACTTGCCGAAGCCGGCCGCGTCGGGCGTGCCGTCGCTGACGTCGGGGACGCCGTCCTTGTCGTTGTCGAGGTCGGGGCAGCCGTCGCCGTCCTGGAAGCCGTCCATGTCCTCGGGCTCGTCCGGGCACTGGTCGGTCTGGTTGCACAGGCCGTCGCCGTCGGGATCCTTGCACTGCGGCACGTAGCCGAAGCTGAGGAAGAGGCGGTAGTCCGGCGAGCCGAAGCCCTCGGTGAGGCCGAAGCCGGCGCCGGCGGTGCCGACGAAGTCGCCGAAGGTCATCTCGGCGGCGACGTCGAGCTCGATCGGGGTCGAGCGGAGGTCGGTCGTCTCGAGCAGGGTCTCCGGGTCGATGTTCTTGTCGAGCGGGATGGTCCCGAAGACGCTGGCGAGCGCCTTGAGGTCGTCGAGCGGCGTCGGGACGCGGACGCCGGCGCCCCAGGTGATGGCGTCGTCGATCACGAGGTTGTGGACCGCGATGGTCGGGCGCAGGTGGTAGCCGAAGTTGCCGACCACGCTGAAGCCGCTGTCGCGATCGGTCCAGTCGAGCGCGATGCGGGGCTCGAGGCGGACGTCGCCGTCGGAGGTGAAGTCCTCCTGCGACCCGGTGGGCAGCGACAGGTTGAGGAGCACGGCGAGGCCGAAGCCGCCGGCGTCATCGGCGTCGATGATCTTGACCTTCGGGATGAGCCGCAGGTCGCCGAGCGAGAACGAGCTCAGCTCGTGCGAGTAGATCTGGTTCCCCTCGCCGGCCTGGTTCAGCACGAAGGGCATCACCACGCTCAGCTCGACCACGTTGGCGAAGCCGAAGGAGACCCAGAGGTCGGCCTTCACCTGGTGCGAGACGAGGCGGCTCAGGATGGTGCTGTCGTCACCGGTGACCAGCTGGAGCGGGTCGTCGACGTACTGGAAGAAGAGCCCCGCCGACGGGAGCAGGTGCCCCATGACCTGGCTGGAGGACAGGTTGAGGAGGTTGACCCCCTGATCGGGCATCGGCTCGAACCGCTCGGCGAAGAAGCCGGGCGGGTCCTGTGCCGACGCCGTCCCGCCGAAGCTGAGGAGCAGCGCGGTCGTAAGCAGCGCGAGTCTGGTGCGCATGTACGTTCCCCTTGAAATCACACGGTGAGCGAAACGGTGGGTTGGAACCCTTTGCTCGGCAAGAAAGTCACTCATAGCGGCTCCCCCGTTGATGTCAACGAGGTCCCGGCCGCACGGGTAGATCGGGCGCCACCCGGACGAACGTGGCGTCCGTCGTGTGGCCCCCTGTTCGGGCATGTGGTGGGGCGTCCACGGTCCGTCCAGCGCCCGGGAGCGCGAGGCCCCGGTGCGCGGAACGGCGAAGAAGCACCTCGTCGGGGCTCGGCGCGAGCGTCACCCCCGGCTCGCCGGCGCAGCGGAGAGTGCGTCGGCGGCAAGCCTTCTCGTGGAACTCGACGCTCGGGTCAATGCTCCAATGCGCACGGCGGCTGATAGGCGGGGCCGCGCCCGCGCCGTGCCGGCCCGCACGAAGGCCGGCTCCCCCGCGCGGGAGGCGCGTCTCCGCGGTGCGAAGCGGTGCGCTCCGCGCGCTCCGGGCGCTTGAAACCCGGACGCAACCCGGCCAGCCCGCGGACGGCGACGTGCCGACGGCGATGGAGGGGGCGTGGCCGCGACGTCGTGGGCGTCGGGCGAGGTGGGGACGAGCTGGATGCATGGGGATCGCTCCGAGCCTGCTGCAGTGGAGATCGCAGGGAGGGCGAGCGAGCTCGGCCCCGCCGCTGAAGCGCGGCACACGACGGTTTGCGCGGAGGATGGCGGGAGCATAGTCGATGCCCGTCCACTTGTTGAGCCCCTCTCTTCGCGAGAGGTCGCGAAGGACCTGGCCGGGGTCGCAGGAATGGTCGGTAGTGTCGCTGCTCTTCGACGCACCGCGTCGGTAACCAGGGCGGGCGACCCGGGGGGGCAACGCGGACGCTCGAGCGCCCCCGAGGGGGTGACGGAGCCGCTCGCAGCCCTCGGCGAGGCCGCCGGACGGGACCTCGCGCGGGAGGGACGACGAATCCCGTTCGGATCGCTTTTTCGACCGCGTTCCGGGACCCTCATGGTATCAAGCGGCGCCATGAACGCCCTCCCGGCCAGACGACGCGGGCGAAAGCCGCCCGCGAGCGAGGACGACCTCGCCGAGATCGCCGTCCGCTACCTCGAGCGGTTCCCGACGACGACCTCGCGCATGCAGGCCTTCCTCCGTCGCAAGGTCGCGGACTCCCTCTCGGAGGGGCTCTGCAGCGCGGCGCAAGCCGCCGCGTGGACCGACGCCGTCGTGCGTCGCATGGTGAGCGCGAGGCTCCTCGACGACCGCCGCTGGGCCGAGAGCCGGGCGCGGGTGCTCCACCGACGCGGGCGCGCGCTGCGCGTGATCCGGCGCGACCTGCTGGCCCACGGGCTCCCGCAGGACCTCGCCGACGCCGGCATCTTCGCGCTCTCCGACGAGCACCCGGACGTCGAGCTCCAGGCCGCCATGACCCTCGCGCGGCGCCGCCGCCTGGGGCCGTGGGCGCCGCCGGAGCGCCGCCAAATCGGGCGTGAGAAGCACCTCGCGGTGCTGGCTCGCGCCGGCTTCTCCTTCGCGATCGCTCGCCGCGTGGTCGACGCGGCGGAGGCCGCGTTGTAACCAGGGTCATCGGGTGCCATCCGCGGCGCGGGTGGGTCCGATGTGTTGTTTCGGTAACACCCCGCACCGAGAGCGTTACGACAGGGTAGCGGCGGCGGCGCGGGACGGGAGGGTTCGCGATGGCGCGATGGACGGTGGCGAACAGCCGCGATCTGTACAACGTGGAGGCCTGGGGCGCCGGGCTGTTCGATGTGAGCGACCAGGGTCACGCGATCGTGACCACGCCACGCGGCACGTTGGACCTCAAACGGATCGTGGACGACTGCGTACGCCGAGGCATACGCCTGCCGCTGCTCATCCGCCTGCCGGACGTGCTCGAAGAACGTGTCAACGCCCTGGCCGGGACCTTCCGCGACGTGATCACGGAGGAGGAGTACGACGGCCACTACCGTGGCGTGTACCCGATCAAGGTCAACCAGGAGCGCCACATCGTCGAGGACATCGTGGCCAACGAGCGGCGCTGGGGCATGGGCCTCGAATGCGGCTCCAAGCCCGAGCTCCTCATCGCGCTGGCGCGGGTCGACGACCCCGACGCGCTCATCATCATCAACGGCTACAAGGACGAGGAGCTCATCGAGATGGCGGTGGCCGCCCGGCAGCTCGGGCGCAACACCATCGTCGTCATCGAGCAGCCGTGGGAGCTCCCGATGGTGCTCAAGGCCGCGGCCACGCTCGACGTGCGCCCGGCCATCGGCGTGCGCGTGAAGCTCGGCAGCTCCGGCTCCGGGCGCTGGGCGGAGAGCTCGGGCGACCGCGCCAAGTTCGGCCTCACCCTGCGCGAGATCATGGACCTCGTGAAGGAGCTCGAGGCCGGCGGCAACCTCGACATGCTGCAGCTCCTCCACTTCCACATGGGGAGCCAGGTGACCGCCATCCGGAGCCTCGGGGACGCGGTCCACGAGGGCGCGCGGGTGTTCTCGGCGCTGGCCCAGATGGGCGTGCCGCTGCGCTACTTCGACGTCGGCGGCGGGCTCGCGGTCGACTACGACGGCAGCCGCACCGACTTCGAGTCGTCGATGAACTACGACCTGCGCGAGTACGTGTCGGTCGTGGTGCGCACCATCCGCACGGTGTGCGACGAGGCGGAGATCCCGCACCCGGACATCGTCACCGAGTCGGGGCGCTCCCTCGTCGCCCACTCGACGCTGCTGGTAACCCAGGTCCTCGACTCCGCCACGCTGCACCGGCCGGTCGAGCTCCAGAGCGAGGAGGAGGCCGAGCTCCAGAGCATGAAGGACCTCCGTCGCATCTACGACGACATCAACTCGCGGGCGCCGCAGCGCGCCTACCACGAGGCGATGGCGATCCGCGACGAGACCTTCCAGCGCTTCCTGCTCGGCCAGACGAGCCTCGAGGAGCGGGCCGCCGTCGAGGAGGCCTTCTACACCATCTGCCGGCGCATCGTGCGGGTCGCCCGCAAGCCCATGCACGAGGAGCTCGAGAACCTCCCGCGCGACCTCGCCGACAACTACTTCTGCAACTTCAGCGTGTTCCAGTCGGCGCCCGACGCGTGGGCGGTGGGGCAGCTCTTCCCGATCATGCCGCTCTCGCGCCTGACCGAGAAGCCGACCCGCCAGGGCATCGTCTCCGACCTGACCTGCGACTCCGACGGCAAGATCGACAAGTTCATCGACCGCCGCGACGTCCGCCGGACCCTCGATCTCCACGATCCGAACGAGGGCGAGCCCTACTACCTGGGCATCTTCCTGCTCGGCGCGTACCAGGAGACCCTGGGCGATCTGCACAACCTCTTCGGCGACACGAACGCCATCCACGTCACCGCGACGGCGGACGCCGCGGGCTACCGGATCGACAACTTCATCGAGGGCGACACCGTCGAAGAGGTCCTCGGCTACCTGCAGTACAGCCGGAAGTCGCTCCTCGAGCCGCTGCGGCGCTCGGTCGAGCGCGCCTACGGCGACGGGACGCTCTCCTTCGAGGTCGGTAACCGCCTGACCGAGACGTTCATCTCGCTGCTGCGGGCCTACACCTACCTCGGGTAGGCGCGCGTAGGCGCAAGAACGAAAACGGGCGCCCGCGGTCATCGCGGGCGCCCGTTTCTCGTTTCGGCCCTGGCCGCGGGTCAGTCGTTGAGGACGTAGCCGAAGAGCAGCGGCGCGCAGATGGTCGCGTCCGACTGGACCATGAACTTCGGGGTGTCCACGTCGAGCTTGCCCCAGGTGATCTTCTCGTTCGGCACGGCGCCGGAGTAGCCTCCGTAGCTCGTCACGGCGTCCGAGATCTGGGCGAAGTAGCCCCAGAAGGGGATGTCGAGCTGCAGGTCCTGGATGAGCGCCGGGACGGTGCAGATGGCGAAGTCGCCGGCGATGCCGCCGCCGATCTGGAAGAAGCCGACGCTGGGGGTGCTGCCGTCGCCGTGGTTGGCGAGGTACCAGCGCATCAGGTCTTCCATCTGCTTGGTGCCGGTCGCGACGCAGCCGTGGCCCTTGAGCCCCTCGCGGAAGACGAAGGCGGCGAACATGTTGCCGGTGGTGCTGTCCTCCCAGCCGGGCGTGTAGACCGGGACGCCCATCTCCTTCGCCGCCAGGAGCCAGCTGTCGGTGGTCGGCGCCTGGAAGTGCTGGGCGATGTCGGGCTCGCCGAGGACCTCCATCATGAACTCGGAGGGGCGCTTCACCTCGCCCTTCTCGGTCGCCTCGACCCAGCGCCGCTGGAGCCGCTTCTCGATGTGGCGCATCACCGTCTCGGGGATGCAGGTGTCGGTGACGCGGTTCATCCCGCGCGCCAGCAGCGCGGCCTCGTCCTCGGCGCTCAGCGCGCGCCAGTCCTGGATCGTCTCGTACTCGTCGCAGGCGAGCAGGGTGAAGACGTCCTCTTCGAGGTTGGCGCCGGTGCAGCTGATGGCGTGGACCTTCCCGGCGCGGATCATGCGCGACAGGATGCGCCCGAGGCGCGCGGTGCTCATGGCACCGGCCAGCGTGACCATCATCTTCCCGCCCGCGTCGATGTGCGCCTCGTAGGCGCGCGCCGCGGCCACGAGCTCGCGGCTGTTGAAGTGCAGGAAGTGGTTGTCCATGAACTCGCGAACGGCAGACATGGTCAGCTCCATGGCGGCAGACCGCCGGCGACGGCGGTGGGCGAGGCGACTCGCAGAGGATGATACGGAACGGTAGCACGTCGCGACGTCGAGGCGGCCGCGCGCGGGGCTCCCGGCGGCCGTCATGGCCATTCCGGCGGAGCTGCGCGGCCACGACGCGACGACGCGGCGCTGGCCTCCGTCTTGCAGACCGCGCCGCCCGTCGGCTGATACCACGCGCGCGGTTGTCGCGGAAGCCTTCGTCGGAGCGTTCATGGCCCATGTTTCGGACAGCGTCTTCGTGGCCCCGTGCGCCTTTGGGCGCGGCCTCTTCGCGGCGCGCCGCTTCGCGCCGGGCGAAGCGGTGCTGCGCTTCGTGGGCCCCGAGCGCGAGGATCCGCGGGACGGCACGCAGCGCGAGTCCAACCTGGTGCAGATCGGCCCCGGGCGGTACCTGTTCCCCGACGAGCCGTGGGTCTACGTGAACCACGCCTGCGAGCCCAACACGGCCTTCTTCGACGACGCGCAGACGCTCTTCGCGGTGAGGACGATCGAGGCGGGCGACGAGCTCTTCTTCGACTACTCGACGAGCATGCTCGACGACCCGTGGACGATGAGCTGCGGCTGCGGCGGGGCGACCTGCCGGGGCGTCGTGGGCGAGTTCGCGTCGCTGCCGCCGTCCGTCCAGCGCCGCTACCTCGACGGCGGCATGGTCCCGACCTTCATCCGCGAGCGCATCTCGGCCGCTGGCGCGGCTCCGCGCGATCTGCGCTGTGCAAGTTGATCGCTTCTTGCCGTTGCGCCCGATGATCTCTACCTTTCAGCACGGTCGCCGCGCGCGACCGGAGCGCCCGTCGAAGCGCGGCACCGGCCGCCCGGAGGGTCCTTTGGGAGAGGCTTCCTTCACTCCGTCGCGCACTGCGCGCCGTCTGGCGTCTGCGGCGATCGCCGCGCTGGCCGTCTTCACCCTGATCGGGTCGACGCCGGCGCAGGCCCGCGTCCAGAAGAAGACGGTGCTGCTGATCGGGGACTCGAACATCTTCGGGCACCTCGGCAAGGCGCTCCAGGCGGACCTCGAGGCCGAGGGCTACCGGGTCGTGCGGCGCGG
>SBGO01000726.1 GCA_006226565.1 Deltaproteobacteria bacterium | reverse complement strand
GAAGTCGAACCGACGCTCCGGCGGCGGCGGCGGCGGACGGCGACGCCCGCGCCGGTAGCCCGTCTGGGCCCACTCTCGGGCGCCCGCGGGGCGGGGGAGACCTCGACCTCGCGGGATCCCGCACGCTCTCCGAGGCGCCACGACCGCTCGGCGCGATCGCCCGTCACGCGACCGCGCAGACGCTCGACCCGACGCCCGGTGGGCCGAGGTGCGTTGACACACACCCGCGAGGGGCCGTTGGCGCGATCGCCCACACCGCCCCCGACCAACCGGTCAAGAGCAGCGCAATGCACTGAAACTAAAGCGTTTCGACGACCATCCTGCCCGGGCATCGTGGCATGGATCTTGCGGGCTATTCGCACGATCACTGCACAACCCTGGGGGACGCGATGCAGAAGACATGGGTCCTCGTCGCGGACGCGGCGCGCGCACGCATCTTCGCCACCGACCGCTGGCTCCATCGGTTCGAGGAGCTGACGTCGTACATCCACATCCCGAGCCGCCTGCGGGAGACCGACGTCTACACCGACGGGAGGGGCAGGCAGGCCGTCGCGGGGGACTACAGCCGGGTCGGGGCCGCGCCGGCGCGGACCGACCTGCACAGCCGCGAGGCGGAGAGCTTCGCGCGCGAGGTGGGCCTGAACCTCGAGCGCGCCGCGCACGACGGCTCCTTCGACGCGCTGGTGGTGGTGGCTCCGCCGGGCTTCCTGGGCGCCCTCCGCCACGCCATGAGCGGCGAGGTGACGACCCGCGTGACCCACACCATCGCGAAGGACTACTCGCGCTACGCGGCCCACGAGCTGCACCCGATCCTCAGAAAGAAGATCGGCGCCTCGCACGCTGCCTGACCGACGCTCACCGGACACGCCCAGCGCTCGAAGCCGCTCCGCCGGCGGTGGAGGCGCGGGGCGCCCGTCCGGGAGCGCCAGGATCGCGTCCTGGTCGATCTGAACGGGTCCGAGACGACGGTTTCCAATCGCGCCGCGGCTGGGTATGTAGGGTTCGATGCCGTGACCCGGCCCGCTCATCGGAGGGGCAGGCGCAGCGTTTCGAGCCCAGCACCCTCGCCAAAGGACAGCCCGCATGAAGCTCTCGACCGCCGCGCGAACCCTCGCGTTCGCCCTCGGCCTGACCGCTCCCCTCGCTCTCGCCGCCTGCGCCAAGGACGACGCGCCGGCGGCCCCCGAGGCCGCGGAGGCCCCCAAGGCCGCGGAGGCCCCGAACGCCGTCGAGGCGCCCAAGGCCGTCGAGGCGCCCAAGGCCGCCGAGGCGCCCAAGGCCGCCGCCGCTCCGACGTCGAAGTCCGGCGCGCTGGAGCTGACCCTCTCCGGCGACCTCTTCGGCGACGGCAAGACCGTCACGGTGCCGTTCACCGCCAGCATGACCCGCGCCTTCATGGGCGGCCAGTACCATCAGCTCACCGGCCAGGGGCCGATCGAGGTCCCGGGCCAGGGGACGGTGACCCTCGACTTCGCGCTCTTCATCCCCAAGGGCCAGGAGATGGCCCCCGGGACCTTCGAGGGCGGCCTCGTCGACGACGCCGTCATCAAGGGCAAGAAGTCGCTCGTGACCTTCGCCCTCGGGGTCGGCTCCGGCGACACCTTCCACAAGGCCTACGGCAGCGAGACCGGCCGCTTCACCATCACCGAGGTCGGCCCGCGGATGCGCGGCCTCGTGTCCGGCACGGTCGACGTGAAGACCAAGGAAGCGAACAGCGGCGCCGAGCTCTCCATCAAGGGCCGCTTCGCCATCCAGCACGTGATGTGACGCCCCCGCCCGGGCGTGCACGCCACGCCCGGGTCCTTCCGGGGCCGCGGCACGCGGAAGAAGATCGGCGCCTCGCACGCGGCCTGAGCGGTCCCGCGCCACCGACCCGCCCGGGCGTGTCCGCCACGCCCGGGCCCTCCCCCTGCCTCGCCGCCCGCGGTACCGGTCTCCCGTTGCTCCTCGGGTCGCTTCGACGTAGCGTGGCCCCCTGCACCCACGGCCGAGGGGTCCACGCGTGAACGAAGCAGCATCGCCGGCGACACCCGGCAGCACCGTGAGCGGGGCGGCGTCTTCGCCCAACTTCGGCCACCTCGCCGCGACCGAGCCGCTCCTCGCCCACCTCGGCGCCAAGGCCGAGCGCTACGTCTTCGCCGACCCGCCGACGGCGCTCTTCAAGCTCCGCCAGCTCGGCGAGGTCCTCGCCCAGCGCGCCGCCGCCGCCACCGGCCTCTACACCGCCCCGGGCGAGTCCCAGGTCGATCTCCTCCGCCGCCTCCGCGACGCCGGCGTCCTCGACCGCGAGGTCGGCGACATGCTCCACGCCCTCCGCGTCACCGGCAACACCGCCGTCCACGACGCGACCGGCGCCGCCGTCTCCCGCCGCGACGCCCTCCGCGGCCTGCGCCTCGGGTGGCGCTTGTGCACCTGGTTCCAGCGCGCCTTCGCCGATCCCGGCTTCCACGCCGGCGCCTTCATCCCCCCGCCGAACCCCGGCGAGGCCGAGCAGGCCCTGAAGGACGAGCTCCGCGCGCTCCGCGAGGCGGTCGCCCAGCACGAGATCGAGACGCGGCAGCTCGCCGCCGACGCCGCCGAGACGGCCCGCCAGCTGTCCCTCGCCGAGGAGCGCGCCGCCGCCGCCTACGACGAGCTCGACTACGCGCTCCAGCTCGCCGGCGAGACCGAGGCCAAGGCGGCCCACCTCGAAGCGGAGTACGCGGCCAAGCTCGCCGCCCTCCAGGCCCAGGCCGCCGCCGCGCCCAAGCCCGACGTCGACGCCGTCCTCGCCCGGGTCCGCGCCGCCACCGAGGGCCTCGACCTCGACGAGTCCGAGACGCGCCTCCTCATCGACGCCCAGCTCCGCGCCGCCGGCTGGGAGGCCGACTCGGTCGCCCTCCGCTACGCCGCCGGCGCCCGCCCCGAGACCGGCCGCGCCATGGCCCTCGCCGAGTGGCCGACCCGCTCGGGCCCCGCCGACTACGTCCTCTTCCTCGGCCTCACCCCGGTCGCCGTGGTCGAGGCCAAGCGCAAGAAGATCGACGTCTCCGGCGCCCTCCAGCAGGCCAAGCGTTACGCCCGCGACTACGTCTTCACCGCCGAGCCCGAGGCCCCCGGCGCCCCCTGGGGCGACTGCGTCATCCCCTTCCTCTTCGCCACCAACGGCCGCCCCTACCTGCGCCAGCTCCGCACCAAGAGCGGCATCTGGTTCCACGACATCCGCCGCCCGGCGAACCACCCCCGGGCCCTCGAAGGCTGGTACAGCCCCGATGGCCTCCGCGACCTCCTCACCCGGGACCACGCCGCCGCCGACGAGCGCCTGCGGACGGAAGCCTCGGACTACCTCGAGCTCCGCGACTACCAGCGCGCCGCCATCGCCGCCGTCGAGGACGCCATCGCCCACGGCCAGGCCGACATCCTGCTCGCGATGGCGACCGGCACCGGCAAGACCCGCGTCGCGCTCTCGCTCATCTATCGGCTCCTGAAGGCCGGCCGCTTCCGCCGCGTCCTCTTCCTCGTCGACCGCAGCGCCCTCGGCGTCCAGGCCCTCAACGCCTTCGGCGACGTCAAGCTCGAGCAGCGCGAGCCCCTGACCCGCATCTACGACGTCAAGGGCCTCGGCGACCTGCGCCCCGACCCCGACACCCGCGTCCACGTCGCCACCGTCCAGGGCATGGTCAAGCGCCTCCTCTACCCGAGCGACGGCGACGCCCCGCTCCCCGTCGACGCCTACGACTGCGTCATCGTCGACGAGTGCCACCGCGGCTACAACCTCGACCGCGAGCTGAGCGACACCGAGCTCGAGATCCGCTCCGAGGCCGACTACATCTCCAAGTACCGCCGCGTCCTCGACCACTTCGACGCCGTCCGCGTCGGCCTGACCGCGACGCCCGCCCTGCACACGACCCAGATCTTCGGCGCCCCGGTCTTCTCCTACGGCTACCGCCAGGCGGTCATCGACGGCCACCTCATCGACTACGAGCCGCCCTACAACATCGCCACCCACCTCAACACGAGCGGCATCCACTGGCGCCCCGGCGACGAGGTCGCCCGCTTCGACACCGCCACCCAGCAGCTCGACCTCTTCCGCACCCCGGACGAGATCGACATCGAGGTGGACGGCTTCAACACGCGCGTCGTCACCGAGCCCTTCAACCGCGTCGTGTGCGACACCCTGGCCCGCCACATCGACCCGGCGCTCCCGGGAAAGACCCTCGTCTTCTGCGCCAACGACGCCCACGCCGACCTCGTCGTGACCCTCTTGAAAGAGTCCTTCACCGCCGTCCACGGCCCGATCGACGACGACACCGTCCAGAAGATCACCGGCAGCGTCGAGGACCCGCTGGCCTCCATCCGCCACTTCAAGGGCGAGCGCCTCCCGCGCGTCGTGGTCACCGTCGACCTCCTGACGACCGGAATCGACGTCCCCGAGATCACGACCCTCGTCTTCATCCGCCGGGTGAAGAGCCGCATCCTCTACGACCAGATGGTCGGCCGCGCCACCCGCCGGTGCGACGCCATCGGCAAGGAGACCTTCCGCATCTACGACGCCGTCCGGCTCTACGAGGCGCTCGCCCCGTACACCGAGATGAAGCCGGTCGTGACGCGCCCCAAGCTCACCTTCACCCAGCTCGTCGACGAGCTCCTCACGGTGGACGACGACGCCCACCGGCGCGCCGTCCTCGACGCCCTGACGGCGAAGCTCCAGGCGAAGAAGCGCCGCCTCACCGGCGCCGCCCTCGACGGCTTCCAGACCCTCGCCGGCTGCGACCCCGAGGCCCTCCTGACGCTGCTCCGCGCCGGCGACGTCCCCGCGGCCGCCGCCTTCTTCACCGCCCACGACGGCGTGGCGCAGCTCCTCGACGACCTCAGCGGCCCCGGCGGCGAGATCGTCTTCGTCTCCGACGCCCCCGACCGCCTCCTCGGCGTCACCCGCGGCTTCGGCGACGCCGACCGCCCCGAGGACTACCTCGAGGGCTTCCGCGCCTTCATCGAGGCGAACAGAAACCACATCGACGCCCTCGTCGTCGTGACCACGCGCCCCCGCGAGCTGACCCGCGCCCAGCTGCGGGAGCTCCGCCTGCGCCTCGACCAGGCCGGCTACTCCGAGACCGCGCTCCGCACCGCCTGGAGCCAAGTGAGCAATCAGGACGTGGCCGCCTCCATCGTCGGCTTCATCCGCCAGCAGGCCCTCGGCTCGCCCCTCGTCCCCTACGCCGAGCGCGTCGACCGCGCGCTCCGCCGGCTCCTCGCGTCCCAGCCGTTCACGCCGCCCCAGCGCCAGTGGCTCGAGCGCATCGGCCAGCAGATGACGGTCGAGACCATCGTCGACCGCGACGCCCTCGACCGCGGCCAGTTCAAGGCCGACGGCGGCTTCCGGCGCCTCGACCGGGTCTTCGAGGGCGACCTCGAGCGCCTCCTCGACACCCTCCGCGAGGCCGTCTGGCAGGACGCCGGCTGACGCGCCTGTCGACCCCGCGCCGCGGGGGTGGCATGATCCGGTCCCGATGACGCGCTACTTCAACACCGCCGGCCCGTGCGACCCGGACTACGACTACATGCTGCCGGCCTCGGCTCGCCTCCCCGAGGCGCGCCCGCTCATCGACCGGCGCGCGTACTTCGTCCTCCACGCCCCGCGGCAGACGGGCAAGACGACGACCCTCCGCGCCCTGGCGC
Source organism: Deltaproteobacteria bacterium (assembly GCA_006226565.1). GTDB lineage: Bacteria > Myxococcota_A > UBA9042 > PHBI01 > PHBI01 > PHBI01. Next base: position 7,332 of record SBGO01000726.1, on the reverse strand, counting down.
GCGAGCTCACGGAAGAGGGGCGCTTCGCCGCGGTCTGCTTTTCCTGCGAGGTCGGCGAGCCCTTCGGCGACGACGTCGCCAAGGCCGAGCGCGCCGTCTGGGAGGACCTCCGCGCCGCCGCGACGGCCCAGCTCCCCGAGGCGCTGCGGCCCCCGCCCGCCGGCGACGCCGAGCCGGGCGCCTTGTTCCGCGCGCGCCTCGCGGACTGGGCGGCCACGGCCGGGCGCCCGCTGGTGCTCTTCTTCGACGAGATCGATGCCCTCCGCGGCGAGAGCCTGAAGTCCGTCCTGCGCCAGCTCCGCGCCGGCTTCGCGCACCGCCCGCGCCACTTCCCGTGGTCGGTCGTCCTGTGCGGGCTCCGCGACGTCCGGGACTACAAGGCCGCCAGCGGCGGCGACCCCGACCGCCTCGGGACCGCGAGCCCGTTCAACATCAAGCTCGCCTCCCTGAAGCTCGGCGACTTCGACGCGGCCGACCTGCGCGCGCTCTACGGCCAGCACACCGACGCGACCGGCCAGCCCTTCACCGAGGGCGCGCTCACCCGCGCCTGGGAGCTGACCCGCGGCCAGCCGTGGCTCGTCAACGCCCTCGCCCGGGAGACCCTCGAGGGGCTCGGCCTCGGCCCGACCGAGCCCGTCACCGCCGACCACGTCGAGCGCGCCAAGGAGCGCCTCATCCTCGCCCGCCAGACCCACCTCGACTCCCTCGTCGCGCGCCTCCACGAGCCCCGGGTCCGCCGCGTCCTGGCGCCGCTCATCGCCGGCGACCGCCCCGAGGGGGACGCCGCCTACGACGACGACGCGAGCTACCTCGCCGACCTCGGCCTCGTCGTCCGGCGGCCGCAGCTCGCCGTGGCGAACCCCATCTACCGCGAGGTCATCGTGCGCGTCCTCGCCGTCCAGCCCGAGGACTTCGTCCACGTCGAGCCGCGCTCCTTCGTCGCGCCGGACGGGCGCCTGGACATGGCGCGCCTCCTCGACGAGTTCCGGGCCTTCTGGATCGAGCACGGCGACATCCTGGCCGCCGGGCTGGCCTACCACGAGGTCGCCCCGCAGCTGGTCCTGATGGCGTTCTTGCAGCGGGTCGTCAACGGCGGCGGCTACATCGACCGCGAGTACGGCGTCGGCCGAGGGCGCATCGATCTGCTCATCCGCTGGCCCCTCCGGGACGTCGACGCCGACGGCCGCCGCGCGACCCAGCGCGAGGCCCTCGAGCTGAAGGTCTGGCGGAGCGGCCGCCCCGACCCCACCGCCGCCGGCCTCGCGCAGCTCGACGGCTACCTGTCCGGGCTCTCCCTCGACACCGGCGTCCTCGTCGTCTTCGACCGCCGGGACGAGGCCGCCCCGGTCGCCGAGCGGACGCGCATCAGCGCCACGACCACCCCGACCGGCCGCGCGGTCACCCTCTTCCGAGGCTGACGCCCCATCCCCCTCCCAGCCCCCGGAAGCCGTGAGCGCGGGCTCACGGCGATCGAGCGAACCATGAACGCCACCTCCGACATCGTCGCGCGCCTCTGGAGCCTGTGCCACGTCCTGCGCGACGACGGCATCACCTATCACCAGTACGTCACCGAGCTGACCTTCCTCCTGTTCCTCAAGATGGCGCAGGAGACCGGCACCGAGGACGAGCTGCCCCCCAACTACCGCTGGGCGGACCTGGTGAAGCGCGACGGCCTCGAGCAGCTGACCTTCTATCGCGAGCTGCTCATCCACCTCGGGACCGAGGCCAAGCCGCGCATCCAGGCCATCTACGCCAACGCCAACACGGCGCTCCGGCACCCGCGGAACCTGGCGAAGCTCGTGACCAGCATCGACGCCCTCGACTGGTACTCGGCCCGCGAAGAGGGGCTCGGGGACATGTACGAGGGGCTCCTCGAGAAGAACGCCAACGAGACGAAGTCGGGCGCCGGCCAGTACTTCACCCCGCGGGCGCTCATCGAGGCGATGGTCGACCTCGTCAAGCCGCGCGCGGGCGAACGCGTCAGCGACCCGGCGGCGGGGACCCTCGGCTTCATCACCCGGGCCCACGGCTACATCAAGGCGCACGAGGACCTGTACGCGCTGCCCGAGCGCGCGCAGGTCTTTCAGATCGAGCAGGCCTACCACGCCATCGAGCTGGTCCCCGAGACCCAGCGCCTGGCGTTGATGAACGCGCTCCTGCACGGCCTCGCGTGCCCGGTCGTCCTCGGCGACACCCTGGCCGGCGCGGGCGTCGAGGCCCCGCGGTCGGACGTCATCCTGACCAACCCGCCCTTCGGGACGAAGAAGGGTGGGGGCGGGCCGAGCCGGGACGACTTCACGTTCCCGACCTCGAACAAGCAGCTGGCGTTCCTCCAGCACATCTACCGGAACCTGAAGCCGGGCGGGCGGGCGGCCGTGGTCTTGCCCGACAATGTGCTGTTCGAGGACGGGGTGGGGGCGAAGATCCGCGCCGACCTCATGGACAAGTGCGACCTGCACACGATCCTACGCCTCCCGACGGGCATCTTCTACGCCCAGGGGGTGAAGACCAACGTCCTGTTCTTCCGGAAGGGCGCCCTGAACGAGGACAAGGGCAATACGCGCGCGGTCTGGTTCTACGACCTCCGGACGAACATGCCGAGCTTCGGCAAGCGCACGCCCTTCACCCGCGCCCACCTCCAACCCTTCGTCGACGCGTTCGGCGAGGACGTCCACGGCCAGAGCCCCCGCCAGGACCAGGGCGAGGACGGCCGCTTCCGGGTGTTCACCCGCGAGCAGATCGCCGCCCGCGGCGACAATCTGGATGTGACCTGGCTCCGCGACGAAAACGCCGACCGCGTCGAGGACCTCCCGGAGCCCGAGGAGATCGCCGCGGAGATCCTGATGCACCTGCAGACGGCCAGCGAGGAGATGCAGGCGCTGCTGGAGCTGCTGGAGCCGGAGGATGACCAGGAAACCGCTGAGGTGCTCCCGTGACAGGACGCTGGCCGCTCCCATCGACATGGGAATGGGCGCGAGTTGGAGACCTCGGCGATGTGGTCGGCGGCGGGACTCCACACGCGGCGAACCCGGAGAACTTCAGCGACAGCGGAGTCCCTTGGCTGACCCCGGCCGACCTCGCCAAATACTCGGGTGCAACCATCTCGCGCGGCACCCGTGACCTATCTGAGCGAGGCCTTGCGACGTCGAGCGCCAGGCTTCTTCCCCCAGGCGCGGTCCTATTTACGTCGCGAGCGCCAATTGGCTATTGTGCTGTCGCAGCCAACCCAATCGCTACGAACCAAGGATTCAAGAGCATCGTCCTGGCTCCGGGCGTCGACCCCTTCTTCCTCCGCCAGTATCTACTGTCTGCGAAGGAGTACGCCGAGCAGCAGGCCAGCGGAACGACGTTCCTCGAGCTCTCCGGTACAAGGATGAAGGAGCTGCTCGCTCCTCTCCCTCCCCTCAACGAGCAGAAGCGCATCGTCGCCAAGCTGGAGGCCGTGCAGGCACGTTCGGACGCGGCCAAGGCGGCGCTGGACGCGATCCCGCCGCTGCTCGACAAGTTTCGCCAGTCGGTCCTGGCCGCCGCCTTCCGCGGCGACCTCACCCGGGCGTGGCGCGCCGCCCACCCCGACGTCGAGCCCGCCAGCGCGCTCCTCGCCCGCATCCGCGCCGAGCGCCGCCGCCGCTGGGAGGAGGCCCACCCGGGCAAGCGATACAAAGAGCCTGAGCCGGTGGACGCGAGCGACCTCCCCGAGCTCCCGGCAGGCTGGTGTTGGGCGAGCATGGATGAGGTCGTCGTCGCTGGACCGCAGAATGGTGTGTACATCCCGAGAAGCCAGTACGGCCCCGGGATGCCGATCCTTCGTGTCGATGACTACCAGCTTCAATGGAGCCGCTCGTCGGAGGAACTACAACAGGTGGCTGTCCCGCCCGAGAGCCTAGCCAAGTACCAAGTTTCCGTTGGCGACCTTGTCATCAACCGGGTCAACAGTCCCAGCCATCTCGGGAAGGTTCTACTCGTCGAGGCACGCCACACACCCGCGGTATTCGAGTCGAACATGATGCGGGTGACGCTATCGGCGGAGCTGCATCCTTCCCTGATTCGCGACTATCTCGCCTCAGAGGCAGGGAAGCGGTATCTCACATCCAACGCCAAGTGGGCCGTCAACCAAGCAAGCATCAATCAGGGCGACGTTGGGCGAACTCCGATCCCACTTCCGCCTGTGGCGGAGCAAACACAGATCACCTCGGCGACGGCGGAGTCCCTATCGGCATTGGACCGGTTGAGCGCCAGCCAAGACGTACTCCGACGGCTGAGTCAGGTCCTCAACCAATCCATCCTCGCCAAGGCGTTCCGCGGCGAGCTGGTGCCCCAGGACCCGGACGACGAGCCGGCCTCGGCGCTCCTCGAGCGCCTCCGCGCGGCCCGCGCCGCGAGCCCGAAGAAGGGCCGCCGGAAGGGCTGACGGGACGTTTCAGCTGAAACGTCGCCGGCGGGTCACGCGGTGGCCCGCAGGCCCCGCGCCCGGACCTCGGCGTAGGGCGCCTCCTCGAGGCCGAGCAGGGTCGGGACGACGAGCCCCTCCGCGACCAGCACGTCGACGGCGCGGCGGACGTCGGCCGGACCGAACCGCGCGGCCTTCTCCTCGGACCAGCTGAGGAAGCGCCGGGTCACGGCGTCGAGGTCGGTCGGCCCGAGCTCGTGGATGACGGCGTGCGCGGTGGCGAGGCCCTCGAGGTCCGAGTAATGGCGGCTACAGAAGTCCGCGACCGCGTCGATGGCGGGGAGCCACGCCCGGAGCTGATCCGCGGCCTTCCCGGCGAGCTCGTGGTCGAGGCCGGCGGCGATCATCTCCGCCGGACCCTGGCCGGTGAACTCGAGGTGCTCCGCGACCTTGCGCATCATCGGGTCGAGCCCGGGGTTGTAGGGACCGAACTTGTGCGCGGTGAACTTGAAGTACTCCTCGCCCACGAACACGTTGAAGAAGTACGTCATCTTCTGGAGGGCGAGCTTGCTCCGGCCCTGAAGGCGGCTCCGGAGGGCCACCAGGACGTAGCTCGCCAGGGACAGCTTCGGCTTCTCGGCGAGCTTGGCGCTGAAGCTCCCCCGCGGCTCGTAGACGAAGACGTGGACCCGCTCGAGCCCCCCCAGCTTCTCCTCGACGAGGGGCCGGACCGCGGCCCAATCCAGCCCGCCGTTGCCGCACCCGAGGGGCGGGACCGCGACCGACGCGACCTCGCGCTCGACCAGGAACGCGCGCAGGGCGTCCAGCCCGCTGACGATGTCCTCGATGCGCGACCGGGAGCGCCAGTGGTCCTTGGTCGGGAAGTTGATGATGAGCTTGCCGTTCTCGGCGAAGCTCGTGACGGCCCCGGGCCGGATCTCGTGACGGCCGCACTGGCGCCGGTACTCCTCGTACATCCCCGGGTAGGCGCGCTTGAACTGGTAGGCGATCCCCTTACCCATCACGCCGACGCAGTTGACCGTGTTGACCAACGCTTCCGCGGGGCTGTCGAAGAGGTTGCCGGTGACGAATTCGATCATGGCTCGTTGCGCCGCCTAGCGGCAGTCCGTCGGAAACATGTGGGGGTTGACGTTGACCCACTTGCGCGGGAAGAGGCTTCGCACCCGGCCCTCGCTCTCGGCCGTGGCGACGTAGATACAGGCGACGTCGTCGAAGGCCACGGCGGTCGGTGACAGCGCCTCCGCCATGCAAGCGATCCTGCAAGCCTGGTCGCCATAATCGCGGCCCTCGGGCTCCATCTGCGCCCAATCGATGGCGTCGAGCCCATCCTGCCACGGCAGGCCGGCCGGGGTCTCGCCCGAGAGCGGATGCCGGGGCACGACGAGCCACGCGCGCTCCGCCGCGTGCGTACGCCGGACGGCCAAGGCGCAGTAGGGCTGCTCGCGGCGTCGTTGCACGACCGCGTAGTCGAAGGGGTTCTTGGTGAAGAAATGGAACGGCACGAACGCCTCGAGGCCGTGCTCGGCGCGACCGGCGAGGATCTCCCCGTCCGCGACGTCGACGTAGCGAAGCCCGCGCGCCGCGAGCGCCGACCGGGACAACAGCCCGTGCTCGGCGATGGACGCCAGGTTGTCCAACGCCGTGAGATGATAGATGAACGACTTGTCTCGAACGCTCGTCACGGGCGACGCCTCCACGCTGAAGATCCTACCCACGAATGCGCCCAGGGGAAACGCGAACTTGCCTGTGATCACAACGGATCCCGGGTCGAGAAAGGGCGCGGGGCCGACATCCACCAACCCCGCGCCCATCTACTCTTCCGGTCCCTCAGGCCTGGGCCTCCCCGGGGGGGAGGGCGGCCGCGTCGGGCGGGGTCGACGGCCGCGGGCCGGCGCTGAGGTAGCGCAGGTAGGGCCCGATGAGGGCGAGGCGGGCGGCCTTGTCCTCGGGCGTGTCGGCGCGGTAGGCGACCGACGAGACGGTCTGGGCAAAGACCGAGAGCTGGCTGTGGGCCTCGGTGCGGACCCGGAAGAGCTCCGAGGCCGACTTGCCGGCGTCCTCGACGAGCGCCGCGTCGACCCGGTCCAGGGCAGTCCCGAGGGTCGCGGCCGCGGTCACGACGGCGTCGGCCGCCGCGCGGATCCCGGGCGCCGGCGCCGAGAGCGCGGTGAACGCCTCGGACACCTCGGGCAGGGCGAGCTTCTTGGCGAACGTCGGGCCGCCCGCGACCTCGTCGGCCCAGGCGGCGTTCACGACCGCGAGCTTGTCGGGGTAGAGCGTCGCCAGCACGAGCCCGGCCGCCGCGCTCACCGCCGCGTCCGCCGAGTACGCCAGCGCCGAGGCGAGCCCGTAGACGTAGCGGTGCGCCCGATCGTGCTCGGCGTCCGCCGCCGCCGCCGCCGCGCGCGCCGCCGGGACGCCGACCTCCTTCACGCGCGGCGCGATGGCCGCGTCGAGGCGCGCGATGGTCGCCGCCATCAGGTCCTTCCACGGCGCCAGCACCGGGCTCGCCAGGTACGCCTCCTGCTTCACGATTCCCCGGTACAGGCGCAGCAGCTGATCTGCAGCCGGAACGTTCACGATTCCTCTCTCGGCCATCGACTCCTCCAAAAGGGATGGGTGGATTCGCCCAGCATCCCCCGCCCGGCCAGAGATGTCGAGCCGCCCCGGCCCCCGCCCGGCCCCCCGCCGCGACGCGCTCACCCGCACCAACATTGGCCCGGAGCCCCGGAGGGGCGCTCCGCCACGGTGCCCCCACCGGGAAAAACACCCCTCGGGGGTCCCGCGCCGGGCCCACGCGCTGTCGATTAGCGCGCCTCCGCGGGTCCTCGCCCCGGCGCCACCCTCGCGACGCACCCGGCCGTCCCGCCGCGACCGCCCGAAACACGCAGCCCGGAGCCCCGGAGGGGTGTCGGCCCGCG
>SBGO01000643.1 GCA_006226565.1 Deltaproteobacteria bacterium | reverse complement strand
TCTCCCGCGACGGAGGTCGGCGACGAGGCGCAGGCCAGCGAGCCCCGGTCCACGTCGGCCCGGATCACGACGGAGGTTTCGACGCCCCGACCGCGAGCCGGCGCGAGCCGAGCCACACCCAGGACGCCTCCGACGACCGCGCGGCCGACGCCCCCGCGGCCCACGCCTGCGCCCGTCGGCTCGGAGGCGCGCGTGGAGCCGGAGACGCAGGACGTCCCGACGCGCCCCAGCGACATCGACGACGGGATCCACCGCGTGCTCGTCGACTCCAGCCCGCAGGGAGCGCAGGTCATGATGGGCGCGCTCCCGCTCGGGAGGACCCCGCTGCAGGTGGAGCTGAAGGACCTCGGGCAGGCGGTCCGCCTGACCCTCGAGATGGACGGCTACGTTCCGCGACAGGTCACCCTCAGCGGCGCGCAGACGAAGGTCGGCGTGCCGCTGGAGCCGGCGATGACGGGGCCCGACGACCGCTGAAGGTCAGCTGCGGATGTCGCAGGGGATCGGCTGCGGATTCTGCAGGGATCGCAGGCGCGCCGAACGGCTACGCGCGCGCTCCCCGCGGCCGCGACGCGCAACTTTTGCATGATATCAGGCACTTTCGATGCAGTGCGGCGACGTGGCACGGGCCTTGCTCTGGTGGGCTGCGAACGCCAAGTCCCCAAGGAGGCCCAACATGCGTCGTATCCTCACCACCCTCGGCATCACCGCTCTCGTCGCTCTCCTCGCCACCCCCGCGATGGCTCGCCCCCGCGGCTCGAACGCCCCGACGCCCGCCGCGACGAACGGCTGGGTCGCCGGCGCCCGCCACGACGGGATGCGGGTCGAGCACGTCGCCCCCGCGCCCTACATCGCCCCGGCGAAGCTCCGCCGCGCCAAGGCCCTCCGCAACCAGTACATCGCGCAGAAGGCGCGCCTGATGCAGCAGATCCGCGCCGAGAAGCGCCTCATCCGCTCCCTCGAGGCGAAGCCCTTCCACAACCGCGCCCGCGTCCGCGCCAACCTCCGCCGGATCAGCGCCGCCGAGTTCCGCCTGCGCAAGCTCGAGCTGAAGCTCAGCTCGCTGGAGCTGATGTACCAGACGCGCATCGCGCAGCTGATGTCGCCCGTCGGGGTCCGCTACTTCCAGATGACCTACGGCTGACGCTCAGCCTCCCCGCCGCGCCGTGGATGGCGCGGCCCCTCCCAGCGGGGGGAGCCTCCGGGCTCCTCCCGCTTCGTGCGTCTGGCGTCGAGTGCCCGCGCCGAGCGGAATCGGCTATGCTCCGCGTCAGACCGCGAGGAGGGGTTATGAACGGCAGCGAGGCGAAGCTCGAGGCGATCCGGCGGATCCTGACGCGAGCCTGCGAGGCGCCCTGGCGAAAGCTCCTCGCGACCACGGCCGGGCCCGACGGGCCGGTGGTCCGCGCCGACCACCTCGGCGGCGAGGCGCCCGAGGCCGGCTCCTGCTACGCGCTCGAGCGGGTGGACCCGACGCGCCAGGACGGCGTGGAGGGGGACCGCCTGGTGCACCACGACCAGAGCGGCATCACCTGGGGGCTGCGCCTCGACCCCGAGCTGCTCACCCTGATGGAGCGCGCCCGCGAGCTCCAGGCGAGCTTCGGCTTCCCCCATCGCGCGCGCTGGGACGTGGTCGGCGCCTTCGTCGAGCGCGTCCCGATCGGCGGGGAGGACGACGACGAGGAGCCCGAGGACGAGGGCGAGGGCGAGGACGAGCCGCAGGAGGTGCCCGAGATGGTGATCCTGCGGCCGCTGGCGATCCGCGTCCGCGACCAGCTCATGATCGACGCGCGGAGCCCCGTGGTGCCCGGCCTGGTGGAGGCCGAGAAGGCCCTGGCCGAGCTGCACGCGCCCATCGTGGTCCCGACGGGGGCGCCACCCGCGCAGCTGCTCGCGACCCTGCTCCAGACCCTCGACCTCAACTGCTGGCCGCGCTTCCGCGAGCTCTGGGTCGAGGACGCGACGGCGTCGGAGATGCGCTTCCGCTGGGACCAGTTCCGCGACGCCTGGCGGACGAGCGGCGGCCGCATCGCCTTCGCGCGCTACGACACCGAGCCCGCGGCCGACGCCCCCGACGGGACGCGCGTGAAGCTCTTCGTCACCCGCGGCGACGGCGCCGACCACACCTGGACGCGCCCGCTCACCTTCGCCCGCCTCCACGGACAGTGGCGGCTCGAGACCGGCATTCTATGAGGCGCGGGCGACCGCGAGCTTGACCTCGCCCGGACGAGCGGACACCCTCCCGCCGCGTGACCGCCTCGCCCGATATCGCCCCGCCCCGCGGCGTCCTCCGGCCGCTCAGCGTGGCGCCGATGATGGACCGCACCGACCGCCACTTCCGCTACTTCATGCGGCGGCTGACGCGCCACACGCTCCTCTATACGGAGATGGTCACGACCGGCGCCGTCATCCACGGCGACCGCGAGCTGCTCCTCGGCTTCCACCCCGACGAGCACCCGATCGCGCTGCAGCTCGGGGGCGACGACCCGACCGAGCTCGCCCGCTGCGCCCGCATCGCCGCCGACTGGGGCTACGACGAGGTGAACCTCAACGTCGGCTGCCCCTCGGACCGCGTGCAGAACGGCAACTTCGGGGCCTGCCTGATGGCCGAGCCCGAGCGCGTCGCCGAGGGCGTCGCCGCCATGCGCGCCGCCGTCGACCTGCCCGTCACCGTCAAGCACCGCATCGGCATCGATCACATCGACCGCTACGAGGACATGCTGCGCTTCGTCACGGTCGTCGCCGCGGCGGGGGCCGACCGCTTCACGGTCCACGCGCGCAAGGCCTGGCTCCAGGGCCTCTCCCCCAAGGAGAACCGCGAGGTCCCGCCGCTCCGCTACGACGACGTGCACCGCCTCAAGCGCGAGCTCCCCCACCTCGACATCGAGATCAACGGCGGCCTGCGCGACCTCGATGTGACCCTCGCGCAGCTCGCCCACGTGGACGCCGTGATGATCGGCCGGGCCGCGGTCGACGAGCCCTACCTCTTCGCCGAGGCCGACCGCCGCGTCTTCGGCGACGCCGCGGCCGCGGTCCCGACGCGCGAGGAAGTCGCGCTGGCGATGATCCCCTACCTCGAGGGCCTCGTCGCCGCGGGCGACCGGGTGCACCGCGCCTCGCGGCACATGCTGACGCTCTTCCACGGCGTCGCCGGGACGCGCGCCTGGAAGCGCCTCCTCAGCGAGAACCCGCGGACGACGGAGCCCGCCGCCATGATCCGCGAGGCCCTCGCCCGGGTCGCGCGCGCGAGCGCCTCCTCACGCGCCGTCGTCGCCGCCGGGGCCTGAGGCGCAGGCGCGGGATCTTCGCGCGGAAGGCCCCCCGCGGCGCTCGCGACCCCCATCGAGGACGTGATAGACTCCGTGCACGTCGCAGACACGGAGTGGATGATGGATATCATCAAGGAAATCACGGACTTCTTCCACCGCATCTTCCGCCAGCAGGTGAACTCGGTGCAGGCGAAGGCCAACGCCAAGGTGCGCAGCGCCGAGGTGAAGGCCCGCTCGAAGGCGGCGGCGGCGGTGAACAACAAGATCAAGCAGGGCACCCAGAAGGCCGTCGACAAGGCCAAGGGGGCCGCGAACCGCGCCAAGGGCGCCGGTAAGTAGGCGGAACGCGTGCGCATCGTCCTCACCCACAGCCTCGAGCAGCCCGACATCGACGACGCCGAGCCGCAGCTCCCGGCCGCGATGACCACCGTCGCGGCCGCCCTCCGCGAGCTCGGCCACGAGGTCGTCCCCGTCGACGTCGACGGCGCCCTCGGGCGCCTCGTCGCCACCCTCGACAGCGCCCGCCCCGACCTGGTCATGAACACGGCCGAGGGGCTCGCGGTCCGATCGGGCTCGACCTTCTACCCGACCGTGTTCGACGGGCTCGCCCTCCCCTGGGTCGGCTCGTCGCCGCAGGCCACCGCGCTCGCGGCCGATCGCCTCGCCTGCCGCTCGGTGGCGGAGTCGATCGGGATCGCGACCGCGCCGACCTGGGCCGGCACCTCGGCGAACGTGCCGGACGACCTGCCGCTCCCGGCGATGGTGGCCTCGCGCACGCGCCGGCTGAACGCGACGGCGGTGCGCGTCGAGGACCGCGCCACCCTGCTCGCCCGGGTCGCCGAGCACGTCGACGGCGCCGTGGTCAGCGCGGTCGTGCCCGGGCGGGACGTCTCCGTCCCGTGGCTCGCCGGCATCGGCCCCGACGGCGGGGCGCTGGGCGCCGTCACCTTCGACGACGAGGGGCTCGACGACGCGATCGCCGCGCGGCTCATCGCGGAGACGCGGCGCCTCGCGAGCGTCATCGGCGTCGGCGACGTGGCGCGCTTCGACTGGATCGTCACCCCGGAGGGGGAGGTGGTCTTCGTCGGCCTCGTGCTGCTCCCAAGCCTCGCCGAGGACGGCACCCTGCGGATCGCTGGGGCGCGCCACGGCCTGACGACCCTCGCCGCCGTGCTCGACGCGATGGTGCGGGCGGCCTGCGCGCGCCTGGGCAAGGACCCCGACTTCAAGCGCGAGAAGACCCGCGCCCGGGTCGGCCTGGTCTACAACCTCAAGCGCGTCATCCCGACGATGGACGGCGTGGTGGACAACGAGGCGGAGTTCGACTCCCCCAAGACCATCGACGCCATCGCCACCGCCATCCGGGCCCGCGGGCACGAGGTCGTCCTGCTCGAGGCGGATCGCTCGCTGCTCACGCGCATCACCGAGGCCGAGGTCGATCTCGTCTTCAACATCGCCGAGGGCATCCGCGGGCGCGGCCGCGAGGCGCTCGTCCCCGCCATCCTCGATCTGCTCGACATCCCCTACACCGGCTCCGACGCGGCGACCCTGGCGGTGACCCTCGACAAGGCCCTCGCCAAGCGCCTCGTGCGGGAGTACGGCGTCGCCACGGCGCCCTTCTTCGTGATGACGTCGGTCAGCCAGGCGCTGCCGCCCGAGCTCACCTTCCCGCTCATCGTCAAGCCGGTGGCCGAGGGGAGCTCGAAGGGCGTGGTCGCGACCAGCGTGGTGCACGACGACGCGGCGCTGCGGGCGATCGTCGGCGAGATCGTCGGCAAGTACAACCAGGGCGCGCTCGTCGAGGGCTTCCTGCCGGGCCGCGAGTTCACGGTCGGCCTCCTCGGTGGCGACCGCCCGCGGGTGCTGCCGCCGATGGAGATCGTCTTCCAGGCCAAGGCCGGCCCGAACCCGGTCTACACCTTCCAGCACAAGCAGGACGTCGGGGACGAGGTGGTCTACCAGTGCCCGGCGGTGCTCGACGAGGCGCTCTACGACGCCATCGTCGACGTGGCCCGGAACGCCTGGGACGCCCTCGGCTGCAGCGACGTGGCGCGCGTGGACGTGCGCCTCGACGCGGCGGGGCAGCCCTGCTTCATCGAGTGCAACCCGCTCCCCGGGCTGACCCCCGGGTGGTCGGATCTGTGCATGATCGCGACGGCCGCGGACCTCGACTACGAGTCGCTCATCGCCGAGATCATGGCGCCCGCGCTGCGCCGCTTCGAGGACCAGACGCGGGAGGGGCTCCTGTGAGCGAGCCGCTGCGGCGGCGGCTCCGCGACCTCGGGATCGGCATCGGGCGCTTCGACGTCGGGCCGAACAACGCCATCACCGACGTCGCCGGCGTGCTGGTCGGCCACCACACGCTGCGCCGGGGCACGGGGCGGCGCAAGGTCGGCTCGGGCCCGGTGCGCACCGGCGTCACGGCGATCCTGCCGAACGCCGGGAAGATCTTCACCGACCGCTACATCGCCGGGCACTTCGTCCTCAACGGCGCCGGCGAGGTGTCGGGCCTCACCCAGCTCGCCGAGTGGGGGCTCCTCGAGACGCCGATCCTCCTGACGAACACCCTCTCGGTCGGCGTGGCGTCCCAGGGCGCCATCGCGTGGATGCTCGACAAGCACCCCACCATCGGGGTCGAGCACGACGTGATCATCCCGCTCGTCGGCGAGTGCGACGACTCGTTCCTCAACGACATCGGCGGCAGCCACGTCAAGGTGGAGCACGTCCGCGCGGCGCTCGACGCGGCCCGCGGCGGCGCGGTCGCCGAGGGCTGCGTCGGCGGCGGCACGGGGATGGTCTCCTTCGACCTCAAGGGGGGCATCGGCACCTCGTCCCGCGTGCTCCCCGAGGAGCTCGGCGGCTACACCCTCGGCATCCTCGTGATGACGAACGTCGGGCGCATCGAGGACCTGCGGGTAGACGGCATCCCGGTCGGCCGCGAGCTCGGCCCCGCGTTCATCCACGCGGCCAAGCGGCCGAACCTCTACGGCAGCATCATCGTCGTGATGGCGACCGACGCGCCGCTGGCGACCTCGCAGATCAACCGCATCTGCAAGCGCACCGCGCTCGGCATCGGGCGCGCCGGCAGCTACGCCGCGCACGGCTCGGGCGAGATCATCCTGGGCTTCTCGACGGCCAACGTGGTCCCGCGCGGGCGCGTCCAGCGGGTGCGGCGCTTCGACATCCTGGCCGACTGGGCGATCGACCCGCTCTACCAGGCGGCCATCGAGTGCACCGAGGAGGCCATCGCCAACGCCCTGTGCGCCGCCGTCCCGACCGACGGCGTCGACGGGCGCGTCGTCCAGGCCTTGCCTTTGGATCGATTGGTCGATATCTGGAACCGGTACTGGCGCGACTGTCCCCCGTCACCCGACGCCGGCTGAAGCCGTCCGTCGGCCGCTCGCCAGCAGCCACCGCTTCCAGCAACGAGCGTTCGATGACCGCACGATACCTCCTCGGCCTCTTCGTGGTGCCTCTCCTCCTGGCCGCGTGCGGCGGGGATCAGGGCGGCAGGACCGCGGAGGTCGACACGTCGCCCGACGCGATGTCCGAGGACACGCAGACGGCGGACACGGCGCTCGAGGACGTGACCGGGACAGACACGCTCGCGGAGGACACGAGCGCGAACGACGAGGACGCGACCGAGGACACGGCCGCCGCCGACACGGCCACCGCCGAGGACACGGCCACCACCGAGGACACGGCCACCGCCGAGGACACGGCCACCGCCGACACCCAGGGCGGCGGGCCGTGGGACGGGCCGGTCGAGCCGGCGGACCTCGCGGGGACGGTGGACCGGCGCGGGACGTACCTTGCGACCCACAACGTCTGCGCGATGTGCCACGCGAGCACGACGACCTCGACGGCGCTCCACGACGCGGCCGGGCGGCCCATCGGCATGTACACCCTGTGGCGCAGCTCGATGATGGCCAACGCGTCGCGCGACCCCTTCTGGCGCGCGATGGTGTCGGCGGAGGCGGCGCGGCGGCCGAGCCTCGCCGCGGCGATCGAGGCGAAGTGCCTGCGCTGCCACGCCCCGGCGTTGTCGGCGGAGCGCGAGCTGACCGGCGGCGCGGAGCCGGCGATCCTCGATCTCGCGGCCACCGGGGTCGATGGCGACCTCGGTCGCGACGGCGTGAGCTGCACCGTCTGCCACCAGATCGAGCCCGAGAACCTCGGGACCGACGCGAGCTACGACGGCGGGTTCGTGGTCAACACGCGCAAGGAGATCAGCGGCCCGCACACGAACCTCGTGCCCGGACCGATGCCGGTCGTGTCGGGCTACACCCCGGTCTCCACCGACCACATGCGGGACTCGGGGCTGTGCGCGACCTGCCACACGCTGCACACCGCGACCCTCGACGAGGACGGGCTCCCGACCGGGCACACCCTCGTCGAGCAGAGCCCCTACCTGGAGTGGCGGAACAGCGTCTTCCAGGACGAGGAGGCGCCGGGGCCGAAGGCGGCGAGCTGCCAGGCGTGCCACGTCCCGACGGTGGACGAGGACGGGCTGCCCATCGAGACCGCGGTGGCGACCACGCCCAACGGCTTCGACTACCCGCTCGCGGCGCCCCGGAGCCCGGTCGGGCGCCACCTCTACGTGGGCGGGAACACGCTGATGACCGGCCTCTTCCGCGACTTCTCGGCGAAGCTGAACCCGGACGTCCCGGCGGAGGCCTTCGCCGCCACCGAGGCCGCCACGCGTCGCCAGCTCGAGCAGGCGACGGCGGTCGTCACGGTGCTGTCGGCCAGCCAGGACGGGGACACGCTGAATGTGCGCGCGCGCGTCGAGAACCTGACCGGCCACAAGCTGCCGACGGGCTACCCCTCGCGCCGGCTCTGGCTCTCGCTGGTCGCGCGGGACGCCGGCGGCGGGGAGGTGCTGGTCACGGGGCGGACGGACGCCGAGGGGCGGCTCGTCGGGCCGGGCGGGGCGCCGCTCCCGAGTGAGCTCCGCGGGGGCACGCCGCTGCCGCACCGGGACGTCGTGGCCGCCGTCGACGAGGTCGTGGTCTACGAGGCCATCATGGCCGACCCGGACGGGGCGCCGACCTGGTCGCTGCTCTCGGCGGCCGCCTACAGCAAGGACAACCGGCTCCTCCCCGAGGGCTACAGCGCGGTGCACGAGGACGCCGCGGCGACGGCGCCGGTCGGGGTCGCGGGGGACACGAGCTTCGGGGCCGGCGCCGACGAGGTGACCTGGGCCTTGACGCTGCCGACGGGGGTCGACGTGGCGGAGGTCGAGGTCAGCGCGCTCTACCAGACCCTGTCCCCGCGCTTCGCGGCGGAGCTCTTCGCGGTGCGGACCGAGGCGGTCGCGAACTTCGAGTGGCTCTACCAGCAGGCGGACAAGACCCCGGTCGTCGTCGCCACCGACGCGCGCTCGCTGTAACACCGCTCCAATCGAATCTGGGCTGCACCGAGGCGCGCCGCCAGGCTCGCCCGACGAATCGAGCTCGAGGAAAGAGGTAAGACGCCTGTTTCCAAAGGCCATTTTCACCACAGAGAGCACGGAGAACACGGAGACGAGCCAAAGGCTGACTCACACAAGCCTTCTCCGTGGCCTTCGTGACCTCCGTGGTAAAGAGAAGGATGTCCTCGGGCGGCAGGGGGTGCGGCCAGGTGACGGCAGCGCCTCGAGTGGACCGCAGGCGCGGACGCTCAGAGGCGGCGCTCGCCGGCGGCGATGGCGGCGAAGAGCTCGGCGGTGAGCGGCTCGTAGCCGCGGGCGGGGTCGAGCAGGACGTAGAGGGGCTCGGGGATCGACGTCGGGTCGAAGCCGTCGCGCTTGAGCGGGCCCTTCTTGGGCTTGAAGGTGCCCGTCGTCTCGAGCTCCGAGCGGATGCGGAGGAAGCGCGGGACGGCGTAGGCCGGGAGCGCGTCGTGGAGGGCGCGCGCGAGGGCCTGGCCGTCGAAGGTGGCGCCGGCGGCGAGGGTGAGCGCCGCCATCCCGCAGCGGCCGTCGGCCCCGGGGACGGTGACGCCGTAGACGACGCCGTGCTCGACCATCGCCTGGCGCGCCAGGGCGGCCTCGACCTCGCTGGTGGCGACGTTCTCGCCCTTCCAGCGGAAGGTGTCGCCGACGCGGTCGACGAACTGGATGTGGCGGAGCCCCTGGTCGCGCACGAGGTCGCCGCTGTCGAACCAGGCGTCGCCGCGGGCGAAGACGTCGCGCAGGACCTTCGCGTCGCCGGCGGCGGGGTCGGTGTAGCCGTCGAAGGGGCGGCGGGCGGTGATCTTGCTGATGAGCAGCCCCACCCCGCCGCGCTCCACGCGCTGCATGAAGCCGCGGGCGTCGCGCGCGGGCGCCTCCGCGTCCTCGTCCCACTTCACGATGGCGAAGCTCATCGGGGTGAAGCCGGCGGTCTGGCGGACCCCGAAGGCGTTCACGAAGGCGATGTTCAGCTCCGAGGCGCCGTAGAACTCGTAGATGCGCTCGACGCCGAAGCGCTCCTCGAAGGCGGTCCAGAGCTCGGGGCGGAGGCCGTTGCCGGTGATGAAGCGCAGCCGGTGGTCGCGGTCCCGGGGGCTCGGCGCCTGGTTGAGGAGGTAGCGGAGGAGCTCGCCGATGTAGCTGAAGGCCGTCGCGTCGTAGTGGCGGACGCGGTCCCAGAAGCGGGTGACGCTGAAGCGGCGGTCGACGGCGAGGGTCGCGCCCGCCGAGAGCACCGCCCCCCACGAGATGGTCATGGCGTTGTTGTGGTAGAGGGGCAGGCAGCAGTAGACGACGTCGTCGGGCCGGACGTGGAGCGTCAGCCCGCCGATGGCGCCCATGGCCGAGAGCCAGCGGTAGTGGCTCATCACCGAGGCCTTGGGGAGGCCGGTCGTGCCCGAGGTGAAGATGTAGTAGCAGGGCTGGTCGGCGCGGACGCGGCGGGTCGAGGGCGGGTCGGCGGGCGAGCAGGCGGCGCTCTCGGTCGCGAGGCCGTGCCAGCCCTCGGGGGGCGGCGCGTCGGCGTCACCGCCGTGCCAGAGGAAGACCATCTCGGGCTGACGCGCGGGGACGTAGTCGGTCGACTCGAGGGCGTCGCGGCACTCGGCGGTGACGACGAGGACACGGGTCTTCAGGAGGCCGACGCTGTGGGCCAGCGTGCGCTCGCGCTGGTGCGGGTTGAGGAGGCCGGCGACGGCGCCGAGCTTGACCGTGGCCAGGACGGCGACGAGGAGCTCGGGGCGGTTGTCCATGAGGACGCCGACGGTGTCGCCGAAGCGGACCCCGTGGTTGCGGAGGGCGCCCGCGACGCGGTTGGCCCAGGCGTTGAGCTCGGCGTAGGTCCAGGCCTGGTCCTCGAAGCGGAGCGCCACGCGGTCGGGCGTGCGGCGGGCCCAGCGCTCGACGACGCGGCCGATGGACTCGTGGCTCGTCGGCCGGAGCGTCGCGAGGCGCAGGAGCCCGGCCTTGTCGAGCCGCAGCAGCTCGGGCATCGCGCGGAGGGCCCCGCGGGCCACGTCACCGACGGTGACCCGCCGACCTCTCAACGTCTCGACCATGTCGCCCTCGCTTCACCGCGGCGCTGGGTGCTGGGGTGAAGGCGACGATCGTGAGGTGACCGGAGACTGTCAAGGGCAGCCCGCGGAGGGCCTCGAACGACGGTTTCAGATCACTCGAACGATTCTTTTGCACCGCAGCGGGGATCACGCGGTACCCTCCAAGAACAGTCACGACATCCGGTGTGCACCCGCGGAGCCCCCATGAAGAGTCGGTGGAACCTCGCGCTGCTCGGCGCTTCCCTGGCCGCCCTCGTCAGCTGCGCCAACGCCAAGCCGAACCCCCACAAGCCGGACAAGGACGCCGTCGCGGACGCCGACGTGCAGACGCTGGACGCCCAGGTCGACGCCACCGTGATCGTCGACAAGTGCAAGCCGAACAACGACGGCGCCGCCTGCGACGACGGCGATCCGTGCACGGTCGGCGACGTCTGCAGCGGCGGCGCGTGCGTGGCCGGCGCGGACGTGCTCGCGTGCGAGCCGTCGACCCCCTGCCAGAGCGCGAGCTGCGAGCCGGGCCAGGGCTGCGTCGAGGTGCCGCTCGCCGACGGCGCCGCGTGCGAGGCCCCGTGCTTCGAGGCCGGCCAGTGCGAGGCCGGGGTGTGCGTCGGGGACCCGGAGACCGCGGTCAGCTGCTCCGAGGCGTCGAGTGATCCGTGCGTCGCGGGCTACGCCTGCGATCCGGACACCGGGGAGTGCACGGACGCGCTGCTCGCGGAGGCGGGGACGCCGTGTGACCTCGACGCCGACCGCTGCACCCTCGACGCCTGCGACGGCGACGGCGCCTGCGTCGCCAGCGGCACGGTCGAGACCTGCGCCGCCGAAGCCGCGGCCGCGCCGTGCTGGAACTTCGGCTGCGACGCGACCCTTGGGTGCACACAAACGACCTTCAACGCCGGCGCCTCGTGCGACGACGGCGACGCCTGCACGACCGAGGACGCCTGCGGCGTGGACGACGCCGGGCAGCAGCGCTGCGTCGGGACCGCCCTCCCGGTCGACGACGGCGACCCGTGCACGGCGGACGCCTGCGCCGGGGGCACCGTCACCCACACGGCGGTCGACGGCGGATCGTGCGACGACAGCGACGCCTGCACCGGCCCCGACGTCTGCGCCGGGGGCCAGTGCGTCGGGGCGACCCTGGCCGGGTGCTGCGGCAACGGCTTCTGCGAGCTCGGCGAGGGCTGCGACTGCGCCGACTGCGACGGGAAGACCTGCGACGACGCCAACGCCTGCACGGCCCTCGACCGCTGCGTCGACGGGCAGTGCACGGGGTCGGCGGTGGCCTTCTGCTGCGGCAACGGCGTCTGCGAGGCCGGCGAGGACTGCGGCTGCGCCGACTGCGACGGGACCGCCTGCCAGCCGACCGGCCTCTGCATGGGCGAGGGGAGCTGCGTCGACGGGGCCTGCGTCGGGACGCTCCAGGCGGCGTGCTGCGGCAACGGCGTCTGCGAGATCGGCGAGGGCTGCGGCTGCGCCGACTGCGACGGACACGGCTGCGACGACGGCGACGGCTGCACCGACGGGGACGTGTGCGTCGCCGGCGAGTGCCAGGGATCGCCGCTCGCGAGCTGCTGCGGCAACGGCGTCTGCGAGGCCGGCGAGGGCTGCGACTGCGGCGACTGCGACGGCGAGAGCTGCGCGCCCGAGGGCGTCTGCATGGGCGACGGGGTCTGCGACGGCGGCGCGTGCGTGGGCCAGGCCCAGGCCGACTGCTGCGGCAACGGGCTCTGCGAGGCCGGCGAGGGCTGCGACTGCGGGGACTGCGACGGCCAGCCGTGCAGCGACGGCGACGCCTGCACCGACGGCGACACCTGCCAGGGCGGCGCCTGCGTCGGGGCCGACGTGGCGAGCTG
This sequence comes from Deltaproteobacteria bacterium, assembly GCA_006226565.1. GTDB lineage: Bacteria > Myxococcota_A > UBA9042 > PHBI01 > PHBI01 > PHBI01. The sequence goes on along the minus strand of SBGO01000643.1, from coordinate 406 downwards.
CTGCGGCCCGGAGGCGCCCTGCCCCACCGGGCAGTACTGCCTCGCCGGCGCCTGCCACGACAACGGGACCTGCCCGGACGGCGGCTTCTGTCCGACCAGCGACACCGGGCTCTGCGGCGCGGTGAGCTACGACAGCCTGTACGTGCCGCCCGGGGTCACGCTGGGGTGCGCGGTCGGGTGCACGGAGCCGGTCGTGATCACGGTGAGCGGCGCGGTCGTCATCTCCGGGACGCTCTCGGTCGACGGCGCGCCCGGGCAGAAGGGCGCCGCCTACAGCGTCGTCGGACGCGGCGGGGTGGGCGCCTGCGGCGGCTTCAGCGGCGGCGACGGCGGGACCGGGGGCACCGGGACCGGCAAGAACGGCGCCGGGCCGGGCGGCGGGCGCGGCTCGGCGTCCCGCAGCACC
>SBGO01000022.1 GCA_006226565.1 Deltaproteobacteria bacterium | reverse complement strand
CCGCACCAGCACCACCTGCGCCCATATGCCGCGTCGCAGCAGCGTGGGAACACCGACCGACGCGTCAGCGGCTTGGTTCAACATCGCGTTGCAGCGGATTGGCACGGCCTTGCAGGCTCCTTCGTCGCCGGCAACGCCGCGCCAACAGCTGAACGCAACGTTGGGGTGACTCGCCGCGAACATGCCCAGCATCTTGTATTTCCAGGACTCCCGCGCTCCAAGACTGCTCCTGGGAACCCAACGACCCGAGGCCCTGAGTTCGCTCTCCTCGCGTCCCGACCCGAGACGCCTACCCCGTCGACGATCTCGACGCATGGAACGCCAGGTCCGCTCCCGTGGGCCGAACTGGAAGCTTGCATTCCGCCGCCAGGGGTGTACACCTATGCGCATGGCACGGATGCAAGTCTATCTCCCTGACGACCTCTACGCTCTTGTGAAGGAGCGCGGGCTGCACGCCTCTCATCTACTCCAGGAGGCCGTGCGCTCCGAAGTCCGAAGGCTCGAACTGCTCGAGCAAACCGAGCACTACCTAGACGAGCTCATCGCCGAAGTTGGGCCCCCTACCCCCGAGGAGACGGCGCGGGCGGAAGCCCTCGTTCAACGCTTGGAGCGCCATGCCGAGCGAAGAACAGGCTGACGCCGTGCTGGTTCTCGACTCCGGCGGGGTGACGTTCCTCGCAAGACGCTCCCGGGACGCGGCTGCTCTACTCCAAGTGCTGCGTTCTCGCGGTCACTGGCCACCCATCGTCCCAGCGGTCGTCCTCGTCGAATGCACACAAGGACACCCTGGCCGTGACGCTCATATCAACCGCTTCCTCAAGACCTGCGACCTAGTCGAGATAGTCCCTGAGCGCCTCGCACGACGCGCCGCAGCCCTCCGGACAAAGGCGCGCAAGGGCTCCGCGGTCGACGCGATCGTCGTTGCGTTTGCGGAACCGAGCGGCGCTGTCATCACCAGCGACCCGGGCGACCTTAAGACCCTCGCAGCATTCGCGGATAGCGTGAAGATCGCGGCGATCTGACAACCAGGCCACGCCGGCCTGGACTATGTTGATCTATTGATCAACAACAATATAGTCGATTACCGCCTGCGATTCGGGCACAAGAGATCGAAGACTTGCCGTCTCGCACACGAGCGAGAACTCGCCCCAGGCCATTCGAACAGAAAAGCACCCCAACACGCCGATGAAGCTGATTGTCACGGGCTTGCAGGGCGACTTCGTCGCCGAGCAAGCCCGCGCCAACAGCTTATCGGCACGTTGGACCTACCCCTTCAGTCCGCCGCGCGGCTTCTCACTTGTCGCGTGCGTCAGGCCAGTGTACTCCCGTCGCATGCCCGAACTCGCTCGCCTTGTCCCATTGACCGCCTTCGCGCCTGACCGAACTCCATCCTGGCAGACTGAACTGTACCGGGTTTTCCGGAGACCGTTTTGCTTGAGTCATGCCGCTCGGAGTTGAGCAGCCTGACGGTCTCGATACTCGCTCTCGAACTCAGCCGGGGGAACATACCCCAGCGGCTCCATCAGCCTGTAGTTGTTGAACCAGTGGACCCAGTCGAGGGTCGCCAACTCGACCGCCTCGACGCTCTTCCAGGGCCCCTTCTTGCGTATCAGCTCGGCCTTGTAGAGGCCGTTGATGGTCTCGGCCAGGGCGTTGTCGTAGCTGTCGCCGACGGAGCCGACAGAGCCCTGGATCCCAGCTTCGGCGAGTCGCTCGGTGTAGCGAATGGACAGGTACTGCGAGCCCCTGTCGGAGTGATGCACGAGGCCGTCAGCGCTGCCTCGTGCGTGGATGGCTTGCTCCAGGGCGTCGAGAGCAAGGCCCGTCTCGAGCGAGCTCGTCACGCGCCAGCCGACGATGAAGCGTGAGAAGACGTCCGTGACGAACGCGACGTAGGCGTGCCCGGCCCAGGTGGCCACGTACGTGATGTCGGCGACCCAGAGCTGGTTCGGGGCGTCGGCTTTGAACTCCCGCTGCACGAGGTCGACTGGACGCTCCGCGACGTCTGCCGGGATTGTTGTCCTGGCCTTTCGGCCGCGAACCACGCCGGCGAGGCCCTGGCGCCGCATCAGTCGCTGCACCGTACATCGCGCCACCGAGACGTTCTCCCTGCGAAGCTGGTGCCACACCTTGCGACCGCCGTAGACGCCACGGTTCGCCTCCCAGACCCGTCGGACGCCGCTCGCCAGGACCTCGTCTCGCTTGGACCGTGAGGAGCGACGGTCCGGCTCGCGGCGTTGCCGTACATGGGCGTAGTACGTCGACGGGGCGATCGGCAGTACGGCGCAGATCGGCTCGACCCCGTACTCAGCGCGGTGTTCGTCGATGAACGACACCATCATCGCGGTCGGCGGTCGAGCTCCGCCTGAGCGAAATACGCGGACGCCTTGCGCAGAATCTCGTTCGCCCTCTTCAGCTCACGGTTCTCGCGCTCAAGCTCCTTCACCCGCTGCTCGGCACTCGGACTCCCGTCCGATCGAGCCTGCCGCTCGCTGTGCCGCACCCACTTGCGCAGCGTTTCGGCCGTGCAGCCCAGCCTCTCCGCGACCGAGCACATCGTCGCCCACTCCGACGGATGCTCCCCCCGCGCCTCGCTCACCAGCCGTACGGCGCGCTCGCGGAACTCCTTCGAGTACTTCTTCGGTGTCGTTCCCATGGTCAGAGTCTCCCAACGTTTGGAGTCTCCGACAAACCCGGTATGGTTCAGCTCTCTCCTTCGTTGGGCCGAGCACAGCCGTCCACTCTCGCCTGATGGCCTATGAACTCGCCAACCGCGACAAGCACCTCATTGTGTTTGCTCGGGGCCAGCTCCTCGAATTGCTTCGCTGGGTCGCCACCTGCTCCTCCGATGAGCCCAACGATGGTGAGACCTTTGAAGATGAAGCTCATCGCGATCGCCTGCTTGCCGCCATCGCGGTCGCCGGCGCGATTTGGAACTCACGAGTCATGCGCGGCGTCCACGAGCCTCCGAGCGACGGCGAGGAGCGACTTGCGCTCCAGATCTCGCTAACAAGGCGTCAAGCACTGGACAATGCGACCGCGCCCGAGTTTCACCAGTTGTTCGGCCGCAGCCTCGAACTGTGGGAGAAACACCTCCCGAACCGCTTGCCTGGCTTCGATTTGCTGTTCAAGGACGAAGTCGGGCTGACGCTCCGTGAGTTCATCCTCATCACCCGCCTGTTCTACTTCTACTTCATTGAACATGCAGAGAGCCAGCCAGATGGCTTGAAGAGCAACACGGGTGTTTTCGACTATGAGGGAGTTGGCCGGAAGACCGCCGTGCACGACAAGATCCAACTCTATCTCCGGCAATTCTCGCTGACCTTGGACGACCTCGCATCGACCTCCTGGGGTGAAGACCGACCGTCGACTGATGCCGAGTTCATGCAGGCGTTTCAGGAATCCCCAGCACTACGTCTTGGTGCGCTCCGTGACCGTCCGATTCTCAGATCGACCGACGGTCGCTGCATTATCGTCGACCCGTACTTCCTCAGCGAGTTTCTCCTAACCGCACCACTCTTCCGAATACCTCGTGAGGCCCGCGGAGCTGCGTTCAAAGCGTACGGATACGCCTTTGAAGACTACGCCATAGCGACCATTGAGCGGTTCGTGCCTCGCTCGGCGCTCGCCAAGCGCATCGCAACCAATGAAAACATCCCGACCTCCAAGAAAACCAAACGCGAGGTGGATGCGATTGTGGGCAGCCCCAAGGGTGGCATCATCTTTGAAATCAAACACTCTTTTCTCGAAGATGAGCTTGTTGCCCCTGGCTTGGAAGCCAAGCTGGTAGCACAGCTTCGCGAGAGATTCGGTGGCGACCGGAAAGGTACCGGCCAACTCGCACGCACATTCGTACTCTCGTAGACAAGCCGCGCGTCCAGTGGCCCGAACCAATCCGCGAGGCGCCTCGCATTTTCCCGGTCCTCGTCGTTTCGGACTCGCGACTCGGTGACTTTGAAGCGATGATGCTCGCACAGACCTTTGGTACTCAGCTTGAGCTACCGGCCACAACGCGTTGGAACCCATACCCACGAGTGTCAGGTTCCCAAACTGCAGTCCTCGTAGCTCCGCTTGCCGTCCTGACTATTGACGACCTCGAACGCCTTGAACAACTGACTGAGAAGCACGCGTTGGGGGAGATACTCACTGGCTATGCGCTGGACGGTGCCTCGTCCCAGAGATCGTTCTCGGCATTCCTGACCCACCACCCTCTGTTTTCGCGAGGACGCCGATGGAATCCATATCTCCGTGAGGTTGCCCTGACAGCGGCCGACGACCTCGACGTACTGTTTAGGGGTATGAGCAACGACCCGGACGTTGCCATCTAATGACGGAAGCCAAGGTTGCGCCGAGGAGGTCCAACATCGCGTTGCACCTGACAGGGCGAATCCTCGCGCTACCGAAGACTCGGCCACAGACAGAGAGCACGGCACCTCCGCCCTGCAGGTGAACGCAACGTTCGGCGGCGCGCTCCGCTGCGTGCGATACAGATCCCGACATCGCGCCGTGGGCGGAGCCGTCCCACAGTCCCTGGTAGCCTATCATTCCATCGGAGTTCGTTGCGCGAGGCGCCTTTCAGAGACGATCGTCAACGCGTTCGCGCGCCAGGTGTTCGACCAAAAAGGCGCTCGATCAGCTCGAAGAGCTCCGGCCATTGGACCGCGTAGTCCCAAGCACCGCGCGACAGCGTGCGAAATCGGTTGTCAGCGATGAAGGGATTGTGCGGGTCCGCGAACACGATAACCGGCGGACGAGTGGTCCAGCCACCAATGCGCGCGAGGACATCAAACGCAGTTGCGTCATTGACTCCTCGATACCCGAAACATGTGATTAGCAGGTTCGCACCGGCGTGACTGGCTTCAGTGAGTGCGTCTGCGTCGTTGAGGAGGGTGATCTCGGCTCCTGCGCGTTCCTCAAGCCAACGGATACCGTACATGTTCCCGCCTGGCTTGGGGTCAACCCAGACGATCCGCGGCCCGTCCATGCCTGCGGACGCGAGCAGGTTTGAAATCCGCCGTTCCGCGGCCGTCTGCTCGTGGATTGCCTCGAGCCAGGCGTCGAAACCAGAGTGGTCACTCGTGCCGGCTGTATCGTAGTGCAGCACCTCGATCCCCTCGCAGGCGCGGAAGTACGCGCGCCACTTGGGGTCCTTGTCCGGGAGAACCGCGTATCCCGAGGGCCGCGCCGGATCGACACCGATGAGCGACAGCACCTCGGACCGAAGTTCGTTGATATAGGCATCAGTGAAAGAGAAACCGAGGTAGAGCACCGTACGTGTCGCGAACACCGTCCGCAGGAAGTTGGCGTAGCGACCGTCGGCGTAGATACGCTTTCGGTAGTCGTTTCGAGCTAGGACGACAGGATTCGTGTCGCGGTCCCCATTCGCGTCCCCATGCAGCTTGATAATCCGCGTTCGTGGTCGTGGACGCTCATCGTTCCAATCTGCCCGGTCCCACCAATGCGAGGGCTCGCGAAGGATCCCGTGGTAGGCCTGAGGGTCAGGTGATACCCCTTCGAGCAGGTCATCCATGTTCAACGTGAGAACGGCCTCGAACGGGATGCCACGGAGGAGCGTCTGCCGACGCTCGATAGCGGGAAAGCTGCCGAGGCCATGTTGGAGACTGAGCCTGGTTTGGACGAGACGCTCGAAACGGTCGTCGTCATTGCACGCGTTTCGTAACAGTTGCCCGGCAGCCTCGAAGTCGAGTGCAGTCTGGGCACGCTCGATCAGCCACGCTAGCTCCGTGTCCTCCGCGGCGATGTCCTGCAGCAGATCGGTCAGAAGTCCCTTCCACGATGGGGCGGCAGGCAGAGAGAATCCAGCACCCACGAACGCAATGCAGCGCCCCTCTAGGATGTCGGTGATCAATTGCGTCGGGACGTCGGAGCCCGAACGCAGGCACCGTGTAGGAGGCAAGCTCTCCACACCTCCCGACCGCTGAGGTGGCTCCGCACTTCCATCCTTCATGACAATCTCCGTCCGAGGGCCATCAGGAACACCGACATAGCAGAACCGGCATCTCTGCCCCACGACTGATCTATCACGCCCTGGGGCGCCCGGTCACGAGCGGGTGGCTCATCGAGTTGAATTGCGGAATGCAGCCTTTCGGGACCTCACGGGTCGCCCGCATGGTAGCACTGCATTCTTCTGTCACGCTTGGCAGTCGAGCGTTGTCCTACGGCGGGGCTGTTCTTCACTCTCTGAGGGCACGTGCTCGAAGGGCCACCTCCCGTGGTTTGAACTGAGCGGTCGGGTACTTCGGTGACAGATCAGCCCGGGTACTTCGGTTACACCTTTCGCCCCATATGACACCACGTTTGGCGTCACATTCCTACTACTCTTTGGCTGCAGTCCTGACGTCCAACGTCCCGATCGGTGCTGTGGCGAAGTAGAGGTCCCAGATGCCGTCGTTGACCTCCTCGAGGCCGATGTGCTGCCCGGCGAGAGCGGTCATCACGGAGATCTGCTTCGAGCACCTTCGGATGCCCCCGCTCGCGCTGACGAGGCATGTGGCGAAGGTGCTTCGGAACACGTCACGTACCCGGACGCCGTGAACGCCCGGCGGTCTCGTCTGGCGTCCGGCCCGCATGGACCTCAAAGGGCCGCAGCGCGAGCTCCGCAATCACGGTCGCCGCATTGACGGGAGCGCGCCCAGCCGTCACGCTTTTCACAGCTGCCGACAAAGCGAATTCCCCCACAGCCACTGAGGCGCGTCATGGCCCACGAGATCGACTCGGAGACCAGGCTGAGACAGGGCTTGTCACGCGATAGTGGCCCGACCCAGACCGTGACTGCGGTCGGGCGCGGGCTCTCGATCATTGCGCTCACGCTCGCGTTCGCAGCCTGTCCCGCGGCCTCTCGCGTCGAGGAGGACACGACCGACGCGCAGCGACCGGACGCGTCGGTCGACGACGTCCCCAGCGACACGTCGGTTGCGGATGTTCCCGACGACACCTCGGTCCAGGACGTCCCCGACGACACCTCTGTCGAGGACGTCCCCGACGACACTTCTGTCGAGGACGTCTCTGACGACACGACCGTGCCGGACGACGGCACACCCGGTGATGCCGCTCCGACCGACGACAGCGCGACCGATACGGAGACGGTGCTCGACGAGGATCTTCCAGGGAACACCTGCGCTCTCCCCCTGGAGCTCGACGCGACCGGCGCCGCGCCGTTCGTCGCGTCAGGGAACATGGCTGGCGCAGAGAACGCCTTCTCTGCGCCGCCCCCGTCCTGCGACGCGCCCCCATGCGACGTCTGCGGTAGCGCGAACGCCCACGAGCTGGAGAGCGTGGACGAGGTCTGGCGCTTCGTCGCCCCGGCGACCGACTTCTACAAAGTGGAGCTGTGGGGCGCCGCGGAGACCTTCTACGTGGTCAAATCCTGCGACGACCCCGCCGGCACGTGTTGGGTCGGGCCGCCGCGCGACCCACACCGCAGCGACGTGATCTGGCTCTGGTCCGACCAGGAGGTGTTCATCGTCGTCGAGGCCGATCCCGACGCCACCGAGCTCGACTATACGCTGCGCGTGTGCCCTTCCGGCACCTGCTGGGGCGACGGCCTGGCCGCGCCCCTGACCTTCGCTCCGGCCTCGCTGGGCTTGACCATGCCAGTCTTCCCGCCCCTCGAGTTCACCAACACGCTCGCCTACGACCCGGGGGACTGCCCGGGGCCCGCCGCCGCGGCGGGGCACGATACGGCGGAGGTGGTCTTCGCGTTCACGCCCATGCTCGACGGTGTCTATCCGATCTACGCAGGCCACTTCTTCGAGTTGTTCCCATCCAACTACATCACCTTGAACCCGCCGCTCTACGTGCTCGAGGAGTCCGAGGCGGGCGGTGTCAGGTGTATCGCGGCGACCCATCCTCCCTTCTGGACGGACTACGGATCCAACACGGTCCGTGTACCGCTGACGGCCGGGAAGACGTACTACCTGGCCGTCGAGCTCCATGGCGAGGGGATCGAGACGATCTCGCTGGACCTGCAGATCGTCCAGCCGTGCATCCCGGACTGCGACGATGGTGCGGCCGCGTGCGGCGACGACGGCTGCGGCGCGAGCTGCGGCGAGTGCGCGGCCGATCACGCGTGGTGCAACGAGGAGACCCGGCAGTGCGAGGATGCCAGCGCCAACGTCGGGGACAGCTGCACCAATCCGCTGACCGTCGGAGCGCTTCCCTTCACCGCCGAGGGCGACACGAGCGGTCGAAACAACGTGTATGGCCGTGATGGCGGGTATCCCGACTATGGAAGCGCTTCTTCGACCGACGAGGTCTGGAGCCTCGTGCCATCGGCCTCTGGGACCTACGACATCACCGTGACCCCGAGCGGCGCGTTGGAGCCGATCCTCTACGTGACGTCGCGCTGCGATGATCTCGTCGCCGGCCGGCTGGGGTCCGACCGCGCGTTGTCCGGGTCGCCAGCGAGCGTCAGCGTGAAGCTGCTCGAGGGGCGGGCCTATCGGATCATCGTGGATGGACAGGCGGACTCTGCTGGCGCCTACACGCTAACGGTCACGGGTGAATCCGCGCCACCCGCCACGGTCGTCAGCGTTCGGGACGGGAGCATCCCGAGCGGAACCACCGTCGCGTTGTCCGGCGTCGTCGTGACCGGCGTCGAGAAGCAACACACCCACACCACGTTCTGGGTCATGGACCCAAGCGCGCCCGCCCCGTACAACGGCGTGGGCGTCTACGGATACTACGCCTATCCACCGGGCCTGGAGGTCGGCGCGACCGTCGACCTCGTCGCCAGGGTCTCTGGCAGCACCGCCCTCGACGCGGCGACTATCGCAGTGACGGGAGCAGGCGCCTCGCCGCAGCCGCTCACCGGCATCGACATCGCCACCCTGACAGGGGCCGGTGACGCGTCGCCCTACTCGGGGGTGCTGGTCGAGCTGAGCGACGTCCGGGTCATCGAGCGCACGACCTCATACTTCCGGGTCGGGACCGACGATGCCTCACTCTTCGTCTCGACCTTCCTCGCTCCCGAGCCACCCGCCTGGCCAGGCGACTGCCTGAAACAACTGCGTGGCATCAGCACCGGGAGCTGGCTGCTCCAGCGCACGCTGGATGACCATGAGATCGGCGGCAGCTGTCCCTGAGCGCTCCTTGCCCCGGTCGCTGTCACGTGCCCCACGATGCACGGGAGCCAATCGTCCTGGACCCGCACGGAACCCACAATCACGTCGTGACGTGCGACGAGCCTACTGCTCGGCACTGAGATTCGCGGCCCGAGGGCCCACGCGCCCGAGCGCGAGCCCGCCGATGGCGACGACCGCCCAGAGGACCGCCGTCCACGAGAGGATGTAGGTGAGCAGGGCGCTTCCGTCGAGCGGGGGCTCGAGGGCGATCATGCAGACGACGAGGCTCGCGTGCATCAGGATGACGGCGAGCAGACTCTCCGTGCGGCGGTAGAGCCAGACCATCAGGACGCGGAAGGCCACGATCCACGAGAACAGACGCGCGAGCAGCAGCAGCAGCGGCAACCCGGCGGAGAAGCTGTCCGCTTGCCAGAACGGGGGAAAGTGCCAGAGCCCCCACAAGAGACCCGTCACCGCACCGCTGAACAGCACGCCGTGACGTTCGAGCAGCCGGGGAACGGCGAAGCCGGTCCAGCCCAGCTCCTCGAAGAGGGCGATGAAGAGGCCTGCACCGAGGCCCGTGAGCAGGAGCCCGCCCTTGTCGGCGGCGGTCAGGACCTTCGGCGTGAACTGGGCGTCGAACGCCGAGAGGACCAGGAGCGTCAACAGCGCCGAGATCGGCGCCGCGAGAAGCGCCAGGGCGTAGTAGCGGCCTCCGATGCGCCACCTCTTCAGACGGGTCCACAGCTCGCGGAAGCCTGCCCTGCCGCGGACCAGGGCCGTCAGAATCAGCGACGCGCCACATGGGCCCAGGAGCAGCGCCATTCCGAGCGCGTGCGCCTGGTCCGGGTTGGCCGGCAGCCCGTCGAGACCAAAGGAGGCCAGGATGGCCGCCCAGGAGATCAGGAACGTCAGCGCGAAGTAGGCGGTGAGTTGATGCCGCACCAGAAACGAACTTTCGCCCGCCACCGCTCGCTCCTTGCCCCGCTGTCCAGCGCCCGCAGCCGCCACGCGCTGTCGCCCGGCTCGGGGACGACCGTCCGGAGAGGGGCGACTTCGTGATCAGCCCCCCCAACATGGCGCGAACGTCGCGAGTGTCAACCTGCTATCCACCGCGCCGGGCCATGGGGCTCGGTCCGAGGGCGCCCCGGAACCGAGCCCGACAGCGAAATCACGGCTCGTAGAGGTCGAACTCGATGAGGACGGCGTCGGCGCCCAGCGCCGCGGGGATTCCCGCGTAGTAGCCGTCGTTCTCGATCACGCACGCGCCGAGGTCGACCTCGAAGGCGAACGACGTCCCCGCAGCGACCGTGACCTCCTGGCCGTCGAGGGCGTGGCTGGCGGGCAGGACGAGGGCCTCGGCGCAGGTGTTCTCACCGTAGAGCACGGGGTTGACGCAGCCCGTGGAGGGCGCGTCGCCGCTGCCGTTGGCGATGGCCAGCTGCAGGCAGGCGACGTCGGGGGTGACCACCACCGCGCTGTGGCCGATCCACGGGCAGCCACCGCAGCCCGTGCCGCCGACGAGCAGCGGCGCGACCAGGGTCAGGGACAGGGCGAGCTTGGTCAGACGGCGGAAGGTCGAGGTCATGGCGTTCGTGGCTCCAGGTGGGGGAGAGGTCCGCCGCGGCGGACCGGCACCCCAGCCTGGAGCACACACCGTGCCAACGTCGCCGCGCCGCCTCGACACGTCAGCCGAGCGTGGCGGCGCCCCTACGGCGTGGCCGGCGCGGCGCCGCGACCGAGGAAGGTCGCGAGCGCCTCCCAGTAGCGGTCGTAGGCCTCGACCTGCGGCAGGTGGCCGATGCCCTCGAGCTCGACGAGGGTGGCGCCGGGGATCGCGTCGCGAGCGGCCTTGCCGAGCAGGTCGTAGCGACCGAGGGTCGCGCGGACCTCGGGCGAGACGCGCCCCTTGCCGAGGGCCGTGCGGTCGCGCACCCCGATGACGAGCAGCGTCGGCACGCTCACCCGCGGGAAGTCGTTCACCACCGGCTGGGTGAAGATCATGTCCGCCGTCAGCGCGTCGACCCGCGCGAGCCACGCCTGGTCCGGGCCGTCCGCCCAGCCCATCTGGATGGCCGCGATGGCATCCCACGCCTCCTCCCAGCGCCCGTCGAAGTAGCTCTCGCGCATGTAGGCGCGGACGCCCTCCGACGTCTTCTTCAGCGCCGCCTCCGTCAGCGCGTCGACGCTGGCGTAGGGGACCACCCGGCTCCAATCCTCGAGCCCGATGGGGCTCACCAGCACGAGCGCGTCGGCCCGCTCCGGGTGGTCGAGCACGAAGCGCGTGGCGACCATCCCGCCCATCGAGTGGCCGACCACCGTGGCGGTCTTCACCCCGAGCGCGTCCAGGAGCCCGACCGTCTGGTCGACCATCTGCGCCAGGCTGTACTGGTAGGGCGCCGGCTTCGACGACTTCCCGAAGCCGATCTGGTCGGGCATCACGACCCGATACCCCGCCGCGAGCAGGTCGCGCGCCGTGCGCTCCCAATAGGCGCCGCTGAAGTTCTTGCCGTGCAGGAGCAGCACCGTCCCGCGCGCCTCGCCCTCCGGCTTCACGTCCATGTAGGCGAGCTCGAGGTCGTAGCCCTGCGACCGCGCCGCGTGGACCTGCACCGGAAACGGATAGCCGTAGAGCGACAGGCGGCGATCGAACCGCGCCGGCGCCGGCTCGGCCGCGGACACCGCGTGGTCGGCGCTGGCGCAGCCGACGGCGCCCCAGAGCAGCGGAAGGAGAAGCAGGGAGGCGGTGAGTGAGCGCATCGTCAAAGCGATCGTCCTTGGGCTGGTTCGACGGACGACGATAGGCCCGCACGCCCGCGAGGCCAGAGCTGCAGCGGAAAAGAAGCCGCCGCGGCCCATCAGCGGGCCTCCACACCCGTCGCCCGATGTGCTACCGCTGCCCTTCCAGCGCCATCGCACCCGATGAAGATCCCGGCCCAAACGGCGTCTCCGCCTCATCCCGGGTGACGGGCCGTCGCACGGCGCCGTCCTCCGCGCCTCCTCTCCAGCCCCCCCGGTGACCTCCATGCGACGTCTCGCCCTGACCGCCTCCCTGGGCGTGCTCTGCGCGCTCCTCACGACCGCCGCGCAGGCCGCGCCTCCGCGCGACTCCGAGCTGGCCGCGCTCTCCGACGCCGCGTACCTCAAGGACAACGTCACCCTCGACGCGGCGCGCTTCCACGAGCTCGACCGCGTGAACGACGCCGCCTCGGGCGTCCAGGCGCTCATCGTGGAGCTGCTCCCCGACCACGCCGTCGTCGTCGCCTTCGCCGGCACCGACAAGAGCGACCCCAAGGACCTCCTGTCCGGCGCGGGGCTCGTCGGCAAGGAGATCACCTACGCCCTCGGCCGCGCCGTCTTCGCGCTCGCCGACCAGGCCGTCGCCCGGGGATGGGCTCCGAAGGGCGCCGCCCCCCTCGTCCGCGAGGCGCTCGCCCGCGACTTCGGCGGGCTCGACCTCGGCAAGGCCGCCGCCCTCCCGAAGGGCGCCCTGAAGCTCAGCTGCCCCGCCGGCTCCTTCTTCGACCTCCGCGAGGGCGGCGAGTGCTGGGCCTGCCCCGACGGCGCGGCGCGCACGGGCCGCCCGGTCGACCACCCCGAGGCCTGCCGGTCGCCGGAGCGCGAGGACCTGAAGCCGGCCACCAGGACGCGCAAGAACACCGGCATCGGCCAGGGCTGCCCCCGCGGCCAGATCTGGGACCTCAAGGGCGGAAACGGCGTGCTCGGCGCGTGCTACGCCTGCCCCGCGGGCTACGGGCGCACCGCCTACGCCATCGACGACAGCCGCGCGTGCGTCGCGCGCTTCGCCGCGAGCCTCGCCCCCGCCGCGCTGAAGGCGAAGGCCCTGTGCCCGCGCGGCGCGTTCTTCGACGCCGTCGACGGCGGGACCTGCTGGGCCTGCCCGGCCGGCCACGTGCGCACCGCCAGCGGCGTGAAGGCC
>SBGO01000541.1 GCA_006226565.1 Deltaproteobacteria bacterium | reverse complement strand
CCGTGACGCACCTCGCCTTCCAGCCCGGCACCCGCTTCGACCGCCCGCTCGAGGTCGAGGCCGACTACGTCGTCGTCGGCACCGGCGCCGGCGGCGCGGCCGCCGCCGTCATCCTCGCCCGCGGCGGCGCCTCGGTGGCGATGGTCGAGGCCGGCCCGTGGCGGGACCCCGGCGACTACCCGGCGTCGATGTTCGGCACCATGCGCGACATGATCGAGGGCTGGGGCCTCAACCTCGCCCTCGGGCGCGCCCTCTGGCCCATCGTGCAGGCACGCCTCGTCGGCGGGACCACCGTCATCAACAGCGCCATCGCCATCCGCACCCCCGGCGAGGTCGTCCGCGAGTGGGGCGACGCCCACGGCTTCCCCGCGCCCGACCGCCTCGCCGACGCCCTGTGGCGCCACCAGGACGCCATCGAGGAGGAGCTCCACGTCAGCCCGACGCCGCCCGCGGCCGCCGGGCGCAGCAACCTCCTCGCCGACCGCGCCGGCGCCGCCCTCGGCTTCAACGACCACGCGATGCACCGCGCCATCCGCGACTGCGCGGGCAGCGGCGCGTGCATGCAGGGCTGCAAGCACGACCGCAAGCGCTCCACCAACGTCACCTGGATCCCCGAGGCCCTCGCCGCCGGCGCCACGCTCCTGTCCTGCGCCCCGGTCGCCCGGGTCGACCTCCGCGGCCGCCGCGCGGTCGGCGTCAGCGGCGCCTTCGTCCACCCGGCCAGCGGCCGCCGCGGCAAGCGCTTCCGGGTGCGCGCGCGGAAGGCCGTCGTCATCGCCGCCTCCGTCACCCACTCGCCGGTCCTGCTCCACCGCTCGGGGGTCCGCTCGCGCGCCCTCGGCCGCGGCTTCCGGGCCCACCCCGGGGTCGGCGTCTTCGGCGTGTACGACGCGCCCGTCGACATGAACTCCGGCGCCACCCAGGGCTGGTCGAGCACGGCGCTGCGCGCCTCCGACGGCCTCAAGCTCGAGACCCTCGCCATCCCCCTCGAGCTCGTCGCCTCGCGCCTCGGCGGCGCCGGCCACGCGCTCATCGACCGCGTCGCCGACTACCGCCACCTCGCCATGTGGGCGGTCGCCGTCCGCGCCGAGACGGTCGGCCGCGTGCTCTCCGGCCCTGGCGGCAAGCCCATCGTCCTCTACGACATGAACCGCCGCGACATGGAGCGCCTGCGCCACGGCGCCCACACCCTCGCCCGGATGCACGTCGCCGCCGGCGCCAAGGCCGTCCTCCCCGGCGTCTTCGGGCTGCCCTACAGCCTCGCGCCCGACCAGCTCGGGCAGCTCGCCCAGGCGTCCACCGACCCGCGCGACTGGACTGCCATCATGACCCACCTCTTCGGCGGCTGCTCCATGGGCGCCGACCCGCGCCGCGCCGTCTGCGACCCGCAAGGCCGCGTGCACGGCTACGAGGGCCTCGTGGTCGCCGACGCCTCCGCCATCCCGACCACCCTCGGGGTCAACCCGCAGCACACCATCATGGCCCTCGCCCGGCTCCGGGCCGAGGAGCTGCTCGCGGCGTAGATCCCGCGGCGAACGCCCTGAGGGCGCCCTTTGGGTGCGGTGCATTGTCGCAGCGCACGAGCCGTCGGCGCGGGTCACGGCCGCGCGAACCGGGGGCCGCCGTAGCGAATCTCGGCTGTGAGTCACGCACGGCCGGCGGGCGCCGCTCGCCCGCGCCGGAACTGATTCACTCGACCTGGAGCCGCTGGTAAGCTGCGCCGCGCGCGATGAGCACGCGCGGGAGCAAGGGGATTGTGATGAAACAACGGTGGATGCTTTCGGTGGGCAGCGCGGCCCTCTTCGTGACGGCGCAGCTCCTGGTGGCTTCGTGCGGGGACAGCTCGGTCATCTCGACGACCGACGCGGACGCGGCGGACGCCGACGTCATGTTCCCGGATGTCCCGACGGACACGGCCGAAGAGGACGACACCCTGGTCGCCGACACCGAGGTGCCGGACACCGAGGTGCCCGACACCGTCGAGGTCGACTCGATCCTGCCCGACACGGTCGCGCCGGACACCGAGGTCCCCGACACCGTCGAGCCCGACACCGCCGAGGACACCACCGTCGCCGACACCACCGTGCCGCCGGCCTTCGTCGACTGGTGCCGCCTGCAGTGGCCGCTCGACATCACCGTCGGCTCCGCCACCGCGGTGGACGTGTACGGCCGCGTCTACGTCGCCGGCCTCACGAACCTCACCACCGGCAACGACACCGACGCCGACCTCATCGGCCGCGTCGGCTTCGGCGCCGCCGGGACCGACCCGGCGACGTGGACGAGCTGGTACGACGCGACCCCGAACGCCGGCTGGAACGGCGGCGCCGAGGGCGAGCCGAACAACGACGAGTACGTGGCGACCATCCCGAGCTTCGGGGCGACCGGCGACTTCGACTTCGCCTTCGCCTTCAGCCTCGACGCCGGCGCCAACTGGACCACCTGCGACCGCAACGCCGGCACCGCCAAGGACGGCTCGGCCGACGGCTACCACGCCGACGACGCCGGCCACGCCACGGTCGTCGCCGATCCCTGCTCCCCCAACCCGTGCACCTCGCCGCCGAGCGTCTGCAACGGCGGCGTCCTCGAGCTCTACGGCACCCCGGGCGCCTGCGGCGACTCCGCCGGCCAGGCCACCTGCGACTACACCCTCCAGAGCTCGACCGACTGCGTCGCCCAGGGCGACTTCTGCGACGCCGGCACGCTCTCCTGCGTCAACGACGTCTGCAACCCCAACCCCTGCACGACCCCGCCCGACTCCATCTGCGAGGGCACCGAGAAGGTCAGCTACGCCGCGCCGGGGACCTGCGACGACACCACCGGCACCGCCGCCTGCACCTTCTCCGAGGCCGGGCGCGTCGACTGCACCACCACGACCGGCTACTGCGTCCGCGGCGACTGCCGCACCTGGCGCCTCGCCGGCGTCGGCGACCTCGTCATCACCGAGATCATGCCCGACCCGGCCGTGGTCGTGGACAGCAAGGGCGAGTGGTTCGAGGTCAAGAACGTCGCCGACGTCGCGGTGAACCTCTGGGGCATCTACGTCGACGACGACGGCAGCGACGAGCTCACCATCGGCGGCGACGTCGTCCTCGAGCCCGGCGCCTACGCCGTCCTCGGCCGCCTCGACGACACCGCCACCAACGGCGGCGTCGAGGTCGACTACGTCTACAGCGGCATGTCGCTCTCCAACGACAGCGACTCCCTGCGCCTGAGCCGCGACGGCGAGGTCATCGACTACGTGGCCTGGACCAACGCCTGGCCGCTCGACGCGGGCGCCTCGATGCAGCTCGACCCGGCCCACACCGCCGACGACAACACCGACGTCCTCAACTGGTGCGCGGCGTACACCGGCTACAGCGACGACAACCACGGGACGCCGGGCGCGGCGAACGACCCGTGCGCCCTGACCGGGCTCTGGTGCCGCCTCCAGTGGCCGCTCGACGAGGCCGTCCTCGTCGGGACCGACTTCACCGTCTACGGCCGCGTCTACGTCGGCGGCATCACCGACGCCTCGAGCGAGAACCTCGCGCACCCGCTCCTCGTCGGCCAGGTCGGCTACGGGGCCGACGGTGAGGGGCCCGACCTCTGGACCGACTGGACCGACGCGACCCCGAACGCCGACTACGGCGGAGACGAGGCCGCCAACGACGAGTACATGGGTACCTTCACGGTCCCGAGCGCAGCCGGCAGCTACGACTTCGCCTACCGCTTCAGCGGCGACGGCGGCGCGACCTGGATCTACTGCGATGCCGACGCCGGCGACGGGCTCGACGGCTCCGAGAACGGCTACCAGGCCGACAACGCCGGCAACCTCACCGTCGTCAGCGACCCCTGCTCGCCCAACCCGTGCACCACGCCTCCGAACAGCTGCGACGCCAACGTCCTGAGCGTCTACGCCAGCCCCGGCACCTGCACCGCCAGCGGCGTCACCGCCAGCTGCGACTACGGCACGGCGACCACCACGAACTGCACCGACACGACCCAGGTCTGTGACCTCGCGGCGCTCGCCTGCGTCGACGACCCGTGCAACCCCAACCCGTGCACGACGCAGCCCGCCTCGGTCTGCGAGGGCAACGAGGTCGTCAGCTACGTCGCCACCGGCAACTGCACCGTCGACGGCGGCGCGGCCTGCGCCTACCCGGAGGACGCCCGCAGCGACTGCGGCGCCCAGTTCTGCGCCGAGGGCGCCTGCCACGACTGGCGCTTCGTCCAGGCCGGCGACCTGCTCATCACCGAGTTCATGGCGAACCCGGCCGTCGTCAGCGACGCCAACGGCGAGTGGTTCGAGGTGAAGAACGTCTCGACCAGCCAGCTCAACCTGCGCGGGCTGACCGTCGCCGACAACGCCAGCAACACCCTCGTCGACGTCGACCTCATCGTCGACGCCGGCGCCTACGCCGTCTTCGGCGTCAACGACGACAACGCCACCAACGGCGGCATCCACGTCGACTTCGTCACCGCCAGCGGCTTCGGCCTCTCCAACAGCGGCGACGTCATCACCCTGAAGATCGGCGACACCGTCATCGACGAGGTCGACTACGACGACACCGGGCTGAACCTGTCCGTCGGCAACGGCGCCTCGTCGCAGCTCCACGTCACCGCGACCGACAACGGCGACGCCCACGACTGGTGCTGGGGCACGGCCAGCTACGACGCCAACAACCTCGGCACGCCGGGCGCCGACAACGGCATCTGCTGGCTCTCCGTGGGCTGGTGCCGCCTGCAGTACCCCGACGCCGCCTCGGTCGCGCCGGTCGAGGCCTTCGACGCCTACGGCCGCTACTACGTCGCCGGGCTCACCGACGTCGACAAGACCGCCAACGACGCCTCGCCGCTCGTTCGCGCCGCCTTCGCCGTCAGCGCCCCGCCGGCCGACGACAACGACACCCTCAACGACCCGTCGACCTGGACCTGGGTCAGCGCCGACCTGAACGCGACCTACGGCACGGGCTCGCCCTCCTTCGAGGAGAACAACGACGAGTGGACGGCCAACCTGACCGCGCCGGCCGTTCCGGGCGCCTACCTGCTGGGCTTCCGCGTCAGCGGCGACTTCGGGCGCACCTGGACCTACTGCGACCTCGGCAAGGGCGTCGGGCACGACGGCTCCGAGGACGGCTTCGCCGTCGCCGACGCCGGGCAGATCACGGTCACCAACCCCTGTGACCCCAACCCGTGCACGACGCCGCCGGACGCCTGCGCCGGCGACACGCTCAGCACCTACGCCAACCCGGGCGCCTGCACCGTGAACGGCGACGGCACCACCGCCTGTGACTACGGGACCGCGACCGAGACCGACTGCACCACGACCACCGGGCGCTGCGACGCCGACACCGCCACCTGCGTCGAGTGCCTGGGCGACGGCGACTGCACCGCGCCGTTCGAGGTCTGCGGCGACGCCAAGGCCTGCGTCGACGGCTGCGTCGGCGACGTCTACGAGCCCAACGACAGCGCGGTCGACGCCGCGGAGCTCACGACCGACATCGCCGCGACCGGGCTCGTCCTCTGCGACGGCGACGCCGACTGGTACAAGGTCAGCCTCGGGGCCGGCGCCGGCGTCGACCTGCTCGTCGAGCCGACCTTCGCGAGCGGCACCGAGCTGGCCGTCACGCTCTTCGCCGCCGACGGCACGACCCAGCTCGGGACCAACAGCGGCAGCGCCGACATCGACCTGACCTTCGTCGCGCCCTCGACCGCCGACTACTACATCGTCGTGTCCGCCGCCGCCGGCACCAAGGCGACCTACGACCTGACGCTGCTCTTCTCCAACAACCCCTGCGTGCCGAACCCCTGCACGGATCTGCCCGTCGCGAGCTGCAACGGCAACGTCCTGACCGCGCCCGACGCGCCGGTCTGCACCCCCGGGGCGGGCGACGCCTACACCTGCGACTACCCGACCAGCGACACGACGTGCGACGCCTTCTGCAACGGCGGCGCGTGCACCACCTGGCGCTACCCCGAGAACACCGGCGACCTCGTCATCACCGAGTACTTCGCCGATCCGTCCGGGGGCGCCGCGGGTCAGTGGTTCGAGGTCCTCAACACCACGACCGACCCGCTGAACCTCGACCAGCTCGAGGTGTTCGACCTCGACACCGACAGCTTCATCGTCGACGGCGACGTCATCGTGCAGCCGGGCGCCTACTTCGTCTTCGGCGCCAACGCCAACCTCGCCGCCAACGGCGGCGTCAACGTCGACTACGCGTGGACCGGCTTCCAGCTCGACGCCGCGGGCGACGAGATCGCGCTGTCGTGGCTCGGCGCCCAGGACCTCGACGACATCGCCTGGGACGGGACCTGGCCGGCGACGACCGACGTCTCGACCAGCCTGAACCCCGACGTGGTCGTCACCGGCGCGAGCGCCGAGACGGGCAACGACGGCGCGGGGAGCTGGTGCCTCGCGACGTCGAGCTACGGCGGCGGCGGGACCCTCGGCACGCCGGGCGCGCCGAACGACGTGTGCCTGGTCACCTGGAACGTCGGCTTCTGCCGGCTGCAGTGGCCCGAGACCCTCAACCTCACGCCGGGCGCCGCCGAGCTGGTCTACGGCCGCGTCTACATCGCTGGGCTGACCGACCAGAACCAGGCCGGGAACGACCCGCATGCGAGCGTGCTCGCCGCCGTGGGCTACGGCCCGACCGGCAGCGACCCGGCCACCGGCCCGTGGGTCTGGACCATGGGCGGGCCGAACGGCGCCTACGTGCCGCCGACCGACCCGGCCGACGAGAAGAACAACGACGAGTACATGGCGCCGCTCATCGCCGGCCCCCCGGGGACCTACGACTACGCCTTCCGCTTCAGCGGCGACGGGGGCCAGACCTGGCTCTACTGCGACAAGGACGGCGTGACCCCGCCCGACGCGCCCACTCCGCTCAGCTACGACCCCGCCCAGGCAGGCGTCCTGACGGTGGCCCCGCCGGCGGGTCCGGCGCTCTTCTTCAGCGAGTACGTCGAGCCTGACGGCGGCAACAACAAGTTCCTCGAGATCTACAACGCCGGCATGGCGCCCGTGGACCTCACGGCCTGCGTCATCAACCAGCACAACGGGGGCTCGGTGCCCCCGACGTCGTCGCTGCCGCTCGTCGGGGTCATCGCCCCGCACAGCACCTTCGTCCTGTGCCACTCGCAGCAGAACGTCGTGGATCCGTCGGTGTGCAACATGCTGAACGGGGGCGCGGTGATGGGCTTCAACGGCAACGACCCGCTGGAGCTGGTGTGCGAGGGCACGACCCTCGACTTCATCGGTCAGGTCGGCACCTCGGCGAACTTTGCGATCAACGTGACGCTGAGCCGCGTCTGCGGGACGACCACCGGCGACACCGACGGGACCGACGCCTTCGACGCGAGCGCCTGGGACAACCTCGGCACCAACGTGTTCACCGACCTCGGCCGCTGGTGCACGCCGTGATCTGAGCGCGCGCGCGAGGGCCGCCCCGGGCCGCCCTCGCGACTGCGATAGGACGTCTCGAAGCGGCCCGTCTCCCTCACATCCGACGAGGGAGGCGGGCCGCTTCGCATTTGCGGCGCGCGTAAGAAAAACGTGCTGCCTGTTGTGTTGAAATAACGGGTGTTATAAATCCTCCTCCGACACACGGCCCGGCGCCCCGTCACGGCGCGCCCCGGAGGACACGAGATGGACGCGGATACCCTGGTGATCGGCTCGGGTGCGGGCGGCATGGCGGCGGCGGTGGCGCTGGCGCAGGCCGGGCAGAAGGTCATCGTGCTCGAGCAGCACGACGTCCCCGGCGGGTGGTGCCACTCCTTCACCCTCGGCGGCTACCGCTTCAGCCCCGGCGTCCACTACGTCGGCGAGATGGGCGAGGGCGGCCGGATGCGCCGCATCTACGAGGGGCTCGGCGTGTCCGGCGACCTCGAGTTCCTCGAGCTCGACCCCGAGGCCTTCGACCGCGTCCTCATCGGCGACGTCGAGTTCGGCATCCCCAAGGGGCGCGAGCGCTTCGCCGCCAAGCTGGCCGACCGCTTCCCCCACGACGCCCGCGGCATCCACCGCTACCTCGACGCGGTGCAGCGGATCGGCGAGCAGGTCGAGGGGATCGGCAGGCGGCGCGGCCTCCAGAAGCTCACGACCCCGTGGTACGCGCGCACGCTGCTCTCGCACCTGCCGATCACGCTCGCGAAGATGCTCGATCGCCACGGCGTGAAGGACCCGGTGGCGCGCGCCATCCTGTCGATGCAGGCCGGGGATCACGGGATGATCCCGTCGCGCGCGCCGGCCGTGCTGCACGCGCTCGTGCAGCATCACTACTTCGGCGGCGGCTACTTCCCCAAGGGCGGCGGCTTCGCCATCCCGCGGGCCTTCAACCGCGCCCTCAAGCGAGCCGGCGGTGAGGTGCGGCTCCAGACGCCGGTCGCGCGCATCCTGGTCGAGGGGAGCGGCAGCGCGCGCAAGGTCGTCGGCGTCCGCCTCGCCGACGGGACCGAGCTCCGCGCCGCCCGCGTCATCTCGAACGCCGACCCGGTCGTGACCTTCGACCGCCTGATGGCGCCCGAGGACGTCCCGGCCAAGCTCCGCCGGCGGGTGAAGAAGACGACCATCTCGGGCAGCGCCATCTCGCTCTTCCTGGCCGTCGACATGGACGTCCGCGCCGCCGGGCTCACCTCGGGCAACCTCTGGTTCTCCAAGACGCCGGACATCGACGCGCTGCTGTCGCCGCCGCGCAGCGGGGCCGAGCTGCCCGGGGGCTTCCTGACGGTCACGACCCTCAAGGACCCGAGCAAGATCGGCAAGGACGGCCACCACACCATGGAGGCGTTCTCCTTCGTCGACTACGGGGCGTTCTCCAAGTGGGCCGACACGCGCTTCGGCGCGCGCCCGGCGGACTACGCGGCGATGAAGGAGGAGCTGACGAAGAAGCTCCTGCGCACCCTCGACCGCGCGGTCCCGGGGCTCTCCGACAAGGTCGTCTTCGCCGAGCTCGGCACCCCGCTGACCAACGAGCACTACGTCGCGGCGACCGGCGGCAACCTCTACGGCATCGAGAAGCGGCTCGGACAGATCGGGCCCTTCGCCTACCAGGCGCGCTCGGGCATCGACGGGCTCTTCCTGTGCGGGGCGAGCACGGCCGCCGGGCACGGCGTCCTCGGCGCCACCATGTCGGGCATCGACGCGGCCAAGGCGGTCCTCGGCTGCGGGACCCGCGACATCCTGGTCCAGAACGGGCCGTCGCTGAAGGTGAGCCCGGCCGAGCCGGGCGCGGCCGCCTCCGCCGAGGCGCCGCCCAGGCGGGTCGCCCATGCGTGAGGTCGAGACCGTCCGCGACCTCCGGCGCGGGCAGATCCTGCGCGCCGCCCGGCGCATCGTCGCCGAGCGGGGCGTCGGCGCGCTCACCTTCGGGACCCTCGAGAGCGAGCTCGCCTTCACCCGCGGCGTCATCACCTACCACTTCGCGAACAAGGACGAGATCGTCTACGCCCTGCTCGACGACGCCATCGCCGAGATCCACGAGGCGATGATGACCTCGGTCCACGCCGGCTCGACGCTGGTGGAGAAGCTCGAGGCCGCGGTCGGGGGCATGGTGCGCGGCTTCCTCGCCAAGCCCGAGGCGGCGCGGGTGCTGCTCTCCTTCTGGGGGCGGCTCCCCGACGACCCGCGAGCGGCGGCCAAGAACGCGGCGCTCTACGCGCGCTGGCGCGAGCACTCGGCGAGCCTCGTCCGCCACGGGCAGGAGACGGGCGAGATCCACGCGGACTGCGACGTCGCGGCGGTCGCCGCCCACATGGTCGGCACCGTCATCGGCGTCGTGACCCAGGCCTTCTTCGAGGCTGACGCCGTCGACCCCGAGGCGATCGTCCGCGAGGCCGTCCGCGGGCTCGCCGCCGGGCTCGCGCCGCGCGGCTGACCCGCACCGGGGCGGGCAGAGCGCCGCAGACCCCGACGTCGTGCACACCCTGACCGCGCGGTCGCGAAATCGACCGCGTGCGTGTTTCGGGGATTGTCGCCGCCTCTGTTGCGTCGCATCATCGCCCGGCGATCGTTTCGATGTGCGGGGCAGATCATGAAGGGATTCGGCGCGCTGAGCACGAGCGTCATCCTGGGAGCCGTCGCGGTGGGTTGCGGCGCGCCCGTCGGCACGGACTGGGCAGGGCAGGGCCCCTCGGTGGCCGTGGCGGTGTCGCCGCTGTCCCTCGCCGGCGTCGGGGACGCGATCTGGGACCTGCGCGTCGTCAACGGCGCGTCGCAGACCGTGTCGGACGCGCGCCTCAGCTCGAGTCGCTACGGCGACGGCGCGGGCTCGCTCGGCTACGTCGGCCCCTGCGACGCCGACCCCACCGGCGGCGCCAACGTCAACACCGTCGAGCTCGCGCTCGTGGGCGTCTACGCCGACCCGCCGACCCTCACGGCGGCCACCGACGGCTACGGGGAGGCGGCGCCCGCCGGCGCCCTGGCGATCCGCGAGCCGGGGCTGATGTCGCGCACCGTGACGTGCCTGCCGAACGCGGACGTGGCCGTGACCTTCGACGTCACCGTGATGCGGCCGGCGCAGCAGGGCTTCTTCGACGTGGCCGTGACCTTCGACGACCTCTTCTGCTCGGCGAAGCTCGACTGCTGCCGCGACGACGGCGCCGGGGGCTGCGTGGACATCACGCTCCTCCACGACGCCGACGGGCAGCGGGCGCGGACCCTCGTCTTCGCGCTGGCGTGCGCGGCCGGGATCGCGGGCGAGCCCGTCGACACCTGGCTCTACCTCGACGACCTCGTCGTGAGCTGCGGCGCGACGGCGGACGACGAGATCGTCATCGATCCCGCCGCCGCCCTCGGGAACTTCCGCCAGGGCGCGACCTGGACGGGCGTGACGTTCGGGGCGCTCGCGCCGGCGCTCTTCCAGGTCGCCGGCTACCACGGGGCCGAGGCCCTCCCGGGCTACTCGAAGCGCTACTGGAACGTGGCGATCGGCGTCGGCGACGCCGACCTGAGCGGCTGCACGCTCGCGACCCGGGCCTCCGCGAGCGACGGGCCGGACGCCCTGCCGGGGCAGGCCATCCCCGCCGGCGCCGTCTATCCCTTCGTGGACGTCGACGTCGACCTCGCGACCTGCTCGCAGCACCCGCTCGACGGCCAGGGCGCGAACGCCGGCGTGTCGACGCGCTACACCGCGAGCGCCGCCCCCGGGACCGCCGAGCAGCCCTACGGCCCGCTCGCCTTCGCGCACGCTTCCCACGCCCTCGGCGCGGCGCCGAGCACCTGCGCGGAGCTCGGGCCGTGCGGCGATCACGCGAGCTGCGTCGAGGCGGCGGGCAGCGCGGCCTGCGTGTGCGACACCGGCTACGCCTTCGACGTCGACGGCGTCACCTGCGTCGACGTGGACGAGTGCGTCGAGACGCCCGGGGTGTGCGGGGCGAACACGACCTGCACGAACACGCCCGGATCGTACAGCTGCGCCTGCGCCGACGGCTTCGTCGACGACGGCGGGACCTGCGTCGACGTCAACGAGTGCGCGGACGGGACCGCCACCTGCGCCCTCCACGCGAGCTGCACGAACACCGCCGGGAGCTACGTCTGCACCTGCGACACCGGCTACGTCGGCGACGGGACGACGTGCGCCGCGATCGGCGGCTGCGCCGTCGGCCAGGTCGACTGCACCATGCCGAGCTGCCAGGCCATCTTCCTCGCCGGCGGCGGGACCACCGACGGCCTCTACGGGATCGACCCCGACGGCCCGAACACCGGCGCGGTCGCGTTCCTCGCGTACTGCGACATGACGACCGACGGCGGGGGCTGGACCCTCGTCTCGCGCGACGTCGGCACGGACACGCTGCGCACCACCGCCGCCGTCGGGACGCTGACGAGCCCGGCCCAGGGCAGCTCGGCGAAGCTCTCCGACGCCGTCATCAACCTCCTCCTCGACGGCACCGGCGGCGGCGTGATGCGCGTGAGCTGCGTCTCCGCCACGAGCTACTTCCAGGACAGCGCCCCGTTCATCGGCGACCAGACCGACGAGGCGACCCTCGTCCAGTGCGCCGACCGCTGGTTCGCGACGTCGTGGACGACGGCGCTCCAGGACTGGACCACCGTCGGCGCGAGCTCCTGGGACACCTTCGGCGCGTGCGGCGGCGAGGTCATCTGGTACTACACCGACGTCGGCGCGTGCTACACGCGGAGCGGCGCGTGGGGCGATGGCGTGGCCTGGGTCAAGGGGCCCTACACGCCGAGCCCGGCGCCCCCGGCGGCCGACGGGACGAGCTGCGCGGCCATCCTCGCGGCGAGCCCGGGCGCGACGAGCGGCGTCTACCGCATCGACCCCGACGGGGCCGGGCTCATCTCGTCCTTCGAGGTGTGGTGCGACATGACCCCGGGCGACGGGGGCTGGACGTACGGGCTCATCGTGGACGCGTCCACGCCGACCGACACCGAGCGGCGCGTCGCCGGCCTGTCGCGCTTCGGGGCGGTCGGCCCGCCGGTGCTCGGGACGGCGTACGGGGTGGACCTCACCGGTGTCAGCTTCTCCGAGGTCCGCATCGACAACTTCACCCGCGGGACCGCGGTGAGCCGCACCGTCACGCCGGCCACGGTCTGGGGCGGCGGGCGGTACACCTCCAACACGGGCTACCCGGCGATGGCGCTCGACCTCGACGGCGGCGAGCAGGTGCGCGCGGGCTACTACATCGCCGGGGCGACGGCCGCGAGCGCGCTCATCCCGGTCTGCTTCGTGCCGGCCTCGAGCAACCCCGGCTGGGTCTGCGACAGCGACTGGAACGAGATCGAGGGGTGGATCGACCCCTCGGGTGGCGAGGTCTGCGGCGTCGACTACTTCGACAAGCGGGTCTGGCGGGACACCGCAGACACCCCGGTGTGCGTCCCCTACCTCGGCGTGACGCCGCCCCCGCTCTACGGCCTGGCGGTGCGCTAGGCGGGAGGGGCTGCGGCAATTGACCACGGGGATGCGTCAATTCGCTCGCCCCGCTCCGAACGCGGCTGGGGTAGGTGCGTTCCCCCGATCGGGACCGGGCGCGCCGCCCGTGAGATCGGGTCGCACCGCACATGACTCGCTGGATCGCTCTCGCTGACGACCGCCCGCGTCGGGCGGGCCTCCGGGCCTTCGCCGCCGCCGCCGCCCTGGCCCTCGTCGCCCTCGGGGGGACCGCGGCGCACGCCGACCCGGCTCCC
>SBGO01000008.1 GCA_006226565.1 Deltaproteobacteria bacterium | reverse complement strand
CGCGCCCCACGAGGCGCCGCCGTTGACCGAGCGCCGGTAGGCGAGGTGGAGGGCGTTGTCGCCGCGCCCCTCGAGCCACAGCGCCGTGAGGTCCGAGCCGGACGTCGCCACCGCCACGTCCAGGACCCGCGCCGGGACGTGCGGCGTCGCCGCGCGCCAGGCCGGGCTCGCGAAGGCGGGCGCGACCTCGAAGGTGAAGGCGTTGTCCGAGCCGGCCTCGTCGAGGCCGTTGCCCGCGAGGTCGGTGACCCCCGCCCCGACGAAGACCGTGTAGTCCCCCGCGCCGAGGGCCGACGTGGGCGCGAAGACCCACGCCCCGTCGACGGCCTCCCAGGTCCCGGGGACCGGCTCGGCCGCGACGTCGAAGACCTGCGCGCCCGCGGCCAGGGTCGCCGGCGCGATCGGCTCGTCGAAGCGGAGGAGCACCCGCTCGGAGCGCGCCATCACGGCGCCGTCGGGCGGCTCGTGGGAGAGGACCCGCGGCGCCCGCGTGTCCGCGACCGGCGTCACGGCGTCGCCGACGACGGTCAGCGGGAAGTCGACCGCCGCCGTCGCCCCGGCCCCGTCCGTCGCCGTCACGCGCACCGTCAGCGCGCCGACGTCGAAGGTCCCCGGGGTGCCGAGGAAGAGCCCGCTCGCCGGGTAGAAGGTCAGCCACGCCGGCAGCGCCTCGCCGCTCGCGCGCGCGGCGCCGAGCGTCACGGTGTCCCCCGGGTCGACCTCGACGAAGAGGCCGGCGGGCAGCACGTAGGCCCAGGTCGCGCCGACGCTGGCCTGCTGGTCGTCCACGCTCCCGGCGACCTGCGGCGCGTCGTTCACGTTGGCGACGGTCACCAGGAAGACGTCGGAGGCGTGCTCACCGGCCGCGTCGGTCGCCGTCACCTCGACGGCCAGGGTCCCGACGTCGGCGTTCGTCGGCGTCCCCGAGAAGGTCACGCCGTCGAAGGCGAGCCACCCCGGGAGCGGCCCGCCGTCGAGCGCGTGCGCCGTCAGCACGACCGTGTCGTCCACGTCGGGGTCGACGAAGCTCCCGGCGGCGATCGTGAAGGTGAACGCCTCGTCCTCGGTCGCCTCGCGGTCGGGCAGCGGGATCGCCACCCGCGGCGGGTCGTTGACCGCGGTGACGGTGAGCTCCACCTCCACCGACGCCGCCGCCAGCGCAAGGTCCGTCACCGTCACGCGCAGCGTGAGCGTCCCCGCGTCGCCGTCCCCCGGGGTCCCCGCGACGAGCAGCGCGCCCGCGTCGAAGGCGAGCCACGCCGGCAGAGGCGCCCCGCCGGCCTGGGTGACCGTCCACGTGAGCACCTCCCCCGGATCGGGGTCGAAGAAGGTCGCCCCCGGGATCACCCAGGCGAAGCCCACGCCCTCGGTCGCCACCTGCGGGTCGGGCGTCTCCACCACGAGCGGCGGGTCGTTGACGTTCAGGACCGTCAGGGTGAAGACGTCCGAGGCCGTCGCCCCGGCCGCGTCGGTCGCGATGACGCGGAGCCCGACGGCGCCGACGTCCTCGTTGGTCGGCGTCCCCGCGAGGGTCGCCGTCGTCGCGTCGAAGGCGAGCCACCCGGGGAGCGGCGCCCCGTCCGCCCGCTCGGCCGAGAGCGTCAGCGTGTCGTCGAGGTCGGGGTCGGTGAACGTCCCGGCCGGCAGCGCGAGCGCGAACGCCACGTCCTCCACCGCCTCGCGGTCCCCGACGAGGGCGGCGAGCCGGGGCGGGTCGTTCACCTGGGCGACCTCGACCTGCACGAGCTGGCTCGCGCTCGCGCCGCTCGCGTCGGTGACGCGCACCCGGAGCCGCAGCGTGCCGACGTCGGCGTTTCCGGGCGTCCCCGCCAGCACCACCGGGGGCCCCGCCGCCGCCTCGAGCCACGCCGGCATCGCCAGCGCCCCGCCGTCCGCGGCCTCCGCCGTGAGCGACCAGGTCAGGACGTCGTTCGGATCGGGGTCGGTGAAGATGGTGGTCGAGAGCACCGCCGAGAACGGGATCCCCTGCGCCGCGTGCAGCGCCGGGACGCTCCCGACCGCCTCGGGCGGGTCGTTGGTGTTGGCGACGGCCACCCGCAGGAGCCCGCTCGCCGCCGCGCCGGCCCGGTCGGTCGCCGTCAGGCGCACGCTCAGGACGCCTACGTCCTCGTTCCGCGGGATGCCGACGAGGGTGCGCGCCGCGGGGTCGAAGGTGAGCCAGCTCGGCAGCGGGTCCCCGTCGGGGCGGTCGGCGGTGTAGGTGAGGACGTCGTTGGGATCGGGGTCGACGAAGGCCGTCGCCGGCAGGGCCCAGCTCAGCTCGGCGTCCTCGGTCGCCGGGATCTGGCCGAAGGGCGCCGTCAGGGTCGGCGGCGCGTTGGCGTCGTTGACGTGGAGCGCGAAGTCGGTGTGCGCCGTCGCGCCCTCGAGGTCGGTCGCGACCAGCCGCACCGTCAGGTCGCCGACGGCGTCGTTGTCCGGCGTCCCGACGAAGAGCCCGGTCCCGCCGAAGAAGGTCAACCACGTCGGGAGCGCCACCGGCTGGCCGTCGACGAGCACGAAGGCGGTGAGCGTGAGCACGTCGCCCGCGTCGACGTCGACGAAGGTCCCGTCGGGCACCGCGAGGACGAAGGGATCCCCCTCGAGGGCGACCTGACCCGGGAGCGGCGTGACGACCTCGGGGGCGTCGTTCTGACCGAGCACCTCGATGGCGAAGACGTCGGCGAGGCGGTTGTCGGCCGTGTCGGTCGCGGTCACCCGGACGAGCAGCGTCCCGACGTCGTCGTTGCCCGGGGTGCCGGAGAAGGTCCGGCTCGCCGGGTCGAAGCTGAGCCAGCTCGGCAGCGGGTCCCCGTCGGAGCGGTCGGCCGCGAGCGTGATCGGCGGCTGGCCCCCGGTGAAGGTGTCGGCGGCGAGGACCAGCGTCAGCTCGACCTCCTCGGTGGCCTGCTGGTCGATGATCGGGTGCGCGACCACCAGGTCGCCGGCGGGGGCCGGCGCGACGATGAGGTGGAAGACCGACGCCACCGCGAGCCCGCCCTGGTCGGTCGCGGTGATGCGGAGCGCGTAGTCGCCGACGTCGGCGTCGGCCGGGGTGCCGAAGAAGACGCGCTCGGGCGCATCGAAGGTGACGAAGCCCGGGAGCCCGTCCTCGCCGTCGAGGGTGACGAAGTAGCTCAGGGTGTCGCCCACGTCCGGGTCGGCGAAGGCGCTCGGCGGGATGAAGAAGGCGAAGCCCGAGCGCGCCGTGACGGTCCTGTCGGCGATGGGCGTCACCACGACCGGGTGGTCGTTGGTGTTGACGACCGTGATCGGCAGGGTCACCGACGCCGTCGCGCCCGCCACGTCGACCGCCTTCAGGGTCAGCACCACGGTGCCGACGTCGGCGTTCCGCGGGGTCCCGGAGAGCTTGCGCGCGGCGGGGTCGAAGGCCAGCCACCCCGGCAGCGGCCCGCCGTCGGCGCGGGTGGCCGAGAACGCCAGGGTGTCGCCGGGGTCCACGTCGACCACGACGCCGGCCGGCAGCACCCAGCTGAAGGCCGCGTCCTCGGTCGCCGCGGCGGTGTCGAGGGTGCCGAGCACCTGCGGCGGGTCGTTGACGTTCTGGATGGTCAGGTCGACGTCGGTGTGGGCGCTCGCCCCGGCGAGGTCGGTCACGGTGACCCGCAGCGTGGCCACGCCGACCGCGTCGTTCGTGGGCGTCCCGGCGAGGAGCCGCGCGTCGGGGTCGAAGTCGAGCCAGCCCGGCAGCGCCCCGCCGTCGGCGAGGGCGACGCTCCAGGTGAGGACGTCGCCGCGGTCGACGTCGCTGAAGGCCGCGGCCGGCAGCACCCAGGTGAGCGCCACGTCCTCGGGGCTCGTCCTCGCGGCGATGGCGGCGGCGACCTGGGGCGGGTCGTTGGTGTTGGCGACCGTGAGCGTGAACAGGTCGGTGACCGAGGCGCCCGCGAGGTCGGTCGCGGTGACGCCGACGACGAGGGTCCCGACGTCGTCGTTGGTCGGCGTCCCGGAGAAGGTCCCGGTGGTCGGGTCGAAGTCGAGCCAGCCCGGCAGCGCGCCGCCGGCGGTGAGGGCGGCGGACAGGTGCAGCGCGTCCCCCGGATCCTCGTCGAAGAAGGTCCCGACCGGGACGACGCGGGTGAAGGCCTCGTCCTCGGTCGCGGCCACGTCCGGGAGCGGGACGGCCACGACCGGCGCGGCGTTGACGTTGACGACGTGGAGCACGAAGGAGGCGCTGACCGCGGCGCCGGCGACGTCGCGCGCGGTGATGACGACGGTGTGGTCGCCCACCGCGGCGTTGCCCGGGAGCCCCTGGAGGAGCCCCTGCGCCACGTCGAAGCCGAGCCAGGCGGGGAGCGCCGCGCCGCCCGGGCCGCTGGCGCTGAAGCTGAGGGTGTCGCCCACGTCGGGGTCGGAGAAGGTCGCGGCTGGCAGGCTCCACGAGAAGGAGACCCCCTCGTTCACGCTGCGGTTGGTGAGGGGGACCGCGACCGTCGGCGGATCGTTGGTGTTGCGGACGGTGAGCTGGAAGACGTCGCTGGCGGTGGCGCCGGCGCTGTCGGTGGCGATCACGGCGACCGAGAAGACGCCGACGTCGGCGTTGCGCGGCGTGCCGGTGAAGGCGTGGATCGCCGGGGAGAAGGAGAGCCAGGCCGGCAGCGCGCTGCCGTCGGCGCGTCGGGCGGAGAACGTCAGCGTCTCGTCGCCGGGGTCGGGGTCGGTGAAGGTGTCGCTGGGGACGACGAAGGAGAACGGCGCGTCCTCGATGGCCTCGCGATCCGCCAGCGGGTGCGCCAGGGTCGGGGTCTGGTTGATGTTGCGGACGAGGAGGTCGAAGGGCGCGATGACCGTGGCCCCTTCGCGGTCGGTGGCGATGACGGCGAGGAGGACCGGCCCGACGTCGGCGTTCCGCGGCGTGCCGCTGAAGGTCCGCGTGGTGCGGTCGAAGGTCAGCCACGCGGGGAGCGACGTCCCGTCGCCGCGGGTGGCCCGGTAGGTCATGGTGTCGCCGGCGTCGACGTCGGCGAAGGTCGTCGCCGGGACGACGAAGGTCCACGGGGTGCCCTCGACCGCGGTCTGGGGGCTGAGCGCGGCGGCGACGGTCGGGGCGTCGTTGGTGTTGACGACGGTGAGCTGGAACACGTCGCCGACCGAGGCGCCGCCGAGATCGGTGGCGCGGATGTCGACGAGCAGCTGGCCGACGTCGTCGTTGGTGGGGACGCCGCTGAGGGTCCGGTCGCCGACGTCGAAGCTCAGCCACCCGGGCAGCGGCGCGCCGTCGGGGAGCGTCGCGCTGAGGGTGAGGATGTCGCCCAGGTCGACGTCGCCGAAGACGCCCTCGGGGACGGTCCAGCTCCACTCGGCGTCCTCCGAGACGACCTGGTCGGCGAGCGAGGTGACGAGGAAGGGGACGTCGTTGACCGGCGTGATGGTGATGGTCACCTGACCGACGGCCGTGCTGTTCTCGCGGCCGTCGGAGAGGATGTAGATGAAGGTCTCGACGCCGACGAAGTCCTTGGCCGGCCGGTACTGGACGTTGCCGCCGAGGAGGAGCTGGGCGGTGCCGCCGGCCGAGGTCTGGCCGATGGCGACGAGCGAGAGGGGCTCGCCGTCGTCGGGGGCGGCGGAGTCGTTGCCGAGCACGTCGAGGGTCGCGACCGGGGTGTCCTCGGGCAGGGTGAAGCTGTCGGGGTTGGCGGTCGGCGGGTCGTTGACGGCGCGCAGCGAGATGGTGACCGTGGCGCTCGACAGGCCGCCGGCGCCGTCGGAGACCGAGTAGGCGAAGGTCTCCTCGCCGTTGTAGTCGGGGCGCGGGGTGTAGCGGAGGCTCCCGCCGCCGGGCGCGATGACGACGGTGCCGTTGGCGCTCGGCGCGGTGGTGCCGGTGATGACGAGCGCGGCCGAGGGGTCGTCCCAGACCGTGTCGTTCTTCAGCACCTCGAGGTCGACGACGGGCTGGTCCTCGTCGAAGAGGTAGCTGTCGGCGACCGCGTGGGGCGCGACGTAGGGCTTCTGGCAGCCCGCCTCGTCGGTCTCGCCGTTGCAGTCGTTGTCGATCTCGTCGCCGCAGCGCTCGATCTGATCGGGGTGCGAGCTCGCCTCGTCGTCGTCGCAGTCGTCGCCGGCCGACGGGCAGCCGCTCTGGTCGAGCCCCGGCCGCCCGTAGCCGTCGCCGTCGCGGTCGGTGCACTTGTCGCAGGCGTCGCCCACGTCGTCGCGGTCGCTGTCGGTCTGGGTGGGGTTGGAGACCTCGGGGCAGTTGTCGAGGAAGTTGAAGCAGCCGTCGGCGAGGGTGGCGCCGTCACAGACGCCGTCGCCGTCGCGGTCCTCCTGGAGGAAGCTGCACGCGACGCGCACGTCGGCGACGTCGGAGACGTTGAAGCGCCCGAAGCCGCCGGTGACGATGCAGACCTGGCCGGGGTTCGTCGGCTGCTTGACGATGGTGACTTCGTAGCTGTCGCTGTGGCCGTAGAGGCTCGTGAACTGGAAGGCGGCGGGGCCGTCGAGGACGACCTGCTCGCCGCCGTTCTGGATGGTGAGGCCGCGCCCCTCGAGCCCGGTGACGAGCCCGCCGAGGCTCAGGCAGTCGAGGTCGTAGCGGCACTGGCCGCCGCGGCAGGTGACGTCGGCGCTGGCGCAGGCCGCGGGGGCGAGCCGGGGGCACTCGTCGGTGGCGCGGCACTCGTCGTCGCCGGAGACGCAGACCCCCTCGGCGGAGCAGCCCTGCCACGGCTCGCAGTCGATGTCCGAGAGGCACGAGGTCTTGCCCGAGGACGACGCCTCGCAGCCGGCCCCGGCCAGCGCGGCGAGCAGCCCGAGCGCCGCCAGCAGGGAGGCGCGCGGACGGCGGCCCTCACGCCGCGCGGCGCGTTGAGCGGAATCGGCGCCGCGGACGCCGCGGCGTGTGGCTCGTGAGCCGGCGACCATGCTGGGCAAACGCTAGTGAACCCTCGTCGACAAGGCAACCTCGCGGTGAAGCCCCCTCGGCCGTGCACCGCACAAATCCGACGCTCGCGCCGTCGCCGCGGTCCTGGCTGGCTCGGATCGCGTGGGCGGAGGCTCCCGGGAGACGGGGGGGGCCGAGCCGCACCGGACGCGTCGGGCCCCCGGCGCAGCGGCGAGGAGAGCGCGTCAGCCGCGCTCGAGGCGCTCCACGGTGAGGGTGATCTCCTCGACGTTGACGTCGCTGCCCTTGCCGTCCTGGTTGAAGCCCCCGTACTTGGTGGGCCAGGCGTCGTAGAAGTTGTAGCGGCAGATCTCCGAGCCGTCGTCGGAGCAGATGATGATCGAGCCGGAGCGGCGGTCGGCGTTGCCGTTGATCACCGACTGGCGCCAGTCCCACAGCTCGTCGTTCTCGGTCCAGCCGCGCTTGAGCGTGATGTCGGTGTACTTGTGCCGGCCGGGCCGCTTCTTGCGGACCTGGTCGGTGGCGCCGCCGAACTCGATGATCTCGGTCTCCGAGCCGATCCCCTCGCAGTTCCGGAAGGCCGCGCAGGTCAACCCCTCGAGCTCGATCTTGAAGTTGAAGTTGCCGATATGGTCGTGCCCTCGACCCCAGAAAGCCATATCCCTCTCCTCCCTCGCGATTCCCCGAGAATAGGCAATGCCGTCGACGGCTGCCACCGTCCGGGGGTGATCCGACGACGAACCTCGCGATCGGTGAGCTGGGAACGCGATCTTCACCTCGCCGCGGACCGGCGGGGCGATCGCGCGGCGAGAAAAGCGAACGACATTCAACCTCTCCCGTTGACTTCCGGCTGCGCGCGGCGTTAGTGACTCGCCACTGAGTTACCCCTGCTCGTGTGGATGGCGGCCCCCGCCGTCCGGAGGTGGACGATGCGTTCGCTGCTCCTGGGCTCGCTCCTCGCTCTCACGCCCCTCGCCGTCGGCTGCGCGGGCGATCCGACGCCGAGCGCGCCGGCCGCCCCGGCGCCGATCGCGCTCGACACCGTCGCGGCCGCGCTGGGCGGCTCCGACGCCGCCATCGTCTTCCGCGGCGACTGGACCGAGGAGACCAACGGGGCCGAGGTCCTCGCCGGCGGCACGCTGAAGGTGGTCTACGACCCGACCCGCCTCACGACCTGCCGCTCCGTCGACGGGACCCGGCCGACCTGGACCCTGACGGCATGGTACCGGCTCGACACCGCCGCCCCGGTCGAGCTGCGCCTCGTCACCGGCGACGACGGGCTGATGAGCGGCGCCCTCGAGGTCCCGGCGAGCGTCGGCGCGCTGACCCTCTGGTTCGAGAACCGCGACGCCACCGGCTGCGTCGCCTGGGACAGCGACTTCGGCCGCAACTACGTCTTCGACGTCGGCGCCCCCACCGGCCGCGCGACCGCCACCTTCGACGGCGACGGGCCGCAGCACCTCGACGGCGACCTCGTCCGGGGCGGCCTCCTCGAGATCGCGTACGACCCCGCCCGCGTCGCCGCCTGCGAGAACTACCACAACGGCGCGCGCGCCTGGGGCGCCTACGCGAGCTGGCGCTTCGAGCCGAGCGGCGAGACCGGCGAGGCCCCGCTCTTCGGAGACGACCGCTTCGACACCACCGTGGTCGCGCCGCTGCTCCAGGTGCCCGACGACGCCACGGCGGTCGAGCTGTGGTTCCGCGGCGAGGACAACCAGGGCTGCGTGGCGTGGGACAGCAACTACGGCGCCAACCACCGGCTCGAGATCGGCGGCGCGGCGGTCGCCCCGACGCCCGGCTGGGTCGGCGGCCACGACTTCGTGACCTTCGCCCGGGTCGCCGAGCATCACGGCGACGTCCCGGTCGCCTACTACTGGGACAGCTGGCAGGGGATGCCGAAGGCGAGCTGGGTCGAGGCGCGCGTCTGGGCCCCCGGGCTCACCGACCAGCGCTACGACTCGCTCGACGCCGCGCGCCAGGCCGCGAAGGCCCTGACCGCCGAGGTGATCACCGACGCGCTGAGCGGCGACGGCCCCGACGGCTGGGGCGTCGTGACCCCGCGCTTCGAGCGCCAGGAGGGCCACGACTTCGTCTACAGCTTCCGCCTCGGCGAGCTGCGCTGGTCGATCTACGACTACCAGATCGCCGATGGGCTCTTCGCCTACCGCTTCCGCTTCTCCGGCGACGGCGGCGCGAGCTGGCTCGGCGACGCGGCCAACCGCCACTTCGCCGTGGCCGCGAGCGAGACCTGCGCCCTCTTCCCGACCGGCACGGCGCCGGCGAGCTGCCCCCAGCCCGCCACCGTCGGCTGGGCCGGCAACTTCGGCGCCTACCGCGCCCACGACTGCCACTGGGTCGGCGACCTCGACGACCCGGCGCGCTTCGAGAAGTCCGGCCTCGGCCACGACTGCATGGTCATCACGGCCGACGTGTGGGTCGCGGGCGTGACCGACTCGGGCGCGCCGTCGAGCGCCGTCCTCGCCGAGGTCGAGACCGATCTCGGCGGCCCCGGCGGCCCCCTCGCCACCCCCGAGCGCATCGCCCTCGGCTTCGACGGCCTCGAGGGGCACGACTTCCGCTTCCGCTGGAACCTGTCCCAGCTGATGAGCCTGGCAGACCGCGGAGACTACCGCTTCCGCTTCCGCTTCTCCGCCGACGGCGGCGCGAGCTGGACGACGATCGGCGCCGACGACGGCGGCTGGCGGACCCTCGCCATCCGCGACGACTCGCGCGACGTGCAGGTCTGCGGCGGCGTCTCGCGCTGGTACAGCCAGAGCACGGTGAGCGACGCCTGCCTCGACGCCCCGCCGACGGCCCACGCCGACGCGAGCTGTGAGCTGTGGGTCGAGCGCTTCGCCCGCGGCCAGTGGTCCCACGGCGGGACGACCCTGGCGTGGCTCGAGGCGACCCTGCGCGTCGACCCCGACGCCGACGTCGTCACCGCGGGGATGTGGGTCGAGGGCGTGGACGGCGGCGGCGCCGGCTTCCAGCGGCTCTCCCTCGGCTCCGAGTCGGCGCCCGGGACCTGGGCGACCGGCTTCACGACGGCGCACACCGGCCTCGGCACCGGGACCTTCGGCGCCGTCGAGGTCACCGCCTTCGCCTTCTTCGTCGACGTCCGCGACGCCGGCGGGGCCGTCACGCGCTTCTGGCAGAGCGGCCACGGCGCGAACTACACGGTCGACGGGACCTTCGCGTCGCCCGGCCAGACCCAGAGCCTCGGCTCCGGCAGCCTCGAGCTGGCGCCCGCCTCGGCGCCCCTTTACGAAAGCCGCAACTCCTGCGGCGAATAGCGGCGCGGCGCTTGGTCGGACGCCGCCACCTCGGCTAACCTGAGCGGTGCTCACGCCGGAGGTGCGCGGTGTCCCACGCTCGAAGAATCGCCCCGGTCCCGGTCGCTCTGCTCGTCGCCGCCGCGCTCGTCGCCTGTGACGGCGCCGCGTCGACGGAGACACCCGACACCGGCACGGTCACCGTGGAGATCGACGCCGCGGTCGCGCCCGGCGTTCGCGAGGTGATCTGGGACCTCGCGGTGACCGACGACGGCACGCCGCCGGCCGTCTGGGCGATCCGCGTCGGCACGTCGCGCTACGGCGACGGCGCCGGCCTCCTCGGGTACACCGGCCCCTGCCGCGCCGGCACGCGCGGGACCGTCGTCGCGACCCTCGTCGGCGTCTACGACGCCCCCGTCGCCGACTGGCTGCGGGCAGGCGACCCCGCGCCCGCCGGCGCCCTCGAGGTCTCGGTGGACGTCCCCCCGATCACGCGCGCGTTCGACTGCGCCGGCGGCCAGGACACCTTCGTCGCGCTCGAGGCCACGACGGTCGCGCCGGCCGCGCCGCTCCTCGACGGCCCCGCCGTGGTCCTCGACCAGTGGCTCTGCGCACCGACGCTGGACTGCGCCGCGGACGCCGACCGCGCGACGCTCACCCTGGGGCTGACCTGCGCCGTTCCAGCGGGAAGCTACCTGCGCCCGGACCTCGTCCTCCAGAACGTCGCCCTCGACTGCGACGGAGAGACGGTGGCGACCATCGACCCGACCCGGAGCGACACCCTCGCCGACGTCGACGTCCGCTCCGCGCGCGATCGCGTCACCCTCCCAGGAGGGGACGCCGCGCGCTGGTCGGTCGCCGTCGACGTGCCCGAAGCCCGGCTCACCGCCGGCGAGTGCCACCTCCGCGCTGCGGGCACCGCCTGCTACCACGATCCCTGGGGCACGAGCCACGGGTCGTTCTCCGGCTGCCTCGGCGGCATCATCCTGGCCGGCGTGGTCCGCCCCTACGTGGTCTGGGACGCGACCGTGAGTCGGGACGGCGACCTCCGGTGCTGGAACCGCGATCTCGGCACCGACGGGCTGGCGACCGCCCTCACCGCCTACGACGCGGCCGAGGACCTGACCTTCCCCCACCTCTACTGGGCCTGGGACTGACGTCGGCTCAGGGGCGCAGGGGGACTCGGCGGAGCACCGTGGTGTTGGCGATGTGCGCGTCGCCGACCTCGAAGCGGCTCGTGAAGCGGAGCTCCTCGGCCGTCAGCGCGTCGACGTGGAGCTCGAGGCGAGGCCCCATGCCGGTCACGATGATGCGGTCGCCGGTGTAGAGGTAGGCGAGCCTCAGACGCATCCCGCTGTCCACGATCACCTGCCCGTCGGGCCCGAAGTCCCACGTCGAGGGCACCATCGGCGGCTCCGGGCCCCGCTCCACGCCGTCGGTCCGGTAGAGGATGTGGCGGATCTGCCAGCGCCCGACGAGGGGGGTGGCGTCCACGGCGGCGGCGCGGTCGGCGGCGGTGGGAGGCACGGCCTCGTCGGCGACGAGCCGACGCATCGCCTCACCGAGCCCATCGACCTGCCCATCGACCTTCCCTTCGCCGGCCCCACGCCCCTTCCACTCCGCGGTCCGTGCGGGCGTCTCCGCGGGGTCGTGGACAGGGACGGCCTTCTCCTGGCAGGCCGCGAGGAGGCTCGGGACCGCGAGGGACAGGGCGATCAGGCGAGCCGACATCGTGGGTCTCCTGGCGTTCGCCGGTTGGACACGCACCGCCGCGCCGCGGGGCACCCGTCAGAAGGCCACGCCGAGCGTGGTGTGGGCCGCCGGGAAGACGCCCTCGACGCCGTACTCGCCGACGCCGTAGTCGATGTACTGGACGCCCGCGCCCCCGGCGAGGACGAAGACGTCGCCGAGGATCGCGGTGTAGCCCACCAGGGCGCTCACGTAGCCGCCGGCGCCGCTGACGGCGACCGGGTCGTCGCTCGTGACGTAGGCGAGGACGCCGCGGATCTGGGCCCAGCCGCCCTCGGGCGCCGTACCGGTGAAGAACCACCGGACGCCGAGCTCGATCCCGACGCCGACGTAGGGCTCGTCCTTGTCGTCGAGGAGGGAGTCGAAGAGGCGCAGGTGCGGCCCGGCGTAGATCGACCACTCCGGCGCGACGGCGCGCTCGACCTGGAGGTGGACGTAGCCGAGCGCGGTGGTCAGCGGGTCGACCTGCACGGTCCAGCGCGGCGCGTCGGCGCGGGCCTGGATCGGGCTCGAGACGAGGGTGAAGAGCGCCAGGGCGAGCCCGGCGAGGGAGGCGCGGCGAGCTTTCATCGGAAGTTCCGGACCGGAGTGGACGGGTGAGCGCCATCCAATCACGCGCGAAGGAAGGCGTCACGCGCCCTTGACAGTCGGTCTGCGGGCGGCTTCAACGGAGGGTGGCGCCGAGTCTCACGGCGCATCGGAGGCCCCATGGATTGTACGAGCTGTGGTGCGGTCATCGCCGAGGGAGACGTCTTCTGTCCGGCGTGCGGATACGACACCGCCCACGACGCGGTCATCGAGTCGGTCTACAAGCCGGCGCTGGCGCGGGCGCGCGGCTGGATCCTCGCCGTCGGCATCCTCTACACCGTGAGCGCGCTCATCTACGTCGCCGTCGGGCGCTTCGGCGAGGAGGAGCGCAACCTCGTCCTCGGCCTCAACCTCGGCCTCTCGGCCATCCACGTCGGCCTCTACTTCTGGGCCCGCACGTCCCCCTTCCCGGCGGCGATCGTGGCGCTCGCGCTGTTCGTCACCCTCCACTTGACCGAGGCGGTCATCGAGCCGTCGAGCCTGGTCCGCGGCATCCTCATCAAGATCCTCTTCCTCGTCGCCCTCATCAAGGCGGTCCAGGCGGGCCTGCAGGTGAAGCGCCTGGTGACGCAGCGTGAGTGAGGCCGACGCCCCCACCGCCCCGGCGCCGGACGAGGGCACGCCGCCGGAGCCCGTCGCCGCCGACGCCACCGAGGACGCCG
>SBGO01000412.1 GCA_006226565.1 Deltaproteobacteria bacterium | reverse complement strand
TGTCAACGTTGACACGGCGTCGTGTCCGAGGGGCCGCAGACGAGGCGGAAAGCTTGCCGATCGGCCGGGTGTTGTTAGGCTGTAGCGCGCGTCGGCCGGTGTAGAAGACCCCGCACCGAGGCGACGGGCACGCGCATTGCAACGCGGAGACAGATGGTGAATCGGCAACTCATGAACATCCTCCGCTCCCCCTCCAGCGCCGCGGCTCGACCGCTCGCGATGGCCCTCCTCGTCGCGCTCGGCCTCGGCGGCTGCAGCGACGAGGGGAAGACGCCCGCGACCGGCGCGACCGGCGCCCCGCCCGTCGAGGGCACGCCCGGCACCCCACCGCCGACCATCGATCCGGTCGACCCCGGCGGCGAGCGCGTCGTCCCGCCCGAGCCGCGCGTCTCGCGGGCGGCCTTCGTGCGCAAGGCGCGCGGCATCTTCGACGACTGGTCCGAGCGCGAGGCCGCGCTCGTCAACGACTACGCGCCGTCGTTCAAGGCGGCCCTGGGCAAGCTCCGCTGGTACAAGAAGCTCTCGACGCGCGCCTACGAGGCGCGTGACTTCCGCCCGCTCTTCAGCGACGGCACCCAGCTCACCGCCAGCGGGGACAAGCTCCTCGAGGCCCTCTACGCGGTCGAGGACCACGGCCTCGAGCCCGACCCGTACGACCTGCCGGCGCTGCGCGAGGTCGTGAAGGCCTTCAGCGACCGCTCGCTCGCCTACCAGGAGGCGCTGACCATCCCGGCCGAGAACAAGACCGCCTGGGACTGGGTCACCGCCCAGAAGAAGCGCCTCCCCCTCGACGACGCGGCGCTCACCGCCGCCGCCGCCGACGCGAGCTACACCGACGCCGACGTCTCGGCCCTCGAGGCGGTGTCGCGCCACATCGACGGGATGTTCGCCGCGCGCGCGGCCCTCAACACGGCGCTCCGCGACCTCGACATCGCGCTCACCTCGCGCTACCTGCGCTACATCTACGACCTCCGCTTCTCGCGGCGCGCGCACCCGTTCTTCGCCGACGAGAGCGACGGCGCCGGGGTCGAGCGCACCGCCGAGGACGTCTACGCGACCTTCGACGCGACCGACTTCAAGGACATCGGCCCCTCGCTCGCGGCGCTGGTGCCGAAGATCCCGGAGTACAAGGCGTTCATGGTCGGGCTCGCGCGCTACCGCCAGTTCGCGGCGGAGCACCCCGAGCACCTCGAGCTGCCCAAGGCGGTCGAGAAGCTCAAGGCGCGCGACAAGCCCAAGGCCGACGAGACCGTGAAGCTGCTGCAGGAGCGGCTCGCCCAGGAGGAGTACTGGGACGGCGAGATCGACGGCAAGTTCGGCCCCGAGCTCGAGGCCGCCGTGAAGTTCTACCAGGAGACGCACCAGCTCAAGGAGACCGGGCGCATCGATCGCATCACGCGGATGTCGCTCAACACGAGCTTCGCCGACCGCGCGCGGCAGATCGCGCTGGCGCTCCGCCGCGACCGCGAGAGCGACCTCCACCAGGGCGAGTGGCCGCTCGGCAGCACGACGCTGCGCGTCCGCGTCAACATCCCCGCCTTCCAGGCGACGTTCCTCAAGGACGGCGCGGTCGTGCGCCACCACAACGTCATCGTGGGCAACAACAACATCGAGGTCGACGAGGAGACGGGCAAGCGCGGCCGCTTCAACCAGACGCGCATGTTCTCGGCGCAGATGGCGACGGTGGTCCTCAACCCGACCTGGAAGGTGCCCAAGCGCATCAAGGAGCAGGAGCTCGACCTCAAGCTGATGGACGAGCCCGACTTCTACGAGAAGCACAACTACGAGGTGAAGACGCTGTCCGACGGGACCGAGCAGGTCACCCAGCTCCCCGGGCCGAACAACGCGCTGGGGCTCGTGAAGTTCCTCTTCCCCAACCAGTTCTCCATCTACATGCACGACACGCCCAACAAGCGCCTCTTCAAGCGCGAGGTGCGCGCCTTCAGCCACGGCTGCATGCGGACCGAGAACCCGCTCGAGCTCGCGCAGTGGCTGCTCGTGGACCAGGGCGACTGGAGCCAGGACCACTTCGACAAGGTCATGGCGAGCCGCGAGGAGTACGGCGTCGCGCTCAAGGAGAAGGTGCCGATCACCATCGACTACAACACCGTCGGCGTGCACGCCTCCGGCCGGATGATGTTCTACAGCGACGTTTACTACTACGATCGCGACTACTTCGACGGGAAGACCCCGTACAAGGCCGACCGCGACTTCTACCAGACGGTGATGCTGCACTGATGGCGACCGACGACGACGCGCCCGATCTCGACGCCGCCCTCGAGGCGCTCGACGCCTCGGCCCTCGAGGGCTTCGAGTTCCACATCAACCCCGACGGGAGCGTGACCTTCGTGGACTTCCCGCCGGAGCTCCTCGACATCGCCTACGCGCTCAACCCCGACGATCCGCTCGTATGCGAGCGGATGGAGCTGGCGGGGCGCGGCGGGCCGGGCGAGGGCGAGGCCGAGAGCTAGCCCGAGAGCTAGCCCCAATGCCGATCAGGTAGGCCGCAAGGCGCTGAGCCGGCACGGCTTCATACCACGGAGAGCACGGAGCTCACGGAGGGGGGAGCGGGTCGCGCTCGGAGTTTCGGCTCGAGCAGCCCCACATCCTCCGTGGCCTCCGTGGTGGAAAGATGTGTTCGATCACTTAGGGTTATCCCTAAGTGACCGGCATCGCAGCTAGCCTTCCGCGGCCGAAGCCACAGAGGACGGGACGAGGTCGTTGCCGTGGCCTGCCCGTGAGCGCACGCGGTCGCCGCGGGCGGGACACCCACGAGCCGGGTCCGAGTCCAGGCACCCGAGGATCGAACCACGAAGGACACGGAGGACGCAGAGGTGGCTCCCTCTGTGTCCTCCGTGTCCTTCGTGGTTCAAGCGCTCGGCGGGTCCGCGTCGACGACCAGGGAAGCCTGGCGGCGCGCACGCGGTCGTCGGGGGCGGGAGTCCGTCGGCTCAGACGCCGGTGGAGCGTGCGTCCGCGATGGTCTCGGCGAAGCGCGCGAGGGAGCCGATGTCGTGGATGTCGCGGTCGAAGAGCGGCACCGGGAAGACCTTGTCCCGGTCGGGCGCGAAGCGCTCGCGGACGCTCTCGACCCGGTCCGCGTCGACGCGCGCCAGGATCTCGTAGTCGACGCAGGCCTGGGCGGCGCGCTCGAGGAAGCGCGACACGTGGTAGCCGTCGTAGGCCTTCATCGCCTCGGTCTTGCGGGCGACGCCGATGAGGTGCTCGGGCAGGCCTTCGAGGTCCCCGTCCTCCATGTACGGCCGGCGCACGCGGTTGACGACGACGGCGCCGAAGGGCATCCGGCTGCGCACGAGCTGGTCGTAGAAGAAGCCGCCCTCGTCGATGGCCGCCTCGGCGGTGGAGGTCACGATGACGAAGGCCACGTCGGGGGAGCGCAGGATCTCGCGGACCCGGCGCGCGCGCGCCTTGAAGCCGGCGTACATCTGGTCGAAGGACGAGATGAAGTCGAGCAGATCGACGAAGGTGTCGCTGCCGACGAAGCGGTTGAGCCCGCGCAGGACGAAGGCGTTGACCTTGAGGAGCCCGAGACCGACGCGGCCGGCGGCCTTCATGCTGCGCATCAGCATCCCGGTCGAGCCCGAGCCGAGGAAGTCCTCGAGCCGCTCGGGGGCGGAGAGGAAGTCGAGGGCGTTGGCGGTCGGCGGGGTGTCGAGGACGATGAGATCGTAGCTGCGCTGCTCGCGGATCTCGTAGAGCTTCTCCATCGCCATGTACTCCTGGCTCCCGGCGAGCGCCGTGGAAGCCTGCTTGTAGAAGGCGTTGGAGAAGATCTTGTCGCGGACCTCGCGGTTGGGCGCGTAGCGCTCGATGACGGCGTCGAAGGTGCTCTTGGTGTCGAGCATCATGCCCCAGAGCTCGCCGTCGCCGAGCTCGACCCCGGCCTCCCGGAAGCGCTCGGGATCGATGCGTACCTCCTGGTTGCCGAGCTCCTCGAGCCCGAGGGAGTTGGCGAGGCGCCGCGCCGGGTCGACCGTGAGGACCAGCGTCTTCAGGCCCGACCGCGCCGCGTGGACCGCGAAGGACGCCGACGTCGTGGTCTTGCCGACCCCGCCCGGGCCGACGACGATCAGGGTCTTCTTGTCCTGCAGGAGCTCTCTCAGCATCCCTCGTCCTTCGCGCGGTGCGCGTC
This sequence comes from Deltaproteobacteria bacterium, assembly GCA_006226565.1. GTDB lineage: Bacteria > Myxococcota_A > UBA9042 > PHBI01 > PHBI01 > PHBI01. The sequence goes on along the minus strand of SBGO01000412.1, from coordinate 8,994 downwards.
GCGCTCGGCGTTGCCCTTGCCGAGTCGCGGGTACCCCTCGTAGTGAACGGTCGTCAAGGTCAGGCCGCTCGCGGGAGCGGTCTGCCCGGCCAGGCGGCGATCGCGCGCCGCGAGCGCCGCCCCGACCCACTCGGGGGGGCGGCGGCCGAAGCCGACCTCCGCGAGGGTGCCGGCGATGATACGCACCATGTTGCGCAGAAATGCGTTGCCCGTCACGGTCAGGACCACGAGCTCCGAGTCGTCGGGCGCCGCGACGTCGAGCGCGTAGAGGCGGCGGAGCGTCGTGTGGGCGTCGCACTCCGCGGCGCGAAATGACGAAAAGTCATGCTCGCCGAGGAGGTGGGTCGCGGCCTCGCGCATCCCGTCGAGGTCGAAGCGGCGGCGCTTGACGTGCCACGAGAAGCGGCTCGTCAGCGGGCGCCGCGCGTCCCCGAGCTGGTAGCGGTAGGTGTAGGTCTTGGCGACGGCGGCCTCGCGCGGCCGGAAGCCGAGCGGCGCGTGGGCGGCGTCGATCACCGCGAGGTCCGGCGGGAGCATCGTGTTCAGCCCGCGCAGGATCCCGTGGGCCGGGATGTCGCGCGTGGTGTCGAAGGCGACCGGGAGCGCCCGGGCGTGGACGCCGGCGTCGGTGCGGGAGCTGCCGTAGAGGATCGGCGCGTGGTGGAACATCGCCTCGACGGCGGCCCCGAGCGCGCCCTGGACGGTCCGGAGCTCCGGCTGGAGCTGCCACCCGTGGAAGTCGGTGCCGTCGTACTGGACGGTCAGCAGCACCGTCCGCGTGGGCGCGGCGGCGGGATCCGGGTCCGGCGCTGGCGTCACGGGGGCGTGCTCTCGCTAGAGCTCGAACATCAGGCCGAAGGAGAAGGCCGTGTCGCCGAGGTTGATGCTGGTGGAGCTGCCGAAGTCGTCGAGCACCGTGTACAGCACCTCGGCGAAGAGGAAGCTGTTGTTGACGCCGGACTCGGAGTCGAAGTCGGCGGCCATGCCCGGCGCCAGCGTGTCGAGCATGAGCTGGAGCCCACCGCCCACGTGCCAGCCGAGGGTCATGCCGCGGCCCTCGCGGCCCTCGCCGTCGGCCCCGCGGGTGTTGGACACCTCGTCCTTGCCGTTGGTCGACCACCACAGGGCGCCCGTGAGCCCGGCCTTCACGTAGGGCACGAGCGGGATGTTGTGGTGGATCGCGGCCCAGTCCCAGCGGTAGCGGACGCTGGCCGTGAACGGCATGAAGTTGAAGCCGACGGAGTCGGTCGAGGGGTTCCCGGCGCTATCGAGGGCGGTGCCGTCGATCCAGCCGTAGCGCCAGCCGCCCTGGATCTCGAGCACCCCGTGCTCCTTCCAGAGCTCGTAGCCGGCCTCGAAGCCGATGAGCATCATCGTGTCTTCGCCGAAGACGTCGTCCCACGGCGTCGCGGTCTCGAACTGCGAGTCGACCTGCGGCGTGTAGGTGCCGAAGTGGAGCGTCACCGAGGCCGAGCGCGGGCTCTCGGCGTGGGCATCTCCGGTGGGAGCGGCGGCGGCGAGGACGGCGCCCGCGGCGAGCAGAGCGGCGAGACGATGCGACATCAGCGGGCCTCCATCGGCACGTCGCGGAGGATGCGCCCCACGAGCCGCCGGCGCAGGGCGAAGAGCCCCATCACGCCGGCGCCCAGGACGAACAGCCCGGCGAAGGGCCCGATCCAGAGCATGAGCTTGGCGATCCAGATGAGCGGGGTCAGGAAGACGCGGGCGACCGCGCGGAGCACCGGCTTGTCGGCGATCCAGGCGGCGGCGAAGCGGCCCCAGCGGTAGTACTCGGCGACGAAGGCGCGGCCGCCGGCGCTCTGCATCAGGACGTCGTCCCGGAAGTGGCGCAGGGTGTCCAGCTCGCCGGCCATCGGGGTGCCCCAGGCCGCCGTGGCGATGAAGCAGTAGCCGCCCGGGTCGGTGCCGCCCTGGGCGACGTAGCCCTCCCAGAAGTCGGTCGTCGCCTCGGGGGTGACCGACAGGGTGTCGGAGAGGACGCTGACGTTGTCCGCCTCGTCGACGGCGGCGACGCGCACGTAGTAGGTGGCGCCGTTCTCGATGGAGCTGGACTCGATGGCGACCGAGTTCGTGTCGATGCCGCTCTTGTGGCTGACCGTGGAGAGCGCGTCGGAGGTGAAGTCCGTCTCGTCCCAGTAGACGGTGTAGGTCACGTCCGCCGGGTCGTTGACGTCGTCGGTCCAGGTCACCTCGAAGCGGCCGTCGCCGCCGACGACCTCGGTGAGGACCGGGGCGGTGGGCGCCGAGAGATCGACGGTCACGTCGATGGTCTCGTAGTTCACCTCGATGCTCGGGTTCTCGACGATGAAGTACACCGTCGCCGTGCCCTCGGTGTCGCTGTCGCAGGTCTCGCCCATGAGCTCGTCGAACGCCACGCGGAAGGTGACGGTCGTGTCGGTCAGCTCGCGCTGGGCGCGCGGCACCACGCAGCCGCCGTCGACCGCCTCGGGGTTGGCGTCGCTCGTCGCGCAGGTCTTGTTCGGCGGCGCGTAGGCGGCGGCGTACTGCCAATCCCCCGACGGCAGCGGCGAGATGCTGACGCTCCAGTCCGCGGAGCCGCCGGCGTAGACGGCGCAGTCCTCGATGTTGATGACGTGGTCGGTGCTGTTGACCGAGATGCCCAGGCGGTCATCGAGCTGGCCGTCGAGCTCGCCGACGCCGGTGATGCCGTTGAAGCCGAAGTTCGGGATGGCGGCGCTGGCGGGGCCGGCGAGCATCCCGATGAGGACGAGCACGAGGGGTGAGCGTCGAATCATGGCGCGTATCCAAGCAAGCTCCGTGCCACGCGTCAACGGGCCCGATACCGCGTGTTGCAGCGCGGTGGGACGCGCGTCCCGGCGGGGCGTCGCGGCGGAGCGTGATGCCAATCTGTCAAAAGGGCGAACGGCTCGGGCGCGGTGTGCCAAATTGGCACGTAGGCGCGTCTCGCGGGACGTCGCGGCGTCTCGCGAGACAGCCTCGCTCACCACAGGTCCTCGTCGAGCACGTGCTTGACGAGGATCGCGGCGCGCTGGCCGATGCGGTGGAGCGGATCGGCGAAGGCGACGACGCGCAGGGTGCCGTCGGCGTCGCGGCGGATCGGCGAGACGTGGACGCCGTCCGCGTCCATCGCGTCGCGGAGGACCGCGCCGTCGGGGATCAGCTCGAGATCGGGGTGGGCGTCGAGGGCGGCGTCGAGGACGGCGCTCTCGGGCACGTCGCCGCGGGTGCGCAGGGTGCAGACGCAGGCGACGCCGGCGAAGGCCGGCACGAAGAGGGTGGTGAGCCGGGCCGGCGCCTCGAGCGTCGGGAGGAGCTCGCCGACCTCGGCCGCGAAGCGCGCGGCGCGCGGGGCGTCGGCGGCGGTCGCGTCGAGGACGTTGAAGGCGAGGGGCTCGCGGAAGGGATCGGCGTCGAAGACCGAGTAGCTGAGCAGGCCCACGGTCTGCTTCGAGAGCGCCTCGGGCCCGGGGCGGCCGAAGTCGCCGGCGGTGGCCAGCTCGACCACGTCGATCGCGGTGATGTCGACGCCGGCGTGGGCGAGGGCGTGGAGCACCGGGGCGACGGTGGAGGCCGCCGCGCCGGGGAGGGCGAAGCCGCCCGGGTGATGCTCGAGGGCGTCGGTCGCGACGTGGGGCCAGACCACCGGCAGGGGCTCGCCGCTGCCGGCGTCGCAGGTGCCGGTCAGGTCGATGACGAGCACGCCGCGCTCGCGCAGGCGCGGGATCTGCTCCCGCGCGACGTCGGCCGGGGTGGCGATGACGGCGAGATCGATCGCGCCCAGGTCGACCTCGGCGGCCGCGACCACGCCGCGGCGGTCGCCCCGCCAGGAGATGACCTCGCCCGCCGTGCGCACGCCGGCGACGCCGACGAGGGCCTCGATGGCGACCTCGAGGCCTTCGAGGCCGACGCGGACCTCTTTGCCGAGGGCGCCGGTCGCGCCGTAAACCGCTGCTGTCCAGGTCTCTCCCATCGCCTCCTCCGCGAGCGCCGTGCGGGCTCGAGCGCGATCGATACTGCGGCGGGGCGGTGGGACGCCAGCCCGAAAAAGCCCCGGCGGGTGGATCGACGGGGAACACGGGGCGCGGCCGCGCGGTTGTTGCGACGACGCGCGCAGGCTGCTCGTCGCTACCCGGCCGCTCGGGCGGCGTGGTAGAGTGAGACGCCATGAGCGCGCAATTCGCCGCGGACGCGTCATGAAGACGATCCTGACCCAGCTCAAGCTATGGGTGACGCGCGGGGCGCTGCGTCTGCGCCCCGATGCGCCTCGGCTCCAGCTCCAGGCCGGGCAGCTCCTCCACGATCTCGGGCGCCTCTACGAGGCCTATCCGGCGCTGATGAACGCGGTCGATCTCGAGCCGGCGAACGCCCAGGGCCACTTCGCGCTCGGGACGACGCTGGCGGCCCTCGGCTGCCTGCCGGAGGCGCGGATCGCCCTGGCGCGCGCGCGCCGCCTCGATCCCGGAAACCCCGACATCGCCTTCGCGCTCGGCAACATCTACTTCGAGTGCTCCGACATCGACCTGGCCGTCCGCGCCTACGAGCGCGCGATCCGGCTCCGGCCCGACCACGCGCGCGCCTACTTCAACCTCGGGCACGCCTTCAAGGAGAAGGGGCTCCTGCAGCAGGCCGCGACGGCCTTCCGGCGGGCGCTGGCGGTCGAGCCGCGCTTCTTCAAGGCGCGCTTCATGCTGGCCTACGTCTACGCGCTGATGGATCTCAACGACGAGGCCATCGAGCAGTACCGGCTGACGATCTCCGCGTCGCCGACCTACGTGAAGGCCTACTACAACCTCGGCAACTGCTACCTGAAGAAGGGGCAGACGGCCCAGGCGCTCGACGCCTACTACGCGATCCTGGAGCTCGAGCCGACCCACGCGCGCGCCCACTTCGCGATCGGCCAGGCGCTCGCCCGCCGCGGGCAGCTCGGCGACGCCCTGCTGTCGTTCCAGGAGGCGCTGGCGCTCAAGAACGACTTCCCCGAGTGTCACCTCGCCTACGCGCGGGCCCTCGAGGCGGTCGGCCGGATCCGTGCTGCGCTGCATCATTTCCGGGTCTACGTGAACGACCCCGGCGCGCAGGAGCATCGCGACGAGGTGATCGCGCACATCGCCGCGCTGACCCGGGCGCTGCCCCGGCGCGAAAACACCGCCGAGATGCGCGGTTTCCAGGCGACGCCGTCCGAGCCTGATTCCACGCCGTCCAACGCGCCCTCGGGCGCGACCTGAGGCCCCTGAGAGGCGTCGCCGTGCGCGGGCGGCGACATCGCCCATTGACGCCGAGCCCCGCTTCCCGCATCACTGTGCCCGGCCATGGTGGAGTCTGAGACCAGTCGGCTCGTCGTCGGCATCGCCGGCGGGACGGGCTCGGGAAAGAGCACGCTGGCGCGCCGGCTGGCGCGGCGTATTGGTCAGGACGACTGCACCCTCGTCACGCAGGACAACTACTACGGTGACCTGACGCACCTGGGGATGGCGGCGCGCGCGCGCGTCAACTTCGACCACCCCGAGAGCATCGACGCCGACCTGCTGATCGACCACGTCACGCGCCTCAAGCGCGGCGAGAGCGTGGTCACCCCGCGGTACGACTTCTCGCGCCACGCGCGCCTCAGCGAGGGCGTGGAGCTGCCGTCGCGCGGCGTGATCCTGGTCGAGGGGATCCTCGTCCTGGTCTGGCCCGCGCTGGCCAAGCTGATGGACGTGAAGATCTTCGTCGAGACGCCCGACGACATCCGGCTCCTCCGCCGGATGCGGCGCGACATCGCCGATCGTGGGCGCGACGTGGACAGCGTGCTGGGACAGTACGAGGAGACGGTGCGGCCGATGCACGATCAGTTCGTGCGGCCGTCGCGCGGCCTGGCCGACCTGATCGTGCCGGGCGAGGGCGACAACCAGATCATCGTCAAGTTCCTGGCCGTCGCGTTGCAGGCGCTGCGCGGCGCGGCATAGCGCAGCCGGGGATCCATCGCCGAGAGGGGCCGGGCGCGACGACGCGTACCGGGGCGTGCTATGCTGCACCGCAGTGCGGCGACGCCGGAGATCCCCCATGGACATGACCCGAGGCCACGCCATCTTGGCGGCGTTGGCGGCGTTGACGGTGGCCTGTGCGCCGGCGATGCCGCCGGGCACCGAGCTGTCCGTGGCGGTGGCGCCGCTGTCGCTGGCGGGCATCACCGACGCGACGTACACGTTCACGGTGCTCAACGGCTCGGGCGAGGTGGTGTGGAGCCGGCAGCTCACCTCCGACGCCTACGGGGACGGGGCGGGCAGCGTGAGCTACGTCGGCCCGTGTGACGCCGACGACAACCCGAACCGGGTGCAGCTGGTGGTGGACGGGCTGAGCGACGCGGGCGGGCCGCTGGTCGCCGGGACCGACTTCATGAACCCGGCGCCGAGCGGGTCGCCGCTCGAGCGGACCGCCACCTGCGCGGCGAACACGGACGTCTCGGTGGTGTTCGACGTCAGCTTCGCGCGGGCGGCGCAGCAGGGCTTCTTCGACGTCGCGGTGGAGCTCGAGGACCTCTTCTGCTCGGCCAAGCTCGACTGCGTGGACGGCGCCGATCAGCCGCTGAAGCTCCTCCACGACGCCAACGGCGACCGCGCCGCGACCGCCGTCCTCGCCTTCGCGTGCACCGGCGGGGCGAACAGCGCGACCGCGCTCTACCTGTCGGACCTGCGCCTCGACTGCGGGGGCGGCGACATCGTCGACGTCGACCCGTCGCTCGGCCCGGGGCTGCTCAAGAACGTGGCGGGCTCGGGGCTCCCGAACGCCCACCTCTTCGACGCGCTGGTGTCGCGGGGCGAGGAGCAGCTCGGGACCTACGACAAGCGCTACTGGAACGTCGCCCTGGGGCTGACGTCGGTCGCGGGCTGCGCGCTGACCGCGACGGGCACCGCCTCCGACGGCGAGCTCGTCGGGGGCGCGACGCCGGCGGGCGCGATCTGGCCGTACATCGCGTGGGACCAGGCGGATCTCGGCGCCTGCACGCGCCACGCCCTCAACGCCGCCGACGGCGTCGTGTCGGTCGCCTACACGGGGTTCGCCGGGACGACCTTCGCCCATGCCTACGGCGCCGCGCCGGTGCTACCGCCGCCGACCCCGGACGGCTCGAGCGCGGTGAACGCCGCTTCCTCCTGCGCCACGCTCCACGCCGAGTACCCCGCGCTCGCCTCGAACGTCTACTGGATCGACCCCGACGGGGCCGGCGGCGTCGACCCCTTCGAGGTCTGGTGCGACATGGTGCGAGAGGGCGGCGGGTGGGCGCTCTACGCCTTCTACGCCCCGAACAACACCGTCGTGTTCAGCGACCCCGTGCGCCCCGACGGCGCCTACGGCGTCGCGCCCGACGCCCACTGGGTCGCGCTGCGCGACGCCATGGTCGACGGCATGATGTTCGTCGAGAACGACGTCAGCACCTCGCGGATCTCCCGGATCTCCGCCGCCAAGCTGACCCACAGCGGCGACAACCAGGATTGCCGGCCCATCGGCGTCGTCGACACGCTCCTCCCGGGGTACGCGCCGCTGCCCTATAGCGGCGTCACCTTCGACTTCATCTGGTGGAGCGAGCCGGGGTGCACCGGAACTGGCGCCGACTACTCGTTCATCTCCCTCGGCTACACCCACGGGACCTGGCTCTACCAGCTGAACGGCGCCGTCCCCTTCGACCTCTGGCCGTACGGCAGCTACGCCTCGGCCAAGCTCGAGCTCGAGTACTACGTCCGCTAGCTCGACTACCGGTCACTCAGGGGTAACCCTCGGAGATCGAACACATCTTCTCACCACAGAGGCCACGGAGGGCACGGAGGATGTGCGGCCGCTCGAGCCGATACCCCGAGCGCGACCCGCTCCCCCCGTGAGCTCCGTCCTCTCCGTGGCAAGAAGACGTGCCGGTTCAGCGCCTTGTGGCCTATCTGATCGGCCTCGCTGCTAGCTCGCGTTTGCGCGGGTCTCGGCGAGGAGGAGGCCGGTTGGGCGGTGCGCCATGTCGCGGCGGGCGCCGCGGAGCGACACGGTGAGCGTGACCTCGGTCGTACGGCCGGGGTCGACGAAGACCGCCAGGCGATCGACCATCGAGAAGATGCGGGCGAGGCCGAGCCCGGCGCCGCCCTTCTTGTCGTCGACCTGGTCGGGGCCGGCGCGGAGCCCCTTCACGAGGTAGCGCTTCACGGTGTCGAGGGAGAGGCTGCCGTGGGGATCGTGGACCGCGACGACGACGTCGGAGTCGTCGACCCCGGCGCGCAGGGTGGGGCGGTCGTCGGCGCCGAGGAAGACGGCGTGGCGGCGGTCGATCTCGGAGTAGATGCGGCGCCCGGTGGCGTCGGTCGGCGCGTCGTAGAGCGCGTTGGTGACGAGCTCCTCGGCCGCGTCGACGACGGTGCGGGCGATGCGCGAGCGGACGCCGCGCTCGGCGAGGAACGCGGCGAGCTCGTCGAGGACCTGCTCGCGATCGAGGCTCGCCGCCAGGGGGGTCTCCAGGCGCGCGACGGCGCGTGGCCCGAGGTGCGCGTCGAGGCCGAAGCGCGGCCCCACGAGCACGGCCTCGAGGGCGCGCTCGAGCTCGACGTCGCTGTAGACGTGGTCGCGCGGGACCACCGCGCAGACCTCGGGGATGGCGATCCAGTCGACCAGCGTGTCGCGCCCCGAGGGGCCGCCGAGCACGACCACCGGGGTGCCGGCGAGGTCCGCGGCGAGGGCCCGCAGGTCCGCGGTCCCGCGCGGGAGCACGGTGGGATCGACGACCGCCACCGCCTGCCGCTCGTGGGGGCAGAGGAGCGGATCGACCGGGGTCTGGACGTCATCGGCGCCGAAGCGGCGCAGGATCCCGTCGACGCGCGCCTCGTCCTGGCCCCCCACGAACATCACGGCGCAGCCGGGACGCGCGGTCTCCATCACGGATCCTCCAGCGTCGCCGGCAGCGCGACCGTCGGCGCGCCGCGCGGGGCGGTGACGCGCCCGCTCGTCGGGAGGCGGAGCGGCGGGGGCGTGACGCGACCG
>SBGO01000731.1 GCA_006226565.1 Deltaproteobacteria bacterium | reverse complement strand
CACGTCTTCGAGCCGTTCTTCACGACCAAGGGGGTCGGCAAGGGGACGGGCCTGGGTCTCGCGACCGTCTACGGCATCGCCAAGCAGAACGGCGGCTTCGTCGACGTGTCCAGCGCGTCGGGGGAGGGCGCGACCTTCCGCGTCTACCTCCCGCTGCGGGTGGGGCGCGAGGGAGACGACCGCGGGCGCCGCGAGGCCCCGCTCGCCGGGCGCGGCAAGGTCCTGCTCGTCGAGGACGACGCCGGCGTGCGGCAGCTGACCCAGCGGATGCTGGTGCAGCTCGGCTTCACCGTGCGCTCCCTCGGCGACCCGGCCGCGGCCCTCGCGAGCCTCGACACCCACACGGCCCCGCCCGACATCCTCCTCACCGACGTCGTGATGCCCGGCATGAGCGGCGCCGAGCTGTGCGAGCGCCTCCGCGAGCGCCTCCCGGGCCTGCCGGTGCTCTTCATGTCGGGCTACCCGGCGGTGCCGACCGACGCCCGCGGCGAGCGGATCGAGGGCGCGGGCTTCCTCCAGAAGCCCTTCGACCTCACCGAGCTGTCGCGGGCGGTGCGGGGCGCGCTGGGCGCCGACCGCCTCACCCGTTCAGCGTAGCGCCGCGGGGAAAGGCCAGCATCGCGAGGTCGGTGCTCTTGCGCCGCCGCCGCTTGCGCTCGGCGGGATCCTCGCGCTCGAGGCGCACGTCCGGGGTCACGCGGAAGAGCGGCTGGCCCTTCTTCACGATGGTCCCGTCGGTGTCGATGAGCACCTCGTCCACCGTGCCCGAGAAGGGCGCGGCGACCTTGTTGAACATCTTCATGACCTCGATGACGTAGAGCGGCTGCCCCACCTCGAAGTGCTCGCCCTCGCGCACCATCGGCGGCCGGTCCGGCGCCTCCTGGGCGTAGAACATGCCGCCGGTGACGGCCACGATGGTGTCGTCGGAGGTCGCCGGTGGCGGCACCAGGACGCGCCGCATCTCCGCCTGCAGCTCGCGGTCGAGGAGCCGCTCGGGGATGTGCACGCTCAGGTCGGCCTGGACGTCGAGCTCCCAGAAGCGGGCGCGGCGGCCGACGATCGGGATGAGCGCGAGCAGATCGAGCCCCGCCTGGAAGCCCGCGTCGGCGGCGCGGACGCGCTCCCAGAGCGGCGCGTCGAAGCCGGCGGGCGGCGTCGGATCGGCGAGCAGCGCCCGCAGCTCGGGCCAGCTGGGGCTCCCGAGGCGCGCGTCGAGCCGCTCGTAGAAGGTGACGCCGCGGTCGAGCAGCTGCCGGTCGTGCTCCCAGATGCACTGGGCGGCCGGGCGCGTCACGTCCCACTCCATGTTCATGAGGCGGTAGGTGTCGCGCAGGAGGCGGACCGGGTTGGTGAGCCAGATCAGCCGCTCGTCGTCGCCGAAGGTGAAGTCGTGGCGGTGGGCCGACAGCCACGCGCTCATGATGTGCGGGTCGGTGAAGAGGACGTCGAGGGCGCGCCGGAGCAGCGTCTCCTTGAGCGTGAGCGCGCGCCGCATGGCGCTGGCGCCGGCGGGATCGGTCTCGAAGGGGCGCTCGTGGGTCGCGCGGAGCTGGGTCCAGGCGTAGAGGGCGTCGACCTCACGCGCGTGGCGCTTGAGCAGGCCCACCTGGGTCAGGTACGGCACCACGAAGCGCGTGCTCGGCATCGCGAAGGCGTTGCGGGCGAGGAGCCAGTGCGCGAGCCCATAGTGGAAGGTGAGGTTGGTCTCGAGCTCGACGCCGTAGATCTTCATCTGGCGCAGGATCTCGATGAGCCGGACGAGGCTCTGGCGGCGGTCGTCGCCGACGGTGACGAGGAGCGCGATGTTCGAGTCGTAGGCGCCGGCGAGCTTGTAGTGGATGAAGCTGTGGGTGTCGGGGTTCTTCCGGCAGATCCCCTGGTCGTCGCGGACCTCGTGCTCGATGGGGTCGGACCAGCTCTGGATGATGCCGCCGGCGTGCGGGTTGAGGGCGCGGTCGGTGGCGTTCAGGCGCGCCTCGATGGCCGCGCCCTCGCGCTGGACGCGGGTCGGCCGCGGGAGGCGGTCGCCGTGGCGCGCGAGCAGCACCATCAGCTCGACCAGCGAGGTCACCTCGAAGCGCTCGTCGGGGGGCGCGTCGGGCGCCTCGAAGCGGAGCGCGTAGCAGAGCTCCGACACGCGGTGCTCCACCTGGATGCGCGTGTTGACCTCCATGAAGTAGTGCCGCCCCTGGTCGACGATGCACTCGAAGGTCGAGGCGCTGTCGAGGCCCACCGCCTGGCCGAAGCGCTCGGCCTGGGCCTCCATCTCGACGAGCATCGCCAGCTCGCGCTCGAGCGCCTTGGCCTCGAGCTCGCGCCCGCCGGCCCGCGCGGCCTGGATGGCGCGCTGGGTCCCCTCCTGGGTCAGCGAGATCTCGAGCAGCTTCTGCTCGTGCATCTGGAGCGAGCAGTCGCGCGCGCCGAGGGAGACGGCCCAGCGGCCGTTGCCGACGAGCTGGATCTCGACGTGGCGCGTCTCCTCGATGTTGAGCTCGACGATGACGTTCTTGTTGTCGCCGACGCCGGTCGCCTTCACCTCGCTGAGGATCTCGCGCACCTTCTCGGGCGCCTCGGTCGCCGACGACACGATGCGCTGGCCCTTGCCGCCGCCGCCGCCGATGGCCTTGAGGCGGATGCGGCGGCCGGGGAGCTCGTCGAGCATGCTGCCGACGGCCTCGGCCGCGACGTCGCACAGCTCGTCGATGGTGTAGACGTCGACGCCCTTGGCGTAGGCCGCCTCGAGCACGCGCTCGGCGAGCTCGGGGAGGGCGGCGTCCGCCGGCCACGCGGTCGGGTCGAGGTCGAGGTCGCGATCCTTCACCAGGGCGGCGAGGGCCGCGGCGCTCTGGTGCTTCTTGAGCAGGGCGCGCGCGGTGAGGTCGTTGATGCCGGGGGTGACGCTCACCTGCTCGGCGACCGCGGTGCGCTTCGCCTCGTCCTTGGCGCCGGCGGCGCGCACGACGTGGCTGCCCGGCCCGATGAAGACGAGCCCGGCCTCCTCGAGGGAGCGCACGAAGGTCTCGTCCTCGGCCATGAAGCCGTAGCCGGCGAAGACGTGGGTGTAGCCGCTGTTCTGGCAGATGCGGATGATCTGCCCGATGCGCTCGACGCGCTCGGCGCGCGTGGCGCCGGAGTAGTCGCTCACCCGGTGGACGTGCTCGGGCGCGAGGTCGCGGAGCTCCGGCGCGAGGGCCTGGGTGTAGACGATGGAGTCCTTCTCGGACAGCAGGATCCCGCAGTGGGTGATGCCCATCTCGCCGAAGACGTCGAGGGCCTCCTTGCGGATGGGCCCCCGGCACACGACGAGCGGGCGCACGTCCTCGCAGGAGAAGCTCCGCACCCACGCCGACTTGGCGCGGCCGAGGCGGCGATCCTGGTGGACGAGGGGGTTGTGGTCGTAGAAGTCCTGGCCCATGCCGGTGTCCTCCGCGGGGGGCGTGCGACGCGCCGTGTAGTCCGAGGTGTTCAATGGAACTCGCGCTGCGGGCCGACGAACGGGCCGGGCTCGTAGTGGCGCATCAGGAAGCCGAGGCTCTTGCCGAGCGCCTCGCGGAGCTTGCCCGGCCACACGATGCGGCTGATCGATCCGAGCGAGAGCGCCTCTCGCGGGTTCATGAGCTCGCGCTCGTAGCGCTGGTCGAGCTCGGCCTCGCGCTCGCGGAGCCAGGCCTGGACCTGGGCCTGGGCGGTCGCCTCGGCCACGTCCCGGTCCGCTCCGGCGGCGACGAGGCGGTCGCGGGCCTCGGCGAGGCGCGCGGCGACGCTCCCGCGGGCCTCGGCGAGCTCCTCCTTGTAGACGAACTCCTTGCCGGCCGGCCCCATCACCGCCACGCGCGTGGTCGGCAGCGCCAGCACCACGTCGGCGCCGGTGGGGTAGGGGTTGAAGGAGGCGTAGGCGCCGCCGAAGGCGTTGCGCACGATGAGGAGGATGCGCGGCGTGCGGACGTCGACGATGGCGTCGAGCATGGCGCGCCCGGCCTGCACGATGCCGCGCGCCTCCTGCTCCCGCCCGGGGAGGAACCCGGTGGTGTCCTCCATGAAGATGAGCGGGATGTTGTAGATGTTGCAGAAGCGGATGAAGCGCGCGTTCTTGTAGGCCGCGTCGACGTCGATCTGGCCCGAGGCGACGGCGCTGTTGTTGGCGACGAAGCCGACCACCTGGCCGCCGAGGCGCCCGAAGCAGGTGACGGTGTTCTGCGCGCGCCCCGGCTGGACCTCGAAGTAGTCGCCGTGGTCGCAGATCTGCTGGATGAGGAAGCGGATGTCGAGGGGGGTGTTCATCCCCGTCGGCGACTCGAAGGTCTTCCTGAGCAGCGTGTCGATCTCGGGGGTGCCGCGCGTGATGGGGTCGCTCGTGGCCTGGAAGGGCGCGAGCTCCTTGTTGTTGTTCGGCAGGTACTTGAGGAGCGCGCGGACGGTCCGGAGCGCGCTGACCTCGTTGGAGACGGTGAAGTCGGCGACGCCCGACTGGCCGTGGACGCGCGGCCCGCCCAGCTCGTCGGCCGTCACGTCCTCGCCGAGCACCGACTTGACGACGCCCGGGCCCGTCAGCCCGAAGAAGGTGTCCTCGGGCTGGATGACGAAGCTCCCCTGGCGCGGGAGGTAGCTGCCGCCGCCGGCGTTGTAGCCGAACATGCACATGACGCTCGGGACGACGCCCGAGACCTTGCGGAGCGCCGTGAAGGCCTCGGAGTAGCCGTCGAGGCCGCCGACCCCGGCGGGGACGTAGGCGCCGGCGCTGTCGTTCATCCCGATGATCGGGATCCCCTTGTCGCCCGCGAGGTAGAAGAGGTTGGCCAGCTTGCGCCCGTTGGTGGCGTCCATCGAGCCGGCGCGGAGCGTGAAGTCGTGGCCGTAGAGGGCCACGTCGCGGTCGCCGATGCGCAGGAGCGCCGTGACGAGCGAGGCGCCGTCGAGGTTCGGTCCCCAGTTCTGGTAGAGGACCGTCGGCTCCTCGTCGGTGAGCACGCGGATGCGCTCCCAGACCGTCATCCGGCCCTTGAGGTGCTGGCGCTCGATGCGGGTGACGCCGCCGCCGAGGTACGGCCGCTGCATGAGCTCGGCGCCGGCGGCCAGGGCCGCGTCGTAGACGCTCGGGGGAGGCGCGGGCGCCGGGGCTGGCGCGAGCGGGTCCTCGAGCGTCGGAGCCGGGCGCTCCTTGGAGGTCGGTGGGGTCATGTTCCGCTCCCGTGCGAGGGGGGCGGCTGACGCGACGCGTCATCCGCTGGGGAGTCCGGGTATATCGCGTTTGGCGTTGGCGCAAAAGCGCGTCCGGCGTCGCGCGTCGCGCCCCGAAACGACGAAGGTCCGACCCAGGGGCCGGACCTTCGTGGACAGGTCGGGGGGCGGGGGCTCAGCCGACCGCGTGCGCCCGCGCCTTCTCGCCCTGGGCGAGCATCGCGACGGCGCCGCGCTGCAGGGTGCGCGCGTAGAGGGCCGCGGTGATGATCAGCGTGAGGCTCGACCAGCCGGTCACCGTCCAGGCGTCGGGGGCGGCGATCGCGCCGATGGCCGGCACCAGCATGAGCAGGTGGAGCGGCGACAGCAGGCGGCCGGCGCGGCCTTGGTGGCGCATGACGATCATGCGGCAGACGACGTCGGCGCCGAAGATGCCGACGGCGACCGTCGGGATGATCGGCTCGCCGCCGAGGGCCGGGAAGACGACGTAGCTGCCGGCGAGGGCGAAGACCGGGATGAGCTCCCAGGGCTTGGTGCCGGCCTGCCCGGCGCGGACGATCGGCGGGGCCATGGCGGCCGCGTAGCCGATGAGCGTCGCGATGATGATGGCGGTCGCCAGGTTGAAGCTGGACATCGAGAACTGGAGCCAGCTCGGGTCGTGGGCGAAGAAGAGGATGAGCTCGACGACCATGACGAAGGTCACGCCCTCGGTGGAGCTGACCTTCGGGATGACGAGGAGGCCCGTCCGGAACTGCTCCCAGAAGACCACGATGAAGCCGGCGGCGCCGAGGACGCCGAGGAGGATCATCGGGAGCGGGTCGGCGCGCAGGATGAGGCCCGCGATGAGGATGACCGAGCCGCTGGCGAGGCCGTCGAGGCCGTGGTCGAGGAACTCGCCGAGGTGCGACGCCTGGCCGGTGCGGCGGGCGTGGGGGCCGTCGACGTTGTCGGCGGTGAGGTAGCCGAGGAGCAGCAGCATGCTCACGACGTACATGAACGGCGTGCCGGTGGTGCCGAAGTACGCGGCGACGATGGCGAGCAGCGCCATGAGCTGGCCGACGACGGTGATCGTGTTCGGCGCGATGGCGGCCGGAATGCGCGGGACGATGCGGTTCCAGAGCGCCTTCTTGTAGAACCCGAGCAGGAGCTCCTGGTCGTCCACCTTGTACTCGTACGGGACGGCCTTCTTCGACTTGTCGTTCACGTTCACCTCCGCGGTGGTCCTGCCGGGGGAGAGCAAGTTGCGTGCCGAGCGCGGGTGGTGGGCCGGGCTCGACGTTGGCGCAACGTACACGTGACGATCCGGTGTCGCCAGGAATGCGCCGGTTGCGCGATCTCGGGCGGTTGGGGCCCGTTTGGGGCCATCGGCGCACAGCCGCCTACGACCGGTGTTTGCGGCGATAACCGAACCCTTGGAGGCCGCGATTCGGGGGATCTGGGAAGGGTCGGTGGCACAGGTGCGAAAGCGATCTCGCACCCGAGACGACCCTGCGCGGCGCCTGGTGGGCGGGCGCGGGGGGCGCCCGGGAACGCGCGTGTTGCGGTGCCGCGAGAGCGGGTCCGCGGCCGCCGACTACCGCGCGGGAGCCTCGTCGGGCCGCTCGCGTCCGCGGGTGCGGAGGGTCGCGTCGACGTAGCGGTCGAAGAGCGCCTCGAGGCGCGCCTGCACCTCGGGCCCCTCGAGGGCCCCGAGCGCGCGGGCGATGGCCTCGAAGGTCGCGAGGCCGTGCGCGTGGGTCTCCTCGCGGAGGTGGTAGCGCGTGAGGGGGCCGGCGGGGAGCGTGACCCGCGGCAGCGCGGCGAGGGCGGGGATGCGGCGCGGCATCTTGAGCGCTTGGCGCCAGGTGCCGTCGGGGACCACCAGCGCCACCGGGCGGGGCAGGGCGAGGGCCGCCGCGGCGTCGAGGGGGATGGCGTCCTCGCTCGGCGTCAGGACGACGCCGTGGTGCCCGGGCGGCAGGAGCGCGTCGTCGGCCAGGGGCGCGTCGGAGTCGCCCCAGATCGCGATGTCGCTGTTGGTCAGGGCCCGCGCCGCGAGCACCCCGGTGTTCGTGGTCTTCTTGAACTCACGGCGATGCAACACGAGGACGAGGCGCGTCTCGAGCGCGATCGACGGAATGTGCTCGCAGACGCACACCTCCGGGTGGAGGCGGCATCCGATGCACCGCGAGCTCTGCTTGGCGCGCTTGCCCAGGGCCTAGAAGCCGTCGTCCAGCTCGGCCATGCGCGCGCGGCGGCGCTTCTGCCCCTCGCTCAGCACGCCAGGGCTGGCCGGCCAGCGATCGACGCCCGAGAAGCCGCTCTCGCTGTTCCACTCGCGGTAGTCGAGATCGTCGCGGTCGGAGCGGAGCTTGCGCGAGTGGCTCTCGCTCGGCTGCGACGGCGTCACCCGGGTGTCGAGGTTGCCGTCGTTGAGCTGGCCCCTACGCAGCGTGCGCTGGTCGTCGAGCGCGCGCTTCACGCCGTTGTCTTCGTATCCGTAGGCCCACAGGGTGTAGGTCCCGAGGTCTTCCTCTGCGCCGCTGCCCATCGCACGCTCCACGTTCGTCGGCCGACGGGGGCCGTCGGTCCGGCGGAGTCTAGCAACCTTCGAGCGCGCAGGCGACAGCATAGTCGCGTGCCGGGGAGGGGATGGCCCGCCGCCGCTCGCTGGGCGTGGCGGACGCGATGGGCTACGCTCGATCGACCGGGACACGAAGGGCGCCCGAGAGCCGGCGGCGGGAAGCTGTGGTCGGTTCGTCGGCGATTGGAGGGCCGCGCGGGGGCGCGGCGGGGGACGCGTGACCACACACGACGCACACGTGGAGTCTGCGCCTGCGGCCGGCGAGCTGCGCGCGCTCGAGCTCGAGGACACGCACTTCCGGCTGGCGATCGAGGCGGCGCCGACCGGGATGCTGATGATTGACGAGGCCGGCACCATCCTCCTCGTCAACGCGCAGATCGAGCGGCTCTTCGGCTATACCCGCGCCGAATTGGTCGGCGGGCACATCGACATGCTGATTCCGGACAGCTCCCGCGCGAGCCACCCGGAGTTTCGCGAGCGCTACTTCGCCGACCCGCAGACGCGCCCGATGGGGGCGGGGCGCGAGCTCTTCGCGCGGCGCAAGGACGGCCGCGAGGTGCCGGTCGAGATCGGGCTCAACCCGATGACCACGGAGTCGGGGCGCTACGTGCTGAGCTCGGTGGTCGACATCACCGAGCGCAAGCGCGCCGAGCGCGAGCGCGAGGCGCTGCTCCGGCAGCTCCGCGGCCTCAACGCCGACCTCGAGGTGCGGGTCGCGGCGCGCACGGCCGAGCTCTCGGGCGCGCTCGCCGAGCGCGACATCCTGATTCGCGAGATCCACCACCGGGTGAAGAACAACCTGCAGGTGATCTCGAGCCTCATCCGGATGCAGATGCGGAGCCTCGCCGACCAGGGCGCGCGCGCGGCGCTCGACGAGTGCCAGAGCCGCGTCTCCGCCATCGCGCTGATCCACGAGAAGCTCTACCAGTCCGACGACTACGCGCTCGTGCCGTTCTCGGGCTACGCCGAGAGCCTCGCGATGGGCGTCGTGCACCTGAGCGCCAGCGGCCACGCCGTCACGCTCCGGATCGACGTCGACGAGGTGCTGCTGCCGATGGATCGGGCCATCCCCTGCGGCCTCATCTTGAACGAGCTCATCGTCAACGCGATGCGCCACGCCTTCCCCGACGGGCGCTCGGGCGAGCTGGCGGTGGAGCTGCGGCGCGTCGACGCGGCGCGCGCCCGCCTCACGGTGAGCGACGACGGGGTGGGGCTCCCGGAGAGCTTCCGCGTCGCCGACGCCGCGTCCCTCGGCCTCCAGCTCGTCACCGCCCTCGTCGAGCAGCTCGACGCCGCGCTCGAGGTCGCGACCGGCCCAGGGGCCACCTTCAGCATCCTCTTCGCGACCGGAGCGTGACCATGGTCCAGCTCTCGCCCCCGGTGGTGCTCATCGTCGAAGACGAGCGCATCGTCGCCAAGGACCTCCAGCAGACCCTCGCCGAGCTCGGCTACGACGCCTTCGCCATCGCGTCGTCCGCGGAGGAGGCGGTCGCGCGCGCCTCGGAGCGGCTCCCGGATCTCGTCCTGATGGACATCCGCATCAAGGGGGACCTCGACGGCATCGAGACGGCGGAGCTCCTCCGGGAGCGCTTCGGGACGCCGGCGGTCTACCTGACGGCCCACTCCGACGACGCCACCATCGCGCGCGTCAAGCGGACCGAGCCCATCGGCTACCTGGTCAAGCCGATCAAGACCGCCGAGCTCAAGAGCGTCATCGAGGTCTCGCTCCATCGCCACCACCTCGAGCGCGAGCACCGCGAGCGGGAGCGGTGGTTTCTGACGACGCTCCGCTCGATCGCTGACGGGGTCGTGACCGTCGACCGCCAGGCCCGGGTCACCTTCCTCAACCCGGTCGCCGAGCGGCTCACCGGCTGGGGCAGCGACGAGGCGCACGGGCGCGACGTGGACGAGGTGGTGCGGCTGCTCGCCGACGGCGCGTCCGTCGCCGAGTCGCCGGCCCGGCGCGCGCTCCGCGAGGGCCAGGTCCACGACGGCTTCCAGGCGCACCTCCAGAGCCGCGCGAGCGGCCGTCGGCTGGTGACGGCGAGCGCCGCCCCCATCGTCGACGACGAGCGCCTCATCGGCGCCGTCATGGTCTTCCACGACATCTCCGAGCGCCACGCGCTCGAGGTCCAGGTCGAGCAGTCGCGGCGCCTGGCGTCCCTGGGCGCGATGGCGGCGGGGGTCGCCCACGAGGTCAACAACCCCCTCGCCGCGGTCTCGGCGAACCTCGACGTGGTGCGCCGCGAGCTCGACGATCTCCACGGCGGGTCGCTCGCGCCCGACGGCGTGGGGCGGCTCCGCGAGCTGGTCGCCGACGCCACCGAGGCGGCCCAGCGCATCCGGACCATCGTGGCCGACCTCGGTGTCTTCCTGCGCAAGCCCCGGAGCGAGATCGGCGCGGCCGAGGTCGCGCGCGCGGTCGAGCGGGCGGTCCGCGCGACGGCCCACGAGGTCGCCGGGCTCACCCGCGTCGAGGTGGGGGCGGTCGACGTCCCCCCGGTGGCGCTGCCCGAGTCACGGCTCGTCCAGGTGCTCGTGAACCTGCTCGTGAACGCCGCCCACGCCCTCGCCGGGACGGGCGGGGGCGCCGTCGGGATCGCGGCGCGCGAGGTGGGCGAGATGGTCGAGATCACCGTCCGCGACGACGGCCCGGGGATGAGCGAGGACGTCGCGGAGCGGATCTTCGAGCCCTTCTTCACCACCAAGCCGCCCGGGCGCGGCACCGGGATGGGGCTCTTCCTCTGTCACGGCATCGTCAGCGCGAGCGGCGGCGGGCTGACCGTGGAGAGCGCCCCGGGAGCCGGATCGACCTTCCGGATCCGCCTCCCGGTGCTCGGCTGAGCCCCGCCTGCCGGGCCGGCGTCAGCCGCTCAGGTTGCCGGCGTGCTCGGCGAGGGGCGAGACGGGCAGGAGCTCGAGCTTCGGGTTCTTCTCCGTCGACCAGCGGACGCCCCACTCGTTGCTGAAGAGGACGACCGGGTGGCCGTCGCGGTCGCGCGCGAGGAGGCTCCCCTGGCCGCGGTTGAAGGTCCGCGGGTCGAAGCTCTCGCCGACGACCCAGCGGCACAGCACGTAGGGCAGCGGCGTCAGGATGGCGTCGACGCGGTACTCGATCTCGAGGCGGCTCTTGAGGACGTCGAACTGCAGGGTGCCGACCGCGCCCACGATGTCGCTGGCGTCGGTGCCGTAGTCGCTGAAGATCTGGATGGCGCCCTCCTCGGCGAGCTGCGAGAGCCCCTTGAGGAGCTGCTTGCGCTTGAGGGGGTCGCCGACGCGGATGTGGCGGAAGAGCTCGGGCGAGAAGTGGGGGATGCCCTTGAAGCGGATGTCGGCGCCGTCGGTCAGGGTGTCGCCGATGCGGAAGACGCCCGGGTCGTAGAGCCCGATGATGTCGCCGGCGAAGGCCTCGTCGATGGTCGAGCGCTCGCGCGCCATGAAGGCCGAGGGGTTCTTGAGGCGGATGGACTTGCCGAGGCGCGGCAGGCGGGCGTCCATGCCCTTGACGAAGCGGCCGGAGCAGACGCGCAGGAACGCGATGCGGTCGCGGTGCGAGGCGTCCATGTTCGCCTGGATCTTGAAGATGAAGCCGCTGAACGACGCGTCGGTGGCGCTGACGTCGCCCTCCTCGGTGGCGTAGCGCGACGGCGCGGGGGCCATCTCGAGGAAGCTCTCGAGGAAGGGCTGAACGCCGAAGTTGTTGAGCGCCGAGCCGAAGAACATCGGCGACAGCTCGCCGGCGAGCACGCGGTCGAGGTCGAGGGCGTCGCCGGCGATGTCGAGCAGCTCGATGTCGTGGGCGAGGCGCTCCTGGGCCCGGGGGGAGAGGATCGCGTCGATCTCGGGGGTGCCCCACTTCGCGGTGCGCGCGGTGATGGCGGTGGCGCCGTGCTGCTTGTCGGCCTCGAAGACGTGCACGTCCTCGCTGGCGCGGTCGAAGACGCCGACGAAGGTCGGGCCGTCGAAGACGGGCCAGTTGATGGGGCAGGCGGGCATCCCGAGGTGGTTCTCGAGCTCCTCCATGAGATCGAGGGGGTCGCGCCCCTGCCGGTCCATCTTGTTGACGAAGGTGAAGATGGGGAGGTTGCGGAGCTTGCAGACGCGGAAGAGCTTCTCGGTCTGGGGCTCCACGCCCTTGGCGGCGTCGATGAGCATCACCGCGCTGTCGGCCGCCGCCAGGGTCCGGTAGGTGTCCTCGGAGAAGTCCTGGTGGCCCGGGGTGTCGAGGATGTTGACGCAGCGGTCGTCGTACTCGAACTGCATCACCGACGAGGTGACCGAGATGCCGCGCTGCTTCTCCATCTCCATCCAGTCGCTGGTCGCGTGGCGCGCCGCGCGGCGGGCCTTCACCGAGCCGGCGAGGTGGATGGCGCCGCCGTAGAGCAGGAGCTTCTCGGTGAGCGTCGTCTTGCCGGCGTCCGGGTGCGAGATGATCGCGAAGGTGCGGCGGCGGCCCACCTCCTTGCTCAGGCGCTTGGCGGGCGGGGTGTTGTCGACGCTGGGCTCGACGGAGGTGGTCATGGCAGCTCCACGGGGGGCGAGTCGGCGGGGAGGGCGAGGGCCTGGCCGCCGGTGAGCTCGGGGCGCACGGCGCCGGCCTCGCAGGCGCGGCAGGCCGGGTCGAGCCAGAGGTCGAGGGCCGGGACGTAGACGAGGGCCGCGTCGAAGACCCCGGGCGTGGGGGCCGCGGGGTCGAGCGCGGGCCAGCGCGCGGCGCGCGCGACGGCGAGGCGGTGGTCCACGGAGGCGGCGTCGAGCAGCCAGTGGAGGAGGTGGACCTTGTCGGTCGCCGTCAGGTCGTTGTCCTGGATCGGCGCGATGAGCGGGCGCGCGGCGTCCCAGCGGGCGGCGAGCGCGTCGGGGCGCTGGATGCGGTTGCGCACCCAGACGTACGCGCGCTGGACCCGGGTCGCCAGGTCGGCGTCGTCGGGCGTGAACGGCGCCGCGTAGTCGCCGCGGAGCCCGGCCGAGGGCGCGACGAGCCCGGCGACGTAGGCGTCCGTCGCCTGGCGCCAGCTCCCGGCGTAGCGCTGGGTGTAGCCGCGGGGCTCGGCCTTCACCATCGTATAGCGCGCGTAGGCGCGGGCGTCGCCGGCGGGGGCGAGGCCCTTGGCGAAGAGCGCGTAGACGCGGCGGCCGTCGGCCTCGGTCGAGACGGTGCGGTGCTCGGCGCCGACAAGGCCGATGCGGCCCTCGGCGTCGGTCGGGAGGTCCCAGCTCAGGAGCACCTCGCCGGTCGGCAGATCCGGCAGCGCCAGCCAGCGCGCGTCGTGGGTCAGGGTCCCGGGGATCTCGAGCGCGGCGACGACCTCGAGGAGGGCGCCCGGCGCCAGGGGCGGGAAGTCCAGCTCCCAGGTGACGCGGTCCGGGTCGACGGCGCCCGCGTCGCCGAGGCGGCGCTCGGCGGTGGGGGCGATGGCGCGAGGGCCCTGCGGGTCGATGACGCGCGCCCGGACCCCGGCCAGGGA
>SBGO01000345.1 GCA_006226565.1 Deltaproteobacteria bacterium | reverse complement strand
CCGGGACGCGCCCCTCGCGCCAGTCCCCGCCGAGCGCGGCGCAGCTCGCGGCGTCGCCGACGGCGTGGGCGCGCCCCGAGTAGAGGTCCCCGAGGCGCGGGTTGCTGGCCGCGCGGCGGTGCTCGGAGGCGTACCAGCGCTCGACCATCGACACGTGGCAGTGCGCGCACTGCGCCGACGTGGCGCTCTCGCCGGGCGCGCCCGGATCCTGGAAGACGTAGTCCGGGTTGTCGGCGGTGTCGTAGCGCACGAGGGAGATGGTGACCGCATCCTGGAGCGCGCTCCGGTACATGTCGGCGCCCGCCGTGCGGGCCTCGGGGTGGGTCGCGGCGAGGACGAGCGCCCCCGGGGTGGTGACGTCGATCGTCGCGGCGACGGTGCCGTCGGAGCCGGTGCGCCAGCTGCGGGTCGTCCCGCCCTGGACGACGAGCACGTCGGAGGCCGGCGCACCGTCGAGGGTCACGGTGACGTGGACCGCGAGCTCGTCGGGGAGCGCCGTGTCGCGCTCGGTGGCGTCGTAGACGTCGGCGTCGCCGGCGGCGTCGGCATCGTCGGCGTCAGGGGCGTCGGCGGCGTCCGGCTCGACGGTGTCCTCCGCCGCGACCGCGTCTCCGCCTCCCGTCTCGCTGGGGCCGCAGGCGGCCAGCGCCAGCGCCACGCCCAGCAGCGCGCGGCGCGCGTTCGTCGTCGTCATGTCCTCGGCCTCGGTCGGGGGTCGGGGGGCGCGGCAGGCTGAAGCGCGACCGCCGCGGACGCTACACGGCCCCCGACGGCCGGCGCAACCCTCGGGCCGGCGTCGCTACGGCACCCAGGAGCAGACCGGGAAGGGGCCGACCTCGGGCGCGGCCCAGGCGTTGCACGCCGTCGTGCTCGCCTGGGTGCAGTAGCGCGTCCAGGCGGTGTGATCGGAGCCGCCGTGATAGCCACTCGGGACGGCGCTGTAGAAGCCGCCCGCGCTGACGCGCGCCTGACCCCCGAGGATGAAGCCGTGGTAGGTGGCCGAGCACTGCGAGGTGCCGGGCAGCAGGTAGGCGCTCACCGCGCGGTACGCGCCGGCGTTCGACTGGGCGTTCTGGGCGCTCGCGCAGTCGCCGGTGATCTGGATGTCCATGTCGAGGCGGATCGGCACCGACGCGCCGTGGGCGCTCGAGAAGGTCGTGACCAGGGCGTCGATCTCGCTCGCGAGCGGCACCGCGAGGTTCAGCCCGCGGCTCGTGCAGAAGGTGCGCGTATCGGCCAGGGTCGCGTTCACCGCCTCGAGCTGGACCTCCCAGCTGTGGGTGAAGTCGCAGTAGACGGGCCGGAAGGGCGCGACGCCGTCCCCGTCCACGTCGATGGTGTAGTAGCCGTCGGCGGGCGCCGTGGTCGCGGCCGCCTCGTAGTCCATGCAGCTCGCGAGCGGCGGCGAGGACGCGAAGGGGCTCGCCTGGGTGCCCGCGCCGAAGATCAGCAGCGACGCGGCGTAGCTGTACGCGAAGGTGGTCTCCGCGGCGGGGTTGGTCGTGGTGTAGCGGGTCTGCACCGCGCCCGTCCCGTCGAAGCTCAGGGGCTCCGAGGCGCAGGTGCCGAGCGGCACGTCCCAGCTGACGTAGGGGTAGACCGCGCCGGAGGTGACCGCGCCCGCGACGAGGCCGTCGAGGGCGTTGGCGGCGTCGTCCGCCGTCGCCGACGTGCGGAGCGTGCAGTCGCCGATGGCGCCGGTGACGCCGAGCGCGACGTTCCAGTAGAGCTTGTTCGCCGCGACGCCGCCGGTGCTCACGAGCTCCTGCCCGCGGTAGACGGCGACCTGGTAGAGGTAGGTGTCCGCCTCGGCCGGATCGGGGTCGGTGATGGCCGCGCAGCTCGCCATGTCGCCGGCGGTGCAGAGGTTGCCCGGGCCGCCGTCGGGCGCGATCGAGAAGGCCGTCTGGAAGCCGGCGACGCCGGGGCTGCAGTCGAGCTCGAGGTCGTCGAGGTAGAGGCTGTTCTCGACCCCGGCGCCGGCCCCCGCCGTGCAGGCGAAGCCGAGCACCATCGTGCGGCCGCGCCCCGCGCCCGCGGTGAAGAGGAGCTCGATGTCCTCGCCCGCCTCGCAGCCGTTGCCGTTGGTGTCCTCGCAGCAGTCGAACTTCGCCGAGCAGAAGATGTTGTTGAAGTTCACGGCGATGTCGAAGAAGCCCTGCTGGGCCGGGCGCATCAGCGCCACGTCGAACTGCACCGCGACGTCGCCGTTCTCGACGCACGTGAAGGTCCGCGTGAGCGCCCCCGCCGCCCCGACCGAGGTCGGGTTCTGAAACGGCGTCGCCGTGCCGGTCACGCCGGTCGCGTCGCCCGACGCGAAGGTCCCGGCGCTCGCGACGTCGGCGGCGTAGACCCCGACCACCCAGACGCGGACCGTGTTGGCGCTGGCCGCGGGGTCCGCGTCGCACGGGCCGACGTAGCTCGCCGAGCCGGCGCTGTCGCCGTAGGCGCTCGACGTCACGCGGCGCTGCCACACCGAGCCGCCGGCCCCGTTGACGACCTCGAGGTCCCACACGACGTCGCCGACGCCCGTGAGGTTCAACGCCGCCACGTTGATCTCGACCCCCGGCCCGTCGAAGGCGCGGTCGCCCGCCGGCGTCGGCTCCGCGGCGCAGCCCGCGATGACGAGGAGACTCCCGAGGAAGAGATGCGGTCGGTGCATCCGGCCCTCCGTGCGATGGCGTGGATTTTCGGGGAGGTGCGCCGGCGACCCGCGGGCGGGCGCTTGCGGCGCAGCACGAACGCTACCGCGTCGCCTCGCCTGCGAGCAAGGTCGACGCCGCGCCTCCCGCGTGCGGCGTCCCGCATCGCGGCACCGGGCGCGCCGCAAAAAAAACGGACGGCATCTCGCGATGCCGTCCGTTCTTCATGCGTTGCGGGGAGACCCCGCCGCGCCAGCTCAGGCGGGCTTGTAGATGAACGCGATGAGCAGCGCGTAGATCACGAGGGACTCGATGAGCGCGAGGCCCAGGATCATCGGGGTGAAGATCTTGTCCGACGCGCCCGGGTTGCGGGCGATGCCCTCGAGCGCGGCCGCCGCGGTGCGGCCCTGGCCGAGCGCGCCGCCGGCGGCGGCGATGCCGAGGCCGATGGCCGCGCCGAAGCCGATGAGCGACGTGGCGCCGTCGCCACCGTCGGCGGCGAACGCGGCCGGGGCGAACAGGCACAGGGCAATAGCGGTCAGGAACGCAGTAGTCAGCGCCTTCCTCATGTCCGAAACCTCCTCAAAAAGCGGGCTCGAAGCAGCCCGGGTCAAAGGCGGCGCCATGCCGCGTCAATGGGAACTCGAAAGACAACGTGGGGCGAGAGGCCGCGCGGCCTGCTCAGTGGGCAGGGGCCGGCTCGGCCCCGGGAGCGGCCGCGTGGCCGTGGTCGTGGTCGTGGTCGTGGTGCTCGTCGTGGACGTCGGTCGCGAGCGCCACGTACACGATGAAGAGCATCGTGAACACGACGGTCTGGATGATGCAGACCAGGAGCCCCAGCGCCATGATCGGCAGCGGGAGCAGCGGGATGGTGAAGCCGACGAAGACGAAGACGACCTGGTGGTCGCCGAACATGTTGCCGGCGAGTCGAATCGCGAGGCTGATCGGGCGCACGATGTGGCTGACCAGCTCGATGGGGAGCATCAGCGGCGCCAGCCACCAGATCGGCCCCATGAAGTGCTTGATGTAGTTGACCGGCCCGTGCGCCCGGATGCCGGCGACGTTGTAGACGATGAACGCCATGCCGCCGAGGGCCAGGGTGGTGTTGAGGTTCGAGGTCGGGGGCAGGAGCCCCGGGATGAGCCCGAGCAGGTTCGACAGCAGGATGAAGACCGCGACCGCCGTCATCAGCGGCAGGTACTTCAGCGCCCGCTCACGCGGCATCATCGACTCCATGACGCCCATCAGCGCGTCCATGATGATGTCGAAGACCGCGGCCGCGCCGAAGGTCTTGGGCGGCAGCACCTTGCCGACGACCTTGCGCCGCGCCGCCAGCGCCATCCCGAGGCCCATGAGGAACACCAGGATGGCCATGAAGACGTGACCGACGTCGACGCGCTCGGCCGGGTCGCCCATCAGCGTCCCCGACTCCTTGCTGAAGACGAGGAGCTCGGCCACCTGCTGGCGGAAGGACGCCGGGAGGACGTTCTTGCCGAGCCACCAGTGATGGTCCTCGTCCGCGAGGCGCGAGGAGGTGTCGTGGTGGGCGGCAGCGTGGTGCGCGGCCTCGCCGTGGGCGGCCTCACCGGGCCCCTCCTCGGCGTGCATGGTGGCCTCGGCGCCGTGATGCCCGGGCTCGGCGGCGAGCGCGGAGAGCACGGGCGCGGTGACCAGGACAGTGACGAGGAGCGCCGCAAACGCGCGGCGAAGCGACTGCTTCACAGGTCCCCCTTGCGGGCGGCCTCGACCGGCTCGAGGCTCTTCTTGACCGTCATCAGAAGGATGGCGGGCAGGATGGTGGAAAACCCGATCATCATGCCGAGCGGCTCGACCGGTAGGAGGCTCATGGTGGCCCAGACCACCCCGACGAGGGCGGCGAGCTTGAGACCGAAGATCACCGCGTAGCGCGTGCGGGAGTGGCGCCCGGCGGCGATGACCTTCCCCCCGAGCCACACCATGGCGCGGAGGTTGAGCACACTGATGGCGGCGCCGACCACGACGCCGAGGTGGATGGGCCCCGGGCCGGCCACGAAGTACGTGACCAAGGCCGCGATGAGACCCACCGTGAGGTTGGTGATCTCGAAGCCGCGGATGAAGCGCGCCGCCTCGCTCCGCTTCGGACGCTCGCTGCGCGAGTCCGCCATCGGGACCGACTGAGCGCTCATGGGAGCAGCTCCCTGGCCTCGCGGTCGTCCGCGTTGGCCATGGCGCGACGCGCCTGCTTGGTGACGCGCCACAGCGCCTTGGCCGCCGCGCCGAAGCCGGCCAGCATCCACAAGACCGTCCCCCAGGGAGCCATCTCGAGCTCGCGATCGAACCAGCCCCCGATCAGGTAGCCGGCGACGATGGCGAGCGCCATCTCGATGCCGAGCGACCCGAGGTCGAGCCCGTCGCGAAATGTCTTCCCGTGGGGTTTCACGGTTGCGAGCACCTATCAGGTTCCCCCGTGGCCTGGCCGTTGGGCTACGGGGCTGCCGCGAGCGGCTTGGATTGCGGGCGGCTCACTAGCACAAGGGCTGTGAACCGTCAACGCGGTTCCGGCCCCCGGGCCGCGAGACTCAGTCGCGGACCGGAATGCTCCGAACCGAGCGGATCGCGCTCGGGTCGCCGGTGAGCTCGGAGGCCTCGGCCACGAGCGCGGCGACGTCGGCGTCGTTGAGCGGGGTGTCGAGGGCCGACAGCTCGTAGGCGATGCCGAACTTCGGGAAGTCGACGTGGGCCGACCGGAGGTTGCTCGCGCCGGAGTTGAAGATGGCGTCGTCGACGGCCTTCTTCGTGCCGCGCTTGTCGGCGTGGACGACGGCGAGCATGTGGCGCGCGTCCGGCGGGACCTCGAAGGCCACCTGCGCGCGCGGGGCGAAGACGCAGTTCCGCAGCATCCCGTACCGGTGGAAGAGCTCGGTGGTGCGCGACACGTAGCGCCCGATGCGCGGCTGCGCCTCCATCGTCGCGGCGCCGATGTGCGGGGTCGCGAAGATCCGCGGCTCGCCCGCGTAGGGGTTGGCCCACGCCTTGTCGACCGAGCTCCGCGGCTCCTCCGGGAACACGTCGGTGATCGCGTAGGAGATGAGCTCCTCCTCGACCGCGCGCCGCAGATCCTGGGGCGGCACGAGGAAGCCGCGCGAGAGGTTCAGGAAGATGCGCGGCAGGGTCTTCGGGCGCGTCCCGAAGGAGCGCAGCACGTCGTAGGTGAAGAGGTTCTCGTTCGAGCGGCCGTGGACGTCCTCGGCCGAGACGTGCACCGAGACGAAGTCGACCGTCTCGATGAGCT
This sequence comes from Deltaproteobacteria bacterium, assembly GCA_006226565.1. Classification (GTDB taxonomy): domain Bacteria; phylum Myxococcota_A; class UBA9042; order PHBI01; family PHBI01; genus PHBI01. Next base: position 7,328 of record SBGO01000345.1, on the reverse strand, counting down.
GCTCGAGCGAGTCGCAGGGCTTGTAGCCCATCGCCATGCCGACCTCGCGCGGCACCTCGGCGTTGTCGTAGAAGAAGACCTCGAGCCCCAGGGCCGCCGCGAGCTGCGCCACCTGGCGGCCGATGTTGCCGAGGCCGACGATGCCGAGGCGCTTCCCGAGCACCTCGTAGCGCGCGACGCTGTCCTTGCGCCAGACCGACTGCTCCATCTCGATGACGGAGTCGAAGAGGCGGCGCGACAGCGAGATCAGCTCGCCGATCACCATCTCGGCCACCGAGCGGCCGTTCGAGACCGGGTCGTTGGTCACGATGACGCCGTGGCGCGCGCACGCGTCCTTGTCCACCGAGTCGTCGCCGATGCAGCACAGCATGACGCCGGCGAGGTTCGGCGACGCCTGCACGACGCGCTCGGTGATGAGCACGCGGCTGCGCTTGAAGATCAGCTGGTGCTGCCCCTCCTCGAGGAGCCGCACGAGCTCGTCCTCGTCGGGCGCATGGTCGATGCGCTGGGGCTCGATCCCCATCTTGCGGAGGTTGTCGTCGAGGACCGTGCTCGGGCTCTCGAGGACGAGCGCGCGGGTGAACGGTCCGGTCCACAGACGGGGCGAGTAGGACTGAGCCACGGGTCCTCCGAGAGTTGCGAAGTGCGGTGCGGGCCCTTCTTACTCGCGCGGGTCATACGATTTCAAGGGCTGCGACGCGCCCTCAATCCCACCAGCGGCAGGCCCAGGTCTTGGTGTAGCACCAAACCGTCCGCCCGACCGCCAGGCCGAGCTCGCGCGCGGCGGCGTGCGTCACCTCGACGCGCAGGGGCTGCCCGACGTCGACGTGGACGAGGAAGCGATCCCCGACCGGCAGGATGTCGCGGACCTCGCCGGACAACGCGTTGCGCGCGCTCACCCCGGTCAGCGGCGCGGCGGCGAGCAGCACGTCGGCGGGGCTGACGGTGACGTGGCCGCGCTCCCCGGGGGCGAGATCCGTCTCGGGGAGGAGGACCTCGTGGGCGCCGAGGCGCGCGCGGGTCGTCCCGTCGCCCGGGCCGATCACCTCGACCTCGAGCAGGTTCTCGAGGCCCAGCGCGTGGGTCAGCGCGAAGGCGCCGGGGGCCGCGAGGACGCCGGCCAGGTCGCCGTGGGCGACGACGTGGCCGCCGTCGATGAGCACCAGCTTGTCGGTCAGCTCGAGCGCCTCGGGGACGAGGTGCGTGACGCACAGGACCGGGATCGACAGCTCGGCCTGGAGGGTCTCGAGGAGCGTCCGGAGGTGGCGGCGCCGCGCCGGATCGAGGCCGGTGAAGGGCTCGTCGAGGAGGAGGAGCCGCGGCCGCGCCATCAGCGCCCGCGCGATCGCGACGCGCTGCGCCTCGCCCCCCGAGAGCTGGCGGGGCAGCCGGTCGAGGAGGTGGCCGATGCCGCACCACGCGATGACGTCGTCCTCGCGGTAGCGCCCGCCGTAGCGGATGGTGGCGAGCACGCGCTTGTGCGGCCACAGGCGCGGCTCCTGGAAGACCAGGCCGACGCGGCGCCGCCACGGCGGGACCCAGCTCCGGGCGCCCGCGTCCGACAGCACCTCGGCGCCGAGGACGACGCGCCCCCGGTCCGGGCGCAGGAAGCCGGCGACGGCCTGGAGGAGCGTCGACTTGCCGGCGCCGCTCGGCCCGAGGATCGCGGTGGTCCCGGGGCCGCAGCGGAGGTCGGCGGTCAGCGAGAAGCCGCCGCGGCGGGCGACCACGCCGTCGAGGATCAGCCCGTCGTCCACCGCCGGCTCCTTCGGGCGAGCAGCTCGCCCAAGACCAGGGTGCCGAGGGCGAGGACGGCGCTCGCGATCGCGAAGGCGGTGGCCTCGGACTCGCGCCCCGGGACGTCGAGCGCGCTGAAGAGCGCGAGCGGCAGGGTGCGGGTCTCGCCGTCGATGTTGCCGACGAAGGTGATGGTCGCGCCGAACTCGCCGAGGCTCCGCCCGAAGGCCAGGAGCGCCCCCGCGAGGATCCCCGGCGCCGCGAGCGGCAGCGCGACGGTGAAGAAGGCGCGCCGCGGGCTCGCCCCGAGCGACATCGCGACGTGGAGGAGGGCCGGATCGGTGGCCTCGAAGGCCTGCCGAATCGGGCGCACCAGGAGCGGGAAGGCGACCACCGCCGCGGCGACCGAGGCGCCGGTCGAGGTGAAGGCGAGGCCGAGATCGGCCAGCGGCCCGTGGCCGCCGAAGACGACGAGCAGCACGTAGCCGGTGACGATCGGGGGGAGCACCAGCGGCAGGTGCACGAAGACGTCGAGCAGGAGCCGCCCGCGGAAGGGGACCCGGGCCAGCACCCACGCCACGAGGATGGCGAAGGGCAGGCTCAGGAGCACCGCGACGAGCGCGATCCGCAGCGAGAGCAGGATGATCTCGGTCATCGCCGGCTCGCCGCGCCCTCAGCCCGCACCGGCCGCCGGCTCGGCCATCCCGAAGAGCCCCTCGTGGGGGTCCTTCGGCGGCGCGGGCGGCGGCTCGCCGGTGCCGAGCGGCTCGAAGCCGTAGCGCTGCAGGACGGTCGCCCCGGCGGTGCTCGACAGCCAGTCGAGGAACGCCTTGGCGGCGGCCGCGTCACCGCTCGCGGTGGCGGCGCCCGCGTAGCGGATGGGGTCGTGGAGGTCGGTCGGGAGGGTGGCGACGACCTGCACGGCGTCGCCGGCCGCGAGGGCGTCGGTCTTGTAGACGATGCCGGCGGGGGCCCCGCCATCGCTGACGTAGCGGAGCGCCGCGCGCACGTCCGCGCCAGCCACGACGCGCCCCTCGAGCGCGTCCCAGACCTCGAGCCGCTCGAGCGCCTGCTTGGCGTAGACCCCGGCCGGGACGTGGGAGGGGTCGCCGAGGGCGAGCTTGCCGTCGAAGGCCTTGGCGAGCGGCGCGCCGGGGGCCCACGTGAAGGGGTGGCCGCTCGGCGCGACGAGCACCAGGGTGTTCCAGGCGAAGACGCGGCGCGTGTCGGGGGCGAGCCGCGCGCGCGCCTCGAGCCAGTCGATCCAGCGCACGTCGGCGCTCAGGATGACGTCCGCGCCGGCGCCCGCGTCGATCTGGCGCGCGAGGGTCGACGAGGCGCCGTAGCTGACGCGCACCTCGCGGTGGTAGCGCGCGCCCCACTCCGCGGCGACGTCGTCGGCGACGGCCCGCAGGCTGGCGGCGGCGAAGACGGTCAGCGGCGGGCCCGCGGGGGCCTCGCGTCCGCATCCCGCGAAGGCGCCGAGGGCGAGCCCGGTCACCACGATGGCGGAGACGAACCTCATGGCCGCCTGCCATAGTCCCCGGACGCGCCGGCGGTCAAGGACAAGCCCGCCCCCCGTACATCGTGGGCTTGCTCGCCCCGGCCGCCGGTGCGACCCTGCGGCCGTGGACTTCGACACCCTCTTCGAGACCGTCTGGCCGTGGGCGTGGCCGTCGCTGGCGCTCATCGCGTGGATCGTCGCGTGGGTCTGGGCGCTCCGCCGGACGCGCAAGTGGCTCGCCGGCCGCGAGGCCGCGACCCCGCTGGCGCGCAAGGTCGACGCGGCCGCCGACCGGGCGCTGCGCGGGCTCTTCGTCGGCGTCATCCTGCTCGGCGCCTACGCCTGGGTGCTGTGGGTCGACTTCCCACCGGAGGTGAAGGACTTCGTCGAGACCCGGGTCTCCGCCTGGCTCATGGCGACGCTCCTCCTCATCGCCTTCGTCGTCACCGGGGTCTTCCTGGTCCGGAAGCTCCTCGTCTTCCTGGCGACGCGCGCCGCCAACAGCAAGAGCGTCATCGACGACGCCATCGTCGAGGCGCTCCACCGCCCGCTCTACCTGACGGTGGTGCTGCTCGGCGTGAACCTGTGGGCGCGCCTCGTCCCCATCCCCGACGCGGTCAACGACTACATCGCCCGCGGCAGCGAGACCTTCATCATCGTGCTGGTGGTGCTGCTCGTCGACGGCGTCGTCCAGGGGGTGATGATCGCCAAGGCCGAGCGCTCGAAGGTCCTCAAGACCAGCGGCGTCGTCCTGCGCACCGCCATCCGCATCGCCTTCTATACAATCGGTGGGCTGATGGCGCTGTCGTCCCTCGGGCTCGACGTGACGCCGATCCTCGCCTCCCTCGGCGTGACCTCCATCGCCATCGGCCTCGCGCTCCAGGGGACCCTCGAGGACTTCCTCGCCGGGCTCCTCCTCGCCGCCGACCAGCCCATCGCGGTCGGCGACTTCATCGAGTACGACGGCACCCACAACGGGGTCGTGCTGTCCATCGGCTGGCGGACGACGCGCATCCTGACCCGCGAGGACATGCACGTCATCGTGCCGAACTCGGTGCTCGCCAAGGCGACCCTCCTCAACCGCTCGCGCCCCCGCGAGGCGTGCAAGTTCACGGTCCGCTGCGGCGTCCACTACAGCAGCGACCTCGACCAGGTCTCGCGCGTCGCGATGCAGGTCGCGACGGACCTCCAGGAGAGCGACCCGCGCGCCGTCCACGGCTTCCGCCCCGGGGTCGTCTTCGACGGCTTCGGCGACTCGAGCGTCGACTTCGCGGTCTGGCTCTGCTCCAAGACCTGGGAGGAGCACTTCGGCCTCCAGGACAACTTCGTGCGGAGCCTCCACCGCCGCTTCGACGAGGTCGGCATCGTGATCCCGTTCCCGATCCGCACCCTCGACATCCCCAGCGGGACCACGCTGCGGATCGATCGCGCGGCCACCACGCCGCCGGCGATCGGCCCGCCCGTGCCCGAGCCCGAGCCCGGCGCCGAGGCCACGCCCGAGCCCGCGGCCCCGCGGACGCTGACGGATCGGGACCGGACGCGCTGATCCGCGCGACCTTCTCCTTGCCAGCGGCGCCACCAGCTGCGCTTGTTGAGGGGCGACCAGCCCCCTCGCCCTCCAGGAGCCGTCTCGGTGAAGTACCGCATCGACCCGACCGTTCTCTCCCGCATCACCTCGGACCGCCGGCGGGAGCTCGAGGAGGCGCTGCTCGACCTCGAGGCCGAGGACGACGGTCAGCCGCCGACGGTCGTGGTGGGCGTGCTGCCGGACGGAGGGCTCGCCTTCGCCGTAGAGGCGGCCGACGGCGGCGTGACGGCGGTCCCGCTTCCCTACACCCGCGTCGCGCGCCTCTTCCGCGAATACCGGGACGTCATCCAGCGCCTCGCCCGTTCGGATCTGGGCTCCTTCGGGATGCGCGACTTCGAGACGCTGGACTACGCCAAGAAGCTCGTGCACGACGAGGCGGGCGCGCTGCTCAAGAAGACCCTGCGGACCGCCGCGAGCCTCGATCTCGCCCAGGCCCGCCGCCTCTTCACCCTCACCTTCCTCCTGTCCTCCGACCTCCCCGAGGAGGTCATCCGGACCCACCGCCGACACGGAGTCCCGACTTGAGCGACCCGGCCATCGATCCCAGCGTGCTGTCCTGGTGCGAGGTCTCGACGGCGGCGCTCGCGGCGAACACGCGCGAGATGCGCCGGCGCGTGGGCGACGACGTGCTGCTCGGGATCGTCGTGAAGTCGGACGCCTACGGCCACGGCCTCGTCGGGGCGTCCCGCGCCTTCGTCGACGCCGGCGCGGACTGGCTCGTCGTCAACGCGCTCCACGAGGCGCAGACGCTGCGCACGGCCGGGCTGACGGTCCCCATCTACGTCGCGGGGCACGTCCCGGGGGCGGCGGCGGCGGCGGTCGTCCGCGCGGACGCCCGGGTGGTGGTCTACGACGCCGACGTGGTCGACGCACTCGCCGCGGCGGGGCGCGAGGCCGGGCGGCCGGTGCCGGTCCACCTGAAGATCGAGACGGGCAACCAGCGCCAGGGGCTCCTCCTCGAGGACGCGCTGGCGCTCGGGCGGCGCGTCGCGGCCACCGACGGCGTCGTCCTCGAGGGGCTCGCGACCCACTACGCCGACATCGAGGACACCACCGACCACCGCTTCGCGATGCAGCAGCTCGCGCGCTTCGACGAGGCGGCGGCGGCGTTCGCGGCGGCGGGCCTGCCGATCGCCATCCGTCACACCGCCAACTCGGCGGCGACGATCCTGTGGGGACGGACCCACGGCGAGCTGGTCCGGGTCGGGCTCTCGGCCTACGGGATGTGGCCGTCGGCGGAGACCCACGCGGTCGCGGTCGCGCTCGCCCACCGCGAGCAGGGCGGCCGCGGCGGCTTCATGCCGACCCTGACCCCCGCGCTCACCTGGCGGGCGCGGCTCGCGCAGGTGAAGGAGGTCGCCGTCGGCGAGTGGATCGGCTACGGCCGCACCTTCCGCGCCACCCACCCGATGCGCATCGGGATCGTGCCGGTCGGCTACTTCGAGGGCTACGACCGGCGCCTGTCGAACCTCGCCCACGCGCTCGTGGACGGCGTCCGCGCGCCGGTCCGGGGGCGCGTCGCGATGAACATGACCGTGCTCGACGTGACCCACATCCCGTCGGCCCGCGCCGGCTCGATCGCGACGCTCCTCGGCGCCGACGGCGACGAGCGGGTGAGCGCCGAGGACCTCGCCGGCTGGATGGGGACCATCAACTACGAGGTCGTCGCGCGCATCCACCCGAGCCTCCCGCGGCGCTTCGTGTAGTCGGCCCCGAAGCCGCCCCGCACGGGTCGGTCGCGCGCCGGGAATCTGGTAGATTCCCGCCATGCGCGTCCTCCTCTCCATGATCGGCTCCGGCGGCGACGTGCTGCCGTTCACCCGCCTCGCGGTTGCGCTCCTCGCCCGGGGCCACGCCGTGACCGTGCAGACCTGGCGCCAGTACCACGGCTGGTTCCCCGACGGCGCCCGCGTCGTCGCGCCCGGCCACGACGTCGACGCGACCGCGCTGCACCGCGCGTTCACCGAGGCGCTGCCGCTCGGGACGCCGTGGGACCAGATCGGCCGCTTCGCGCGGACCTTCTACGGGCTCGACCGCGGCCGCGCCGCCGCGCTCGCCGCCGCCGCCCACGCCCGCGAGGTCGCGACCGGCCACGACCTCGCCATCTGCGACGTCCTCGACCACATGGGGCAGCTCGGCTGCGACGCCGCCGGCGTCCCGTGGTTCTCGTGGGCCTCGCGCCCGGCGCCGGCCCCCAAGGACGTCGACCGCCCCCTCGCGCCGGTGGACGAGGCGCTGTCGGCCTTCTTCTCGATTGCTGGCGGCGCGCCGCGGCGCGTGCCGACCTTCCGCGCCCGCGGCCCCCTCGGCGATCTCGTCAACGCCTCGCCCGAGCTCGTCCTCCCGCACCCGCATCACCCGGAGGCCCACGTCACCGGCGCCTGGCTCGCGCCCGAGACGGACGCCCGGCTGCCCGACGCCGTGGCGCGCTTCCTCGACGAGGGCCCGGCGCTGCTCCTCTCCTTCGGCACCCTGCCCGACCTGCGCGGGCGCACGGCC
>SBGO01000471.1 GCA_006226565.1 Deltaproteobacteria bacterium | reverse complement strand
GCTTCCGCGCCTCCACCGCCAGGTCGCGGGCCTTGCGCGCGAACCGCTTGGCCCCCGCGTAGTCCGCGCGGCCCTCGGCGGTGCGCGCGAGATCGAGGTAGGCGCGGGCCGACCACCACGGGTAGGGGGCCTGGGCCTCGGCGCCGGCGTGGGTGGCCGCGGCGAGCGCCTCCTGGGCGTCCTCGATGGCCGACGACACGCCGATCGGCGCGCAGCCGGGCGCCGAGGCGAGCAGGATCGCGGCGGTCAAGGCGCGGACTGAAAAGGATCGCCACACGCGGCCATCGCTACTCCCCCGGCGGATCGCCGTCAACCCCGTAAGGGGCCGAAGGCTTGGGCGATCATTGACTGCGCCGCGAGCGTCCCCATATAGTCCGCGGCCCCCGGCGGGGCACACCGGGCCGCGGCGCGCCCGTCGCGAAGGACCGTGAGGGTGATCGCGTGACGCTGAAGACCAAGAAGTACGTCCTGTTCGTGATGATCTTCGCGGCCTGGCTGTTCATGGACATGGCCACCAAGAACTGGGCGGACCAGACGCTCGCGAACCGCGCCCACCCGATCCCGGTCACGGTCACCGAGGCCGACAACGGCAAGCCGCTCACCGACGTGCTCGCGGCGCACCTCGGCTGGACGCCGGCCCAGGTGCAGGAGCGCGCCGACGACTTCGAGAAGCTCGAGCCGGCCGCCACCTACGCCGCGACCGACAAGCCCTACGACGGCACCGGCCCGGCCGCCAACGCGCGCGCCTTCTACGTCTTCTGGCGCGGGAGCGTGGCCGACCCGCCGCGCCGCATCGAGAAGAACGAGCGGCTCCTCGTGTCGCGCTGGCTGACCCTGGCGCTCCCGGGCGAGGACCAGGCGAAGATCCAGAAGGCGGCCTACGACCACCTCGCGGCCGAGACCTTCGCCGAGTGGCTCCCGCGGCGCTTCAAGAAGCTCGACGCGGACGACGTCCCCGCGATCGTCGCCGGCCTCATCCACCCGGTGAGCGGGCCGACGACCCGCCTGGCCCCGGGCGAGGCGGCCGTGGCGGGCGACACCTGGCTCCTCACCGAGCACCACGTCGACGTCGCGGGCGACTGGTTCAAGCTCGTCTACGCCGAGAACCCGAACGCCGCCTTCGGCTTCCTCAAGGGCGTCGACCCCGACCTCCGCTACACCCTCTTCACGCTGCTGACGCTCCTGGCCTTCGTCGTCATCCTCGTGATCGTCTACCGCCTGCCCGCCGAGGGCTGGTTCGTCTACTTCGCCTTCGCGGGGATCCTCGCCGGGGCGGCTGGGAACTTCATCGACCGGATGCGGTTCCACTACGTCATCGACTTCCTCGACGCCGACCTCGGCTTCATGCACTGGCCGACCTTCAACGTCGCCGACATCAGCATCGCCGCCGGCGTCATCGCGCTGCTCCTCAACATCTCCTTCGACAAGAACAGCCCGCTGGTCTCGAAGAAGGACAAGGAGAAGCGCGCCGAGCGCGAGGCGCGCAAGGCCGCCGCCTAGCTCCAATACCGGTCACTCAGGGATAACCCTCTGAGATCGAACACCTCTTCCCACCACGGAGGCCACGGAGGAGGTGTGGCCGCTCGAGCCGAAACGCCGAGCGCGACCTGCTCCCCCCTCCGTGAGCTCCGTGCTCTCCGTGGCAAAGAAGACGTGCCGGTCCAGCGCCTTGTGGCCTATCTGATCGGCATTGCTCCTGGCCCCGGTCAGCGGCGGAGGCGCGCGACGACCGCCTCGAGGGCGGGACGGACGCGGCGCGCGTCCCGGGCGAGGGCGAGCTGGTTCTCGGCGCGGATGAGGTTGTGCTCGCCCCGGGTCGGGGCGACGGCCGGGTCCCAGCCGAAGTAGGACTCGTTGAGCGCGTCCGCGGCGAAGCGGCTCGCCAGCTCGATCGCGATGCGCTCGGCGGCGCGCGGGAGCACGTCGACCTCGGCGTCCGTGAGCCAGCCGCCGGTCGCCGTGAGGTAGCCCGTGACGGCGACCTCGAAGCGCTCGACCGAGAAGCGCGGGTCGGGGGCGCTCTCGCCGCGGGTGCTGCACCACGACCGCAGCGCGTCGCCGAGCTCGGCGTCGAGGGTGGTGAAGCCCATCGTGTCGAGGTCGATGACCCCGGTGACGGCGTCGCCCTCGAAGAGGAAGTTGGCGAGCTTCGGGTCGCCGTGCCCGATCCGCCGCGGCAGCGGCTCGGGCTGCTCCCAGCCGGACCACGCGACGAGGATCGCCTCGGCGAGCGGCGCGACGCGCTCGAAGAGGCGGTGACCGAGGTGCAGGCCGACCGCGACGGCGAGGCGATCGAGGTGGGCGGGCGTGTCGTGGATCCCGAGGCGGCTGAAGGCGAAGGTGTGGTCCGCGTCCGCGAGGGCGCCGTGGAAGCGCGCGAGCGCCCCGGCGGCGGCGCGGACCTGGCCGAGCGTGCCCGCGCCCTCGGCGTTTCGCCCGGGGAGGCGCGGGAGGACCCGCCACACGCCGCCGTCGACGACCTTCCACAGCGCGCCGTCCACGGCCGGCACCGGGACCGGCACCGGGACGCCGGCGTCCATCAGCCGGAGCCCGAGCACGGCGGCGTCGAGGCAGACCTCGGGCGCGAAGATCGGGTGCAGGCGCTGCACGACCCAGTCCGGGCCGAGGAGCCAGGTGGCGTTGATGAGCCCGCCCGGCGCCGGCTCGGGGGCGAGCGCCTCCCAGCCGATCGGCCACGACTCGCGGACCTCGGCCGGGAAGGGCTGACGGGCGTCCAGCGACATCGCGAACCTCGTCGGCCCTAGCGGAGCAGGAGCTGGAACAGCTCGAGCGCGACGTCGGCGGTGATCTTCAGCGTCTCGCCGTCGACCTCCGCTTGGAGCGTGAGGGCCTCGTCGGTGGGGAGCTTGGCGTACTCGTCGGCGTAGCGCTTGAGGCTCGGGAGGGCCGACAGCGCCTTGAGCATGGCGCCCGCCCGCAGAGAGATCGCCGCGACGGCGCCCTCACCGGCGCGGTTGAGGTTCGGCTCGCCCCCCGGGAGCTTCCCGCCGGCGACCTCGACGGCTCGCTCGAGGCCGTGCGGCCCGAAGGCGACGGAGAGGCGCCCCTCGCCGTCGGCCATCGCCGCGCTCAGCTTCGGCCCGACCATCGTCTGCACCGCGGCGAAGAAGCCCGGGTCGCTCTGCGCGACGCCGAGCCGCTCCCAGTCGATGGTGGCGACGAGCGCCTTGACCGTGACGTCCCCGCGGGCCTCGTCGACGAGCTCGAGCTTGGCCCCGAGGGGCTGGCCCATGGTGTTCGCGAGCGTCACCAGGTCCGTGAGGGTCTTCAGCTCGAACCGGGCCTCGGCGCCGCTCTCGGCGAGGCGCTGCCGGACCTTGGCGAGCTGGTCGTCGAGGACCACGGAGAGGATGCCGAGCAGGGCCTCGCGGGCCTTCACCCGGTCCTTGACCAGCGCGAGGGAGGAGAACGCGAAGGGGAAGAGCCCGTCGGTGCCGATGGCGAAGGTGCTGTCGCCGGAGTTGACCTCGGTGAGGGCCTTCGCGTGGTCCGCGAGCTTCGCGGCCTGCTCCGGGGTGAGCCCGCTCTCGCCGGCGGTCAGGAAGCCGACGAGCGCGTCGCGATCGAGCTGGGTGAAGTCGGAGGGGAGGTTGGCGGCGACGCCGAACCAGGTGCCCGCGTCCGCGAGGCCGAGGGTCTCGATCTTGCGCCCGGCGACCGCGGCGATGTCGCTCGCGAGGGTGCCGCCGGCGACGCCGCGGAGGCCGAAGGCGGCGCGGAGGTGGTCGCCGCTCGGGACGACGGCGACGCCGAGGCGGTCGGTGCCCTCGACGAAGCCGAAGGCGCCGTCGACCATCGCGCGCAGCGTGGCGGCCTGGACCGGGATGGCGGCGCGCTGGGTGAGCTGCTCGCCGACGCGGCCCGCCATGGCGCGGAGCGTCCGGAGCTCCTCCGCGAAGGCGGCCCGGAGGTGGGAGACGCTGACCTCGACGTCGATCACGTCGGGCGGCGTCCAGGCGAGGAGCACGTCCTTCAGCCACGGCTCGATCTTCTTCAGGAGGCCGTCGTGGCTGGTGGCGACGAGGTGATCCCCGAGCAGGTCGAGGAAGATCGCGCGCCCCTCGACGTCGAGGCGGCCGAGGTGCCCCTCGGCGGCGGCGAGGCCGTCCCCGAGCCCCTTCTTCAGCGCCTCCTCGCCGCCCTTGACGGGCAGGACGACGACGGTGCCGTCGGGGAAGGCCTTGGGATCGGGGGTGGCCAGGCGGACCGGGCGCGCGGTGTCGAGCCAGGCGACGTCGACCAGGTGGAGGCGCATCCGGGCGGCCTCGAGCGCGGCCTCGAGCGGGCGCGGCGGGAGCTGCTGGCCGGCACCGAGCTCGCTCGAGCTGCGGGCGAAGGCGTCCACCAGGCGCGACAGGCTGGGCGTGCCGACGACCGCGCTGATCATCGGGTCGAAGGAGGGGAGGGACACCGGGCTCAGCGGGCCGGTCGGGCTCGCGGCGGCCGGCGCGGGCGCCTCGGCGGGCTTGGCGGCCTCGGGCGTGGCCTCCGCGGGCTTGGCGGCCTCGGGCGTCGCCTCCGCGGGCGCCGGCGTCGGGGTCGGGGCCTCGACCTTGCCCTTGTCGGCGGCCGGCGCGGCCGGACCGGGCTCGGTCGGCGGCGGGGTGGCCGGCGTCTTGTCCGCCTCGTCCTTGCCGCAGCCGCTGGCGGCGAGGGTGAGGGCCAGGGCGAAGGCCAGAGCAGCGGGGGCGCGCGACGGCATGGAGACCTCCTCGGGAGCCGATCGAGCCAGGACCGTAGACCGGGGTCGACCTGCGATCAACGCCGGACCCGGGGGCGGCGTTCCAGCAAGCTCAGAAGGGCGCGCCGAAACCGACGGTCGCGTGGAGCGGGAAGTTCAGCGCCCCCGAGACCTCGGGGTCGAAGAGGTAGCTGACGACGCCGGCGGACACCGCCAGGTACCAGCCGTCGACGAGCTGCACGCGGGTGCCGAAGGAGAAGTCGATCCCGAGCCAGATGGCGGGGGCGGCCGCCTCGAAGGACGAGGTGCAGCGGTCGTTCGCGGTCCCGAAGAACTTGCAGTCGACGTCGGTGGTCATCCCGATGGCGGAGAGGGCGAGCCCCAGATCGACCCCCATGCGGACGAAGATCCGCACGTCCCGCGGGCCGAAGGCGAGCCCCGCGCCGAGGGTCAGCCGGGTCCGCACGAAGTCGTCGAGGAGATCGCCGTTGCCGTCGACGAGGGTGTCGCTCTGGGTCGCGCGGGCGAAGAGCGAGAGGACCGGCGTCGGCTCCCAGGTCAGCGTCAGGGTGGCGCCGAGGCTCTGCAGCGGGTCGCGGGTGCGGGTGTGCTTGAGCCAGACGTCGTGGGTGTAGCCGATGTCGAGGAAGAGCTCCTTGCGGCGCGGGCGCTGGAACATCCCGCTGCGGTCGGCCTCGATCGCGCAGGCGTGCCAGGAGGTGAGGGCGCGGTCGAGCTCGTCGCGCGCGAGGGCCTCGTCGGTCAGGGAGATGTGCTCGCTGGTCGCGAAGCCGTGAACGCGGCGATCGTAGAGGGTCAGCCGCAGCGCGAGCGCGTCGGGGGAGCCGTCGATCATGGCGATGACGAAGACGTCGACGCCGAGGAGCTTGGCGAGCCCCTCGAGGCGATCGGGGGTGAAGCCGCCGGCGAGCACGTCGGTGTGCATCGCGACGTCGGCCTGGGCGCCCATCAGCGCCTGCTCGATGGCGGCGGGGTAGTAGCCGCGCTCGAAGCGCCGCGTCGGGTCGAGGGTGAGGAGGTCGCGGAGCGCCATGTGGGCCTTCGTCGTCTCCTGCTGCTCGGCGAGGATGAGGCCCTGGTAGAAGGCGACGTCGGAGAGCTCGTGCGGGTGGGCGACGTCGGCGTAGACGCTCTGGTAGAGCTCGCGCGCCTTGTCGAGGTTGCGGAGCGCCTCGGCCGGCTGGATCTCGTGGTAGCGGAGGACGCCGAGGTCGAAGCGCTCGGCGGCGACGGCGACGGTGCGGCGGTAGTCCTGGGTGCGGCTGATGCGCTCCTGGATCTGGGTGGTCCGCGACAGCCGGACCTGGTCGAGCGCGGCCAGGCGATCCTCGATGAGCCGGTGCCAGCGCCCCGCCACCGCCTGCGCCTCGCGCACGTCGGGGGAGTCCGCGAAGAGGTCCTCGCCGGCGCGCCCGAAGTACGAGATCGGCAGCACGCCGATCTCCAGCGTGCGCCAGCCGCCGACGGGCAGGTCGTCGGCCGCGTGGCCGGGGGCCGACGCGAGGGCGACGATCGCCGCGACGGCGACCGCGAGCGCGGAGCGCGTGGGCGTCAGCGGTCGCACAGCTTCCTTTCGTCGGGGATGAAGGTGTCGATCCGCTCCAGCTCGATGTCGAGGAGGGTGCTCGGGGCGTCCTTCACCTCGACCGTGCCGACCAGGTGCGGCGGGTCGTGGGTGTCGTCGAGGGCGAGACGCCAGATCCACTTGTCCCCGGTGCAGAAGTCGGTCGAGGCGGCGAACTCCTCGGCGCCCAGGTCGAGGGAGAGCTGATCGACGTAGGCGCAGGGGCAGACCGGCGAGGCGATCCCGTCGCCGTCGAGGAACCAGGCGACGCCGGTCAGCTCGGATCCGTAGTGCCCGATGGCGAGCTCCGGCCGGCCGACGAGCCAGCTGCTCTCGACCGGCTCGGTCGCTCCCCAGCGGCCGGTCAGCGCGCGGTCGGCGTCGGTACACCCCGCGGAGAGCGCGACCGCGGCCCACAGCACGGCCCCCCAACGCACACCGCCGCGACGACGCGAGGGGCGGTGGGGAGCGGGGCGATCACGGCGTGCGACGACCATCCGGGAGACGATGCCGTTCGCGCGCTCCTTCGGCAACCCTTGACAATCGGTGGGAGGGGTCGGCAACGTCATCCGCGGACAGAGCGCGAGCTCCACCGGACAAGCAGGCTCTCTTGATCGGCGACAACGCGGCCATCGCTGTTCTGGGCCCGACGGGTGCGGACGCGGAACGAGCGCGAACGCTCGCCGAGAGCGTCGGCGCGGAGCTGGCCCGTCTCGGCTACACGGTCGTGGTGCACGGAGACGGGACCACGGCCCGCGCGGCCACCTCGGGCGCCCGCGCGAACGGCGGGCAGGTGCAGGCCATCGTCTGGCCGGGGGCGGACAAGACGCCGATGCCCGGAGCCGAGAAGGCCCGCGAGCCCGACACCCTGCGCGCGATGGCGCGCGTCCTCGAGCTCGCGGACGCGCTGGTGCTCGTGCCGGGGGGCGTCGAGACGACGTCGGTGCTGCTCCAGATCTGGCTCTACGCCTTCACGCCCCAGGCGCCGTACCGTCAGACCGTCCTCGTCGGCGAGGAGTGGCCGAAGACCCTCGCCGCCCTCGCGGACGCGCTCCACCTCGATCCGCGGACCCGCGCGACGGTGACCTTCGCGCGCGAGGCGACCGAGGCCGTCGAGTCGCTCCGCTACTACGTCCGCCCGACGTCGCAGCCCTGACCCGCGGCGCGCGCTGAGGGGACCGGGGCTCGCTCCCCGGCCGCCGCACGCCACGCCGATCAGCGGGTCATCTGCTTGGTCGGCTTCTTCTTCTCCTCGGGGTCCTTCGGCTTGGTGAGGACCTGCTCGGACACCTTCTTGTCCTCGCCCTTCTTCTGGCCCTCGCCCGGCTTCTCCTCGGGGACCTTCTTCTTCACGCCGGGGCCGGCCGCGAGGAGGAGCCACCCGAGCACGCGGCGGCGATCGTCGCGGCGGACCTTCAGCTTGCGCTGGATGTCGTCGAGCATCTCGAGGATCTGACGGACCAGCTGGAGCAGCGCCGCCGCCCCCTGGTCGGTGTCCTTGCGGGCCTCGAGCCGATCCTTGAGCGCGCGCACGCGGTCGCGGTCGCGGGCGAGGTCCTTCACCCAGGACTCGAGCTTGCCGAGCTCCTCGGTCTGCTGCGCCTCGCGCTCGATGAGCTTCCAGTACTGCACGAACTGCTGATGCCCGTGCAGCGACGGCCGGGACGCGTGGAGCTGGTCGAGGAACCGCTCCCGGAACATCTCGAGGTCTTGGCTACGCTCCATGGCACGACCGCGCTGGCTAAGCGGAGAATCGGTGGACGCTCTGGCACAGCGAGGTCAGGTGGGGTCGCCCAGGCACCAGGCTCGTTCTCGGGTCGGTGACGACAGCATGGGTTCGGAACGGCCGCTCGAGTCTTTCCCGGTCCTCGGTCCAGGCGCATGTGGACATCCCACGCGTTCGGGGATGGCCGGCGCTGGCGCCGCAAGGATGACGGATGTCGTCTAAGCTGGGCCGCCCCGCATGACGTCGACGCTGCAACGCAGAGGACTGCCGAGTGATCGATGGGCGCACCTGATTCTATCCGACCAGAGCGTCGACCGAACCCGCCGAAGCGGGTGAGAGGAATCTACCAGCTCTCGTCACGGCGCGCCACGCGGAACAGCTTGCCGGCGGCCTGACACTCGCGCTTCGCGGCGTCCTCGAAGAGGTCCATCGTGAGCGGCGATCCCGTCGCCGCCGCGCGGTAGGCGGTGCGGAGCACGGCGTTCTTGATCGACCCGCCGGAGAGCTCGAAGCACTGGCCGAGGAGGTCGAAGTCGAGCTCCTTCGCGAGGGGCGCCTCGGACGGCAGGAGGTGCTCCCAGATGGTCGCGCGCGTCTCCCAGTCGGGGAACGGGAAGTTGATCTTGAACGAGAGCCGCCGCTCGAAGGCCTTGTCGATGGAGGTCTTGAGGTTCGTCGTCAGGATGACCAGCCCGTCGTAGCGCTCGATGAGCTGCAGGAGGACGTTCGTCTCCATGTTGGCGAAGCGATCGTTGGATCCCTTCACCTCCACGCGCTTGGAGAAGAGCGAGTCCGCCTCGTCGAAGAGCAGGACCGACTGCGAGCCGCGCGCCTCGGTGAAGATGCGCTGGAGGTTCTTCTCGGTCTCGCCGATGTACTTCGACACGACGTTGGCGACGTTGACGCGGTAGAGGCCGAGGCCGAGCTCGGCGGCGATGACCTCGGCCGAGAGCGTCTTGCCGGTCCCGGGCTCGCCGTCGAAGAGCGCCGACAGGCCGCGCCCCTTGTTGAACTTGCGGCCGAAGCCCCACTCGCGGAAGACCCGGGACTGGGAGCTGACCGCCTCGATGATCTCGACGATCTGCTGCTTGATCTCCTCGGGGAGGATGAGGTCGGTCAGGCGGAGATCCGCCTGGTCGTGGTCGGCGAGCTCGTGGAGGCGGCTCCGGAGCTGGCTGTAGCACGCCTCGAGGAGGTCGCGCTGGGTCACCGCGGGCGTCCCGCGCTGGGTCGCCGCCCGGCCGGCCGCCGCCCCCGCCGCGAGGAGCACGGCGTTCTTGATGTAGCCGCCGGTGAACTCGAAGCGCCGCGACAGGTAGGGGATGTCGACGTCGGGGGCGATCGGCAGCGCCTTCGGCAGGTGCACCGCCCAGATGCCCTCGCGCATCGTCGGCGTCGGCGTGAGGAAGTTCACGCGGTAGAGGATCCGCCGGTCGAGCGCGTGATCGAGCACCTGGGGCAGATTGGTCGCGAGGATGCAGATGCCATCGAAGTGCTCGATGGCCTGGAGCAGCGCCGAGAGGTGGCCGCCGAGGCGGTTCTGCGCGGCGAAGAGCCCCTCGCACTCGTCGAAGAAGAGCACCGCGCTCTGCAGGCGCGCCTCGCGGAGGAGGTTCTCGAGGTTCGTCTCGAAGGACCGCTCCTGGCCCGAGAGCCGCGAGGTGTCGACGAGCAGGAGGCGCCGACCGAGGTGGTTGGCCACCGCCCGCGCCGTGAGCGTCTTGCCGGTCCCCGGCGGGCCCGCGAAGAGCATCGTGATGCCGCGCCCGTAGGGGACGGCCTCGCGGAGGCCCCAGGTGTCCATCGCCTCGACGTAGGCCCCGTGCAGCGCGATGAGCTCGACGATGCGCTGCTTGTCCTCGAGCGGCAGGATGACCCGCTCGAGGGTCTCGGTCGGCTCGACCAGGCGCGAGAAGGACTGCAGCGTCTCGTCCTCGCCGGGCTGCCCGAGGAGCAGCGTCACCAGGCGCGCGGGGAGGCGCAGCTCCAGGCTCAGGAACTCGTCGCCGCCGTCGGGGGCGCCGCGGCCCACGAGCAGGAGGTTCGACTGGAGGAGCCGCCCCGACGGGGCGAAGGCCTGGCGATGGCGGACGCGGTCGGCGAAGTCGTCGACGAGGAGGGTCAGCGCGGCGTCGATGTCGAGGGGCGCGCGGTAGCTCGACCCGCGGACGCGCCCGAAGAGGCTCTGGAAGGAGCCGTCGATGGCCGGGGCGAGGGCGAGGAGCAGCACGTCGCGCTCGAAGTCGTCGAGCCCGAAGGTCTCCTGCACCTTCAGGAGCGAGGGCGCCGCCTTGGTCTTGGCCAGGCGCTTGTCGTGCTCGGTCACGCGCGCGGCGAGCTCGGCGGCGATCGCGTCCTGATCGACCTCGCCCTCGCTCATCGCGGTCACGGGATCGCGCGGGATGAGCCCGGCCTGCTCGCGCTCGAGGATGCGCAGGCGCCCGCGGAGGCGAATCACCTCGAGCGCCGCCCCGAGAAACTCGAGGTCGTCCTTGTAGCCCACCACCTTGGTCATCTGCGCTCCCTCGGGTCCCGGCGCCGCGCCGCGCCGCGGGCCGAGTCTACGATGGAATAGCCGCCGGCGCGACGGGCTTGACCGGTTGGAGCGCTGGCCCGCCCCTCCGCTGCTGCGTCGCTACGTCGGCGGTGCCGGTTGTGGTAGAGATGGCGGACCTCGGGAGGTACGATCGCGCCGATGCCGAAGCTGCCGCTCAACAGACGCCAA
The DNA here is from genome assembly GCA_006226565.1 of Deltaproteobacteria bacterium. Lineage (GTDB taxonomy): Bacteria > Myxococcota_A > UBA9042 > PHBI01 > PHBI01 > PHBI01. The sequence continues at coordinate 2,538 of SBGO01000471.1, read as the reverse complement.
CTCGTCGCCGCCGGGTGCCTCGGCCTCGCAGCGATCCTGCTGCTCGTGCTCAGCCTCGGGGTCGACGCCCGCGGGCCCCACTTCAACGAAGCCGCGGCCAAGACCGACCGCGACGGGACCTACGACCTCGCGAAGGCGCGGACGCTCTCCCGGGTCATCGGCCACATCCGCGCGCACTACGTCGACCCGCAGCGCATCGACCCCAAGGAGATGGCGGTCGCCGCGCTCGCCGCCGCGCAGCGCGAGGTCCCCGAGGTGATGGTCGAGGTGCTGCGCAACAAGAGCGGCGTCCCGACGGCGCTCCACCTCACCGTGGACAGCGTCGAGAAGCGCTTCGCCCTCGACCGCGTCGGCGACCTCTACGAGCTCAACTGGAAGCTCATGGACATCCTCGACTTCCTCGAGCGGAACCTGCCGCCGGTGGTCGACCTCCAGGAGCTCGAGTTCGCCTGCATCAACGGCGTGCTCTCGACCCTCGACCCGCACTCGCTGCTGCTCTCGCCGCGGGTCTATCGCGAGATGCAGCTCGGCCAGAAGGGGCGCTTCGGCGGCCTCGGCATCGTCGTCGGGATGGAGGACGGCCTCCTGAACGTGCAGTCGGTGATGCGCGACACGCCGGCCGCCGAGGCGGACATCAAGGCCGGCGACGACATCGTGCAGATCGACACCGAGTCCACGGTGAACATGAGCCTCGACGAGGCCGTGAACCTGCTCCGCGGCGAGCCCGGCTCGCGGGTGACGCTGTGGATCAAGCGCGAGGGGTGGAAGGTGCCGCGCCCGCACCCGCTGGTCCGGCGCGAGATCCGCGTGCCGAGCGTCGAGTGGGAGTCGCTGCCGGACAACCTCGGCTACGTGCAGATCCACAGCTTCCAGGACAACACCGTCGACAACCTCCACGAGGCGCTCGCGGCGCTCCGCGCTCGCAAGGGGGGCCTGGCCGGCCTCGTCATCGATCTGCGGGACAACCCCGGCGGGCTCCTCGACAAGGCCATCGGCGTCTCGGACACCTTCCTCGACCACGGGACCATCGTCACGACCGTCCGCGAGGGCGCCCGCGAGCGCGAGGAGAGCCACGCCACCCACGCCGACACCGTCACCGACGTGCCGCTGGTCGTGCTCATCAACCGCGGCTCGGCCTCGGCCTCGGAGATCGTCGCCGGCGCGCTCAAGCGCAACGACCGCGCCATGGTCATCGGCGAGCGCTCCTTCGGGAAGGGCTCGGTACAGGTCGTCTACAAGATCGACGAGGCGGCGCTGAAGCTGACCATCGCCCAGTACCTGACCCCGGGCGACGTCTCCATCCAGTCGGTCGGCATCGTGCCCGACGTGGAGATCCAGGCGCTGCGCGCCGACCGCGAGCTGCTCGACCTCTACCCCGACAGCGAGGACGAGCGCGGGGAGGCCGGCCTCCAGAGCCACCTCGACAGCACCCACACCCAGGACGTGCGGCCGAGCGTGAAGCTGCGGGTCGTGGCCGATCCCGCGCCGCACCGCGACGACAAGCCGACGGCCGCCGAGCGCGCCAACGATCCACTCGGCAAGCTCGCCCAGGAGCTGCTCCTCGCCGCCCAGGCGCCGAACCGCAAGCAGGCGCTGGTCCAGGCCGCGGGCTACCTCAAGCAGCGCCAGGCCGCCGAGGAGGCGCGGCTGACCGAGCACCTCCGCGCCATGGGCGTCGACTGGGCGGGCGGGCCGAACCCGAAGAAGCCGAGCCTGAAGGTCCGGATCCGCGTGACCCCGGTGCGGGCCGACGGCGGCAAGGGCGCGACCGACGCGCTGCTGGCGGGCGAGTCCGCGCGGGTCGAGGTCGAGGTGCTCAACGCCGGCAAGGCGCCGGTCTTCCGCATCCACGGGCGCCTGCTCTCGGCGCTGTCGTCCGTCGACGGGACGGAGCTGGCCTTCGGCAAGATCGAGCCGGGGCGCTCGGTCCGCCGCACCGCCACGCTGCGCCTGCCGCGCAGCACCGCCGCGACCGGCGACGACGTGCGCATGCAGCTGCTCGCCGACGACGTCGACCTCGGCCCCGAGGGCGACGCCTACGTCTCGGTCACCGAGCTGCCGCGGCCGCTCTTCGCCCACACCAGCCAGGTGCTCGACCCCGAGGGCAACGGCGACGGCCTCATCGAGCGCGGCGAGACGATCCACCTCGCGGTCCGGGTCAAGAACGTCGGCCCCGGGCGGGCCCACCGCGTCATCGCCAGCGTCAAGAACGAGTCCGGCCAGGACGTCTTCATCACCGAGGGCCGCCAGGAGCTCGGCGAGCTCGATCCCGAGCAGACCAAGGTCGCGCGCTTCGGGCTGAAGGTCCGCGAGACGCTCAAGGCGCGGATGGTGCACCTCAAGCTGACCATCTACGACCAGGCCCTCAAGGTGTGGTCGACCGACGACGTGTCGCTGCGGGTCTTCCCCGAGGGGTTCCCGGCGCGCCAGGCCAAGCGCGGCGTCGTCGTGGTCGGGGACGCCGAGGTGCCGGTGCGCAGCGGCGCCCACCGCGACGCCCCCGAGGTCGGCGTCGCGGCGGCGCGGGCGGTCGTGGCG
>SBGO01000595.1 GCA_006226565.1 Deltaproteobacteria bacterium | reverse complement strand
GGGCGCGTCCCGGCGCGCCGCGCGGGGCCCGATCTACGCGCCGAGGACCAGGCTTTCCTCGAGGCGATGGGCGCGCTCGACTCCGAGGCGGTGCCGGAGCCGGAGGAGGAGCACCGCCCTGCCCCGCCACCGGTCGTCGCGGGGAGCAAGCGGACCCTGAGCCGGCGGATCAAGGTCGGGACGCTCAGCGAGGAGCGTGTCCTCGACCTCCACCGGCTCACCCGGGAGGTCGCCCTCGATCGGCTCCGCGTCTTTCTCGCGGCCGCGCGACGCGACGGCGTTCGCGTGGTGAAGGTCATCACCGGGCGCGGGCTGCACTCCGTCGGCGACGCGGTGCTCCAGAAGGCGGTGGGAGAGGCGCTCCGACGCGACCTCCGGGAGCTCGTCCAGGAGGTCGTGAAGGCCCCCGTCGAGCACGGCGGCGAGGGCGCCACCTTCGTCATCCTGCGCCCGAACGAGGGCTGAGCGCGCGGCTCCACGCCCCCCCTGAACGGCGAGAGGCCCGCCCCCGGAAGGGAGCGGGCCTCTCTAGGCGAAGCTCGACCGAGCCTGACGGCTAGAAGCCGAAGTCGAACAGCCGGTAGAGACCGCGCAGGATCTCGAGGCGGCCGACCGTCTGCTGCAGCGTGCTGAACTGGTAGTCCGCCGACAGCTCGCTGAGGTTGCCGCCGTAGCGCGCCAGCTCGGTGTTGGCCAGGGCGACCAGGCGCGCCGCCGACCAGACCGTCGCCTTGACGTTCGTGCGGTCGGCGTCCGGCACCACGTCGCGCGCGAGCACCTCGGCGTACGGGTCCTCCTCGTTCGGATCGTAGGCCGCGATGTAGGTCTTGCCCGAGTAGGGATCGGTGTAGCTGATCGACTCCCAGCCGTCCGGGATGGTGATGTCGGTGCCGTCCCCCGCGAGCCACAGGCGGTTGCGGTCGATGAAGGAGCGGTCGAAGGTGCCGCTCATCCACGCGTAGCCGTAGATGGCCGCGAGCGCCGGGATCCGGTACTGGGTCGTGGGGAAGGTGTACTCGGGCTCGGGGTTCAGCGCCTTGCAGTTCGCGTAGTAGTCGTCGAGCTCCTCGGTGGTGCCGAACCACATGCGCTTCTTCACCTTCACCGGGTCGATCGTGCAGATCTGGTTGTTCTCCGGGGTCTCGGCGCTGTCGTGCTCGATGCACCAGCCGTACATGCTGGGCTCGCTCAGGAGCAGGCCGCTCAGGAGGTTGTGCATCCGCTGCGGCCACACCGTCGCGAAGTTCAGCCGGAAGCGCTTGAGGTCGTAGGCCCGGTCGACGCCGATGGTGAACATCGTCGTCGGGTAGGTCATGAACATGATCGCGCCCAGGCGGTCGTAGAACGTGCCGGCGCGGGCCGGCGTGTAGAGGTAGCCGTCGAAGTCGTAGGACGGGTACATCGGGCGCGCGCCCTGGTCCTCGCGGACCTGGAAGACGTTGCAGTAGGTGTTGCGCCCGTTGTCGATGATGGGCTCGTAGATCTGCCGCTCCTCGTTCCAGCCGTAGTACGCGTCGTCCGGCCGGCCGAAGATGTTGGCGAGGTAGTCGAAGAGCCGCGTCATGGCGAGGGTCTCGCCGAGGCCGCCGTTGACGTCCTCCTCCCAGCGCTGGCCGTACTGGTTCTCCCACCAGTCGTTCTTGTTGAAGCGCGCGTAGGACAGCGCCCAGTGCTCGAACTGCTTGCGCCAGCCGTACATGTTGTACATGACGCCGTTCCAGTAGCTCGTCATCGGGTTGAACAGCGCGTTGTCACGGCGGTAGGCGCGGAACGGCCAGTAGGCGTCGTAGTCGGCGAGCGAGTTGTTGACGATCTCGAAGACGTCGGTGCCCTCGTCCCAGGTCTGGCAGTCCGGGGTCGTCCAGTTGTACTCGTCCGAGCAGAAGCGGAGCGGGACCTCGAGCATGTCGGGCTTGGTGCAGAAGAAGCCGTCGACGAAGGGCTGGCAGAAGGAGCCGCCGCCGCCGCAGACGCTCGCGTCGTAGGGATCGTCGTGCTGGTTGCAGGGCTTGGTCTTGTCGGCCAGGCTCGCCGCCGGGACGACCTTCCGGTCGAGGAGGTTGGACACGCCGCCGAAGAGGTTCGGGTAGCGGGTGTAGTGGAGCTTGCGGAGCGCCCGGGCGAAGGGCTGCTCGCGGCGCTGGCCGTCGATGTCGAAGTTGTCGGGGTCGGCCTTGGCCGGATCGGCCAGGTACTTCTCCCACTCGCTGTAGGTCGGCGGGTTCGAGAAGACCTCGACGAGGTTGCCGTAGCCGAACAGGATGGCCGCCCGGTCGTACTCGCCGAGCCCGGCGTAGCGGGCGTTGAAGGCCGCCGTGTACTCCATGATGGAGGTCTGCTGGTACTCGCGCATCCGGCCGCGGACCTGCGACTCGGTGTCGTCGCTGAAGACCGCGTAGGGCTGCCAGTCGCCGCCGTCGTCGTGGCCCTTCTGGTCCCAGAACTCGGGGAAGAAGTTCAGGGCGTCGGTGCTCGAGGCGAAGTTGTGGCGCAGGCCCAGGTTGTGACCGACCTCGTGCATCGCGACCGTCGACCACATCTTGTCGTAGACCTCGGCGAAGACCTCCTCGCGCTTGGCCTCGATGATGGTGCGGGCCGCGATCTGGCTGGCGGAGACGCGGGCGTCCTTGGTGTCGGTGTAGAGCGCGTTCGGATCCCAGTAGGCGAACTGGCTGATCTCGTTGACCCGGCGGATCTCCTTGCGGAGCTGGCCGAGGAGGGCGCCGGCGCTGCACGGGGTCATGCAGTAGTTGCCCGAGTAGTCGCCCTGGTCGAGGAAGCGGCACTCCTGGTTGGCCCCGCAGCTGTTCGGGTCCGCGTCACAGGAGGCGCCGGGCTCCTTGAAGGCGTTGAAGTTGAAGATGTAGTCCGCCCCGGCCTCCATGTCGGCCGCGAGCTGGGTGCACATGACGTCGTCGTAGACGGCCTTGTACTCGAGGGCGAGGCCGCGGATGGAGTTGTCGAAGAACTCCTTCATGCAGATGGCGGCCTTGCCGCGATCGAGGTCCTCCTCGAAGGCCGACTTGAGCGACGCCTCGCTGCCGAGGTGCGCCGGGTGGACGATGCTCTGGAGGAGGCTCGAGCCCTGCACCTTGGTGAGGTCGGCGCCGAGGTCGTCGACCGGCAGGCCGACGACGGCGGCCATGTCGGGGTTCATCCAGAGCGCGTCGAAGTCGCTCGTCTGGAGGAGCCGGTTCATGTTGGCGGTCGCGATGTCGGTGTCGACCGACGACAGCCCCACGCTGCTCAGGTCGGCGGCGATCTCCGGCGCCATGACCAGCCCCGCCATGCTCTGCGCCTCGGCGAGGCCGAGGGCGCGCGGGTCGTTCTGGGCGCCCTGGAGGGCCCGCGCCTTGAGCGAGGTCTCGATGTGCCGCGCCTGGGTGATGTCGCGGAAGTTCTGGACGCCGGCCTCGTACTCGATCATGTCGACGGCGGTGCGCGCGCCGAGGCGGATGTTGCCGGTGTACATGAAGGCGTTGGCGTGGACCGTCTCGCCGGTGATCGGGTCGGGGTTCATCGGGCCGTAGCCGTAGAGCCCGAACTGGACCGGATCGTTGATGCTGACGAGCAGGTTGTAGCGCAGGTCACCGAGCCGCTTCGGCTGGTCCATGTCCTTGCAGTAGGTCGCGTCCGTCGACGCCAGGGTGGCGTTCGGGTCCGCGGCGAGGATCGCGTCCACCTCGGCCTGGTTGTTCTCGCAGAGGATGAACATCCGCGGGGCGTCACGACCGGTCAGCGTCTCGACCGTCTCGGCGAAGGGCTCGTTCCACTGGTCGGCGAGGTCGATGGCGCCGGCGATGAGCTCGCGCGGGAAGTCCTCGGAGAGGTAGTAGACGATGGGCTTGCCGGCCATGTCGCCGTAGGCGATGCCGCCGGCGGCGTCCTTCTTGACCTCCTCCCAGATGTTGAAGCGGCGGATGTAGCGCAGCGCGTCGGAGAAGGTGGTCCCGTAGAACTGGTCGAAGTGGGCGCGCGACGACCGGTAGTAGCCGAACTTGTTCAGCATGTGGTCGTTGTAGTTCATCGGGACGTAGGTGTTGTCGTCCGCGACCTTCATGAACGACGAGCGGAGGTGGATCTCCTCCTCGTCGCACTCGTAGTAGGCGCCCGTGTACCAGGGGAAGAAGAGGCAGGTCGGGACGTAGCCCCAGCCCTCGAAGTAGGTCCGCGGGGCGGTCATGAAGCCGCGCACCACGAAGTCGAGGTAGGTGCCGTCGGCGGAGCGGTGGAGCATCCAGTCGTCGGGCCCCTCCTGGCCGTCGTAGATGACCGGCGCGTTGCCCAGCGAGAGGTCGGCGAAGTTGTCGGCCGAGTTCGAGCCGAAGTCGACGCGCATGTAGTCGCGCTGGTACCAGTACTTCTCGCTCGCGTCCTCGAGGCGGACGTTCGACTCCTCGCCGGTCATCGGGTTGTAGTTCCGGCGGACGTCGAAGTGGCCGCTGATGCCGTACCGACGGAGCGGGGCGCTGCGGTAGACGTAGCGCGTGACCGTGTGCACGGTCCCGTCGGGGAAGGTCTTCTCGTAGGTGACGGGGTTGCCGTCCGCGTCGAGCAGCGGGGTGTCGATGTCGGCGCGGATGCCCTGGCTCTCGACGCCCTCGACGAACTCGTAGGTCCGGTAGAAGTAGAGGTTGTTCTGCTCGATCTCCCAGACGCCGCGCTCGAGGAGGCCCTGGAGGCCGGGGAAGACCTCGGCGGAGGCGTAGGGCGCCCGGACGACGGTGGTCATCGAGTACCACTCGCCCGCGAGCGAGGCCTTCTCGATGAGGTCCGGCTGGACGCGGTCGATCTGCTCCGGATCGGCGCACCCGCCCAGCGTGACGGCCCCGGTCAGGGCCGCCAGCGCGGAGAACGTGAAGAGCTTCTTCATGGTCGTGCTGAATCGCATGTTCGGTCCCCCTCAGAAGCCCAGGGTGCTGGTGCCGTAGGTGTGGTTGAGCATCCGGAGGACGTCGAGCACCTCGACCACCTCGCCCATGCGGCGCTGGAGCTCCGCCTTGACGGCCGGGTCGGTCTCGACCGCCCAGTCGTCCGCGAGGTCCTGCGCCCGGATGACGAGCTCGGCGGCGGTGTCCACCTTGGGCTCACCGTACTCGCCGTAGTTGGTGCCGTAGGCGACGTAGACCTTGCCGCCGATGGGGTCGACGAAGCGGTACTCGTCGAGGTCCGCGAGGAGCCCGCGCTCGTACTGCGTCGCCTCGCCCTCGAGGAAGACCGCCATCCGATCGATGAACTGCGGATCGAAGCCCGCCGGGAGGAAGGCCAGGCCGTAGAGGGCCGAGTAGAGCTTGAGGGTGAAGTTGTTGAGCGCCGGCTCGACCGGGATGTCCTGCAGGCGGGTGCCCGAGATGGACGGCGGGACGTACTTCCCGTTGGTGAGGCGGCCGGCGTAGAAGTCGAGCTGCTCGCTGACGACGCCGCCGAGGAAGTTGTTGAGGTCGGCCGCGAAGACGGTGTTGTAGCCGAGCGACGTGCCGACGCCGATCGAGAGCTGCTCGCCGACGGCGGTGTCGACGAAGTAGGCGGTCGAGTCGGTGAGCGTCACGAGGGCGCCGAGCTTCTCCCAGAAGCTGCCGAACCAGAGCGGGTGCTCGTAGAAGTTGTAGCCGAGGTCCCCGCCGAACTGGGTGTAGGGGAAGCGGCCCACGCCGAAGGGCACGTCGAACGCGCTGCCCTCGGCCCCGCCCGCGAGCGAGATGTTGGTGTAGGCGCCGAGCGCCTCGTCGTAGGCGTAGGAGCCGGGCGCCGGGGCGGCGATGGTGTCCTTCAGGGTCGCGTAGGCGTCCAGCGCCGCCTGCTCCGCGGTGCGGCCGCCGAGCGGCATGTCCTTCCACTCCTGGTACCAGGAGTAGCGGAACAGGACGTTGTCGAAGTAGGCGTAGTACATGCCGACGTCGCCGAGGACGCGCAGGTAGCGGTCCATGAGGCGGGCGTAGTAGCCGAGCGGGTCGCCGTACATGCCGTAGTACAGGCGCTCGCGCTTGAAGGCGTCGAAGATGTAGTACTGCTCGAGCTGGTCGGTGGCCCCGGCGGCCATCTCGCCCATGTCGATGCCCTGGTCGAAGTAGTAGCAGCCCATGTTGCCGCGGTACTCGTCGGAGCAGTACGCGTAGGGCACCTGGATGTAGGCGACGTCGAGGTACTCGCGCACGTCGTTGACGGCCATCTCCTCCTGGTACTTCGCCTGGTCGTAGGGCACCGGGACGCGATCGAGGTTCTGCTCCACGCCGATGTAGTTGTTGAGATAGTTGAAGGGGTGGAAGAAGCCCGTGCCGCGGGTCGGCCACCACTTCGCCTGGCGGTAGTACGAGTAGGTCGCCGGCGAGCCGCCGGTGAGCCGGGCGGTGTTCTCGACGCGCTGGTCGATGAGCGTGGTGTCGGCGTAGACGTCGACGAGCTGCGTGTAGCCGAAGCGGATGGCGGCGTAGTCGTACTTGCCGAGACCCTGGATGTCGCTGTTGAAGCGGCCGCCGTAGTCCATGATGGTCGTGTACTGGTACTCGGTGCGCTGGCCGGCCTTCTCGAGGTCGGTCATCCACGGGCGCGGCACCAGCTGCTCGCGCGGCGAGTAGCACTTGTTCTCGAAGCAGACCTCGCCGGTGCTGCCGCACTGGGCGTCGGAGACGCAGGAGGTGACGCCGACCACCGGCGTGCTGCAGGTGCCGGTCGGGACGTAGGCGCCGTTGCCGCTCGCGCTCGGGGCCGAGCACTGGTTGCTCACGCACAGGGTGCCGGCGGGGCAGTCGCCGTCGGCCGAGCAGGCCTGGATGGCGCAGGTCTCGCCGGCGATGTCGTCGCACCAGCCGTTCGACTGGCAGAGGATGAGCTCGCGCTCGCGGACCGCGTAGTACTCGTCGAAGAAGTTGAAGACGTCGGTCGAGCCCGAGAAGTTGTGACGCAGGCCGATGGTGTGGCCGACCTCGTGCTCGAGGACGCCGCGCAGGATGCGCTGGGAGACCGCGAGGCGGAGCGCGTCACCGGAGAGGCCGTCGCTCTTGAGCTGCTTGGCGAGGCCGTAGATCGCGTCGTCGACGAAGTCCGCCATGTAGACGTTGTTCCGCGCGAAGATCTGGGTCCGCTCGGCCTCCTTGCGCATCGCGTACTTGGTCGACCAGGTCGCCGGCGACAGCTGCGCGCGCAGCTCCTCCGCCGACAGCGTGCCGTCGGGGTCGACGTACTGCGCGGCCAGCTTGACCTCGTTGTTGATCATCAGGTCCTCGATCCAGGTCCCGCGGATCTTGCCGAGCCGGTTGTGGAAGGTGGACGGGTCGACCTTCGGGATGGCGGCCTCGGCGGCGGCGCGGAGCTGGTCGGGGTGGGCGATGAGCTCGAGGAGCTCGGGGAAGTGCGCGTCGCTCAGGTGGCGGCGCGGCGGGGTGAGCGCGCTCTGGCCGCGGAGCGCGGCGCCCGGGCTCAGGTCGAGGTCGCGCGCGTGCGCCATGTGGTCGACGTGGCCGGTGGCGAGGTCGCCGGCGCTGGCGATCTCGGGCGCCGGCGGCGTCCCCTCGGGGTCGGTGCTGAGCGCGCCGTAGTAGGTCGCGGTCTCCGCGTCCTCCTCGGCGGCCTTGTTCGCGAAGTAGTCGCGGATCCACTGGCCGGTGATGACCTGGTCGCTCGCGAGGTCGCCGTTGACGAGGTCGATGATGTCCTGCGCGTACTGCGAGTAGGTGTGCATCGCGCCGCCGTAGATGTTGGCGTTCGCAACGAGGATCTGGCCGCTGTCGGGGTCGGACTGCGACGGGCCGTAGCCGAGCGGGCCCGAGCGCTGCATCTCGTTGATCCAGTTGAAGAACGAGTAGCGGGCGTCGCCGATGCGCTTGAGGGCCTCGGGGTGCGGCACGAGGGCCGGGTCCCCGCAGGGGTTGTAGCCGTTGGCGCGGGTGTAGCGGGCGTCGCTCAGCGCCGCGGCGCGAGCCTCGTCGCTCTCGAAGGTCTCGGCGGCGGTGATCGGGTCGAACTGGTTGGCGCAGACGACGAACATCTCGGGGAGGCTCGCCTTGATGGTCCGGACGCGGTCGCGGTCGGCGTCGGTGAACTTCCCGGGCCAGCCGACGCAGCGGCCGATGGTGTCGGCGTGGTAGCAGGTGATGTCGCCGCGCTCGCCGGAGTGCGTGACGGTGGCGCGCTGCTTGGTGCCGGAGCTGGAGTAGTAGTCCGAGGCGCCGCGGTACGGGACCTCGGCCGCCATCTTGATGCCCTCGACGCCGAGGTCGAGGGGGCCGGCGGAGTTGTCGGCGTGGACGAGGCGCATCCCGCGCTGGGACTGGTTGAAGGTGGCGCCGGCGACGACGATGTCCTCGCCGTTCCAGACCACGAGGTAGTGGCTGTTGCCGACGATGTCGGTGGCCGACTCCTTCAGGGTCGTGCCGCCGCTGGTGACCTTGATGGCGACCGCCGAGCCGCCCGGGACCTTGCCCATGAAGGGCGCCGTCGCGGGATCGATGGGGTCGAAGTCCTGAGCGGCGTCGAAGGCGCCGCCGGCGATGGCGACGCCGCCGACGTTGACGCCGAGCGCGCCGCCGTCGGGGTCGAGGTTCAGGAAGCGGACGAAGGCGTTGCCGCTGCCGAGGGTGGAGCGGACGGCGCTCGGGAAGTTGTCGTGGGTGACGACGTGGTGGCCGTTCTTGCCGACGACGACCGAGGAGCCGTGGAGGGTCTGGGTGGTGAGGCGCTCGAGGACCTGGGTGCCGTCGACCACGCACTTGCCGCCCGAGCAGGTCTGGTCGACCGCGCAGGGGTTGCTGGCGCTGCAGCTGCGCGGGACGGCGCAGAGGCCGGCGTCGCAGGTGCCCGAGCCGCAGTCGGTGTCGGCGTGGCAGAGGATGCCCTGGTCGAGGACCGGCAGGGTCACGTCGACGAGGACGTCGACGACGTCGGTGCAGTCGGCGTGGGTCTCGCAGCTGCGGGGACGCGCGGTGCCCTTCTCCTCGTAGAAGAAGAGCCAGGCGACCGCCTCCTTGAAGACGTCGTTCCAGCTGTCGGCGGTCGCGTAGGCGGCGCCGAGGTAGTCCGGGTGCCAGTCGGCGTTGAGGTGGTAGATGATCGGGCGCAGGCCGCGGTCATGGTACGGGCGGGCGACCGGGGTCGCGCAGTAGCCGGTGGAGAACCAGCTGGTCTCCTTCTGGCAGCGCTGGCCGGCGTCGCGGTCGCAGTCCTTGTCGTTGAAGCAGGCGAGCGTGACCTCGTTGCCCGCGTCGTCCGTCGGCTTGTGGAAGTCGTAGGTGTTCAGCCACAGGTTCCAGCGGTCGGCGAACGCGATCGAGCCCCGGTACGACGGACCCCAGTCCTGGTCGTAGTAGGCGCGCTCGGTGGCGAAGAAGCCGAAGCGGTCCTGGTGCTCGTCGTTGTGGTAGCGGATCGGCTCGTAGTCGCGGCGCGGGTCGAGGCGCCGGAAGCTGTGCCGCACCTGGACCTCGGCCTTGGCGCAGTCGTACGGGCTCAGCCCGTAGATGCTGCAGCGGCTCTGCCCCGAGGACCACGCCACCGTGTGGATGACGTAGTCGAAGTAGCCGCCCTCGCGGTCCATCGTCAGCTGGTCGGGGGCCCCTTCCCGCTCCTGGCCGACGTAGTAGGCGTCCGAGGAGCCCTCCTTCAGCGAGTAGAAGAAGTCCTGGATGCCCTGGCGCGCCCAGTTCACGCGGACGTAGTCGCGCTCGAACCACGGGCGGTCGTTGGTGTTCTCGGTCACCTCGTTCGACTGCGCGCCGTTGAACGTGTTGTAGGCGCGCTTGACGTCGAAGTGGCTCACGATGGGCCAGCGGGCGACCGGCGGCCCGACGTACATCTCGACGAACTCGTCGCGATGGTCCGGGTCCCAGTACTTGCGGATGCTCTGGACCTTCCAGTCCGCCTCGCTGCCCTGGATGGTCTCGGTCACCGGGTAGGCGATGAGCCAGTTCTGCTGGACGTCGAAGACGACCTTCTTGGTCCCGCCGAGGAAGGGCTGCTCGCCGACGAAGCTGATCGCCGAGCTGTACGGCACGTCGATCGTCGTCTGCGTGTAGATCCACACGCCCTCGAAGAGGCGCTTGTCGATCTTGTCCGGCGAGGTGCGGTCGATGAGACCGACGTCTTCGACGCACCCACTCGTCGTGACCGCGCCGAGGAGCGCGGCGAACGCGAGGAGTCGCCAGAGATGTGGCGAGCGGTGGCGAGGCAGCATGCTAGGGGACCTCCGGGAAGCGGATGGCGTGGAGCCAGGGGCTCGGAGCGGCGCGGGCCGCAGGCGAGTGCGGGGCGACCAGGGGCTCAGAGGGAGCCCGTGACCGAGAAGTTGACCGAGGTGATGTTGTCCGGGGCGCGGCTGAAGTCGAAGACGACGAGGCTGTTGCCCTGATCACCGAAGGGGCGGCCGGTCGCCGTGACGAGCGAGGCGCCGACCCCGACCTGCTTGTGGACCTGGTAGGACAGCGCCAGCGACGACACCAGGCGGTCCATGTGAGAGCGCCCAGGGCTGGCGTTGTCGGCCGTGAACTCGTCGTCGGGGAGGGAGCGGACGCCGAAGGTGTTGAAGATCGCGATGCCCAGCGTGAGGTTGAGCCCTTCGACGATGCTCCAGCTCACGTTGAGGTTGTTCTGCACGTAGAACGAGGTGCTGCCGGCGCCCGGGAGGTACACCTCCGGGCCACGGCGCTCGCTCTCGAAGCCGAAGTCGGGGTTCGCGTCGCGGCCCTCGCGGCACTCGTCGGGGTGGTCGAAGTTGTCGCAGTCGACCGTCGACGTCGCCGTCCGGTTGAAGAACTTCCCGAGGCCGAGGGTGTAGGAGAAGCGCACCGGGCCGAGCGGGATGGACGCCGTCAGGCTCGACCGCATCGAGAAGAGGCGGTTCTGGAACTGGCTCGCGAGCGACGTCGGGAGCCCGATCGCGAGGCCGCCGGCCAGGTTGAAGCCGCTGCCCTCGTGCCGGTAGATCGAGTTGTGGTTGAGGGCCAGGGAGATGTCCGACATGAGCACGGTGTGCTCGGCCAGCGGCGTCGCGAAGTCGAGGACCTGGTACCAGGTGAGGGAGAACGCGCCGGCGATCATGAGGCTGTCGGCGAGCTCGTAGTTGAAGGTCGGCGAGAAGCTGGTCGCCACCGACGACTGGTTCTGGTCCCCGGAGACGAAGGTGCCGAGGCCGATGGAGGTCTCGACGGTGAGCGAGGCCCCCCAGTGCCGCGCCTCCTCGTCGGTCACCTTGGTGCGCAGGGCGACGTTCGTCGGGTCGGTCGGCGAGCCGGGCACCGTGGCGCTGGCGACCTGGATCGGCGGCGCCAGCTCCAGCTCCTCGGCGGCCGGCGCGGCGGGATCGCCCTCTCCGGCGAGCGCGCTCGGCACCGCCAACACCGCAAGATCCAAGGCGATGAGCAGCGTCAGGGCGCGCACGACGCTCCTGCGCAGGCCGTGCGAGGGAATTCCATGAGCTCGAGGGCGGTTTGTCACGGCGGTTCTCTCTGTGGAGGCAGCTTTTCTCGGCGAAGAGCGGCCTATATCGGTCGGGTGCGCGACGTGTCAAGGCTCCGCCCCGGCATCGCGCGTCATGCGACACGGACCGGCGGTCATTGTCGAGTCGGTGCGCAGGACTATGCGGGATGGGCCGGGCGCGCACAAGGCCACGGCGGCATGACAACACCCTGATCTCAAATCGTTTACCCGCACGTTCTCGTTAAAGAACCGGCGCCGGGAGGGCCCCGCGGAGCGGCCACCGCGAGACGCCGCGCGCCCCGGGCTTGCCGTCGTCCGACGTCGCGTATAGGTTGTTTGGTGTTTTGTTGCCGCCGGCCGCGGTGGCTCCCCGCCGAACTCAGGAGCGCGCCATCAGCACTCGCGTCACCGGTCACCTCGCCGGCCTCAAGGCCGCCCAGCGCGCCGCCCTCGAGCGCATCTTCCGCCGCACCACCGGCGACCAGGTCATCTCGGTCGAGCTCGCCCACTTCATGGCGACGATCTCGGCGGACATCCGGCGCCAGGTGGGGGTCATCCTCGACCGCCGCGGCCACGTGCAGCACGTCATCGTCGGCGACACGGACAAGCTCCAGCTCCCCGACCTCGGGCGCCAGCGCGCCGGCAAGAGCCGCTTCCGCGGCGTCCGCCTCATCCACACGCACATCCTCGGCGAGCGCCTCACCCGCGACGACCTCACCGACCTGAGCCTGCTGCAGCTCGACCTCATCGGGGTCCTCCAGGTCGAGCGCGACGGGCGCGCGTCCACCATCGAGCTGGCGCACCTCGTGCCGCCGACCCCCGACGGGGAGGCGTGGGAGGTCGTGGAGCCGACGCCGCTCGGCGAGGCCGACCTCGGCTTCGGGGAGTTCATCGCCGACCTCGAGGCGCAGTTCAGCGTCACCCAGAAGGTCGTCGAGACCCGCGAGGGCGAGACGCGCGCCATCGCGGTCCACATCACCGAGGGCCCGGTCGACTCGACCGCGGTCCTGCAGAGCCTCGAGGAGCTGCGGGAGCTGGCGCGGACGGCGGGGGTGACCTTCGTCGACACCCTCGTCCAGCGGCGCCGCAAGCCCGATCCGCGCTACGCGATCGGCCAGGGCAAGCTCGAGGAGCTGGTGCTCGCCACGATGCACCACGACGCCGAGCTGGTGGTCTTCGACCAGGACCTGACCCCGGCCCAGGTCCGCAGCATCGCCGAGATGGTCGAGCTCAAGGTCATCGACCGCACCCAGCTCATCCTCGACATCTTCGCGACCCGCGCGACGAGCAAGGCCGGCAAGCTCCAGGTCGAGCTGGCGCAGCTGAAGTACACGCTGCCGCGCCTGGCGGGGCGAGGCACGGCGCTGAGCCGCCTCATGGGCGGGATCGGCGGGCGCGGGCCCGGCGAGACGAAGCTCGAGATCGACCGACGCCGGGCGAAGGACCGCATCCACGCGCTCCAGAAGCGCATCGACGAGCTCGGGCGGCAGCGTCAGCACCGCCGCCGCCGCCGCACCGAGGGCGACCTGCCGGTGGTCGCCATCGTCGGCTACACCAACGCCGGCAAGTCGACGCTCCTGAACACGCTCACCGGCGCCACGGTGCTCGCCGAGGACAAGCTCTTCGCGACCCTCGACCCGACCACGCGGCGGCTCCGCTTCCCGAACGAGGTCGAGATCGTCCTGACCGACACCGTCGGCTTCATCCGGGACCTCCCCGAGGACCTCGTGGCGGCCTTCAAGGCGACCCTCGAGGAGCTGGCCGAGGCGGACATCCTGCTGCACGTCGTCGACATCGCGACCGACGGCTGGGAGGACCGCATGGACGCGGTCGAGCGCATCCTGCGCGAGCTCGAGGTGCACGACAAGCCCGTGCAGCTCGTGTTCAACAAGGCCGATCGGCACCCGGATCCCGAGGTGCTCGAGGCGCTGTGCCGGCGCTACGACGCCATCCCCACCAGCGCGATCGACAAGCCGACCCTGCGGCCGCTCACCGACGCGCTGCTGACCTTCCGGCAGAAGAACGCGACCGGCACGATCGTGTACGCGCCGGCCGTGTGACGACGCGCGTCAGGGCGTCGCGGCGGCGCCGGCGGCCTCGGCGGGCGCCTCGGCG
>SBGO01000346.1 GCA_006226565.1 Deltaproteobacteria bacterium | reverse complement strand
CAAGGGGCGTGCGATCCTCGCGGCAGGGCCCGGAATTTCGCGGCGCCCCGACGCCTTCGCACGGCATCACCCCGGAGGTCCCCATGCGCCGCGCCCCGCGCCTCGTCGCCCTCGCCGCCGCCCTGCTCGCGGCCTGCGCCACGACCCCGGGGCCCGCGCCGACGCCTTCGCCCGGCCCGGAGGGAACCGAGATCCACGCCCCACGCTACCTCGTCGAGCGCCCGACCTTCTTCGTCGAGGGCGACCTCGACGGCGCGGCCTTCCGCCGCTGGGCCGCCGAGATCCCGCTCCCGGCCATCAGCGAGGACGGCGCCTGGGTGGCCCTCGGGCGCCGGGGCGAGGACGGCGCGCGCGGCAACCCGAACTACGCGGTGGAGGTGATGCGGGTGGCCGACGGGCGCTCGGTCGGCCACGCCCCGATCCTCGCGGCCGACGAGGTCGACCGGCACCGCGGCGACCCGGGCTTCGAGGCGGTGGTCCGAGACCGCGTCGACCGCGCCAACGACATGCTGGCCGCCTACCGCTGGGCCGGACGCGGGGAGCGCCTCGAGGACCTCTCCAGCGTCGGCATGGACCACCTCGCCGGTGCCCCCTTCAAGGGCCCCCTCGGGCTCGCGATCGGCGCCCTCACCGTCGTCTTCGACGAGCCGCACCTCAGCGTCCGCCTCGCCGGCCGCGTGCTCGTCGACGCCGACTACCCCGGGTGGACCCAGCCCGAGACCAACCTCTGCGGTCCCGACCACGGCTCGGAGGGGGGCGAGGAGTGCGCCTGCCGCAACCCGATTACGCTCCGCGGTGGGCGCGTCGACCTCGCGCGCGGCGTGCTGCTCCTCGACATCGGCTACGTCGGCACCGACCTCTGCTGGGAGCCCGACACCTGGACCGCCGTCATCGCCCTGCCCCGAAATGATTGATCAAGCTTGATCAATCACCCCATGGTCAGTTGATGGTGCGCGACCGCGACGCCAGCTCGACCGCGCGAATCGCGGCGATCTGCGCTTCCCGGCGTCCGTCGAAGGTGGCGGCGACGGTCTGGTAGAGGCGCGCGGCGAGCTCGTAGGCGCCGAACTCCTCGGTGAGCTGGGCGAGCTGGAGCTGGACGGCGGCGTCCTCGCGCGCGAGCTGGGCGAGGAGCCGGGTCGTCCGGTAGAGCGCGGGCCGGTCGTCCCGCCGGTGGAAGGCGTTGAGCAGGTTCCGCAGCACCCGCTCGGCGATGACGTCCACGGACGTCGGCTCGAGCCAGGCCGGGTCCCACGGGCGTTCGGGGCCGAAGGTCCGAACGATCCGCTGGCAGTCCTCGTGGCTCAGCGCGACGCCCCCGGCGAAGGGATCGGCCACCTCGTCGCCGACCTGGACGACGAAGTGCCCGGGGAGCGCGACCCCGTCGACCGCGACGCCGGCGCGCCGGCCGACGAGCACCCACAGCGACGAGACGAGGATCGGGAGCCCCCGGCCCCGCTCGAGCACCGCCCCGAGGTGGCTGTTGAGCGGGTGGTAGTAGTCCTCCTCGTCGCCGACGACGCCGCGGTCGACGGCGATGACCGCGCTCAGCGCCTCACGGGGCGTCTCGCCGGCGGCCAGGCGCTCGGACACACGCGCGGCCATCGCCTCCACCTCGCCCGCGACGTGCGCGCGGACGGGCTCCGGGGCGCCCTCGATGGCGAGGAGCGCGCCCAGGAGATCGTCCTCGGCGACGGCGGAGACGAGGCGCTCAGAGGCGTCCTCGTCCCCGCTCGACCACAGCTCGCGAATCCCGCGCGTCAAGCGTAGAGCGCCTCGAGGTCCTTGCCGTAGCGCTCCATGACGACGCGCCGCTTCACCTTCAGCGACGGGGTCAGCATCCCGTTCTCGGTGCTGAAGTCCTCGGTCGCGAGGAAGAACTTCTTCGGCGTCTCGTAGCCCTTGAAGGACGCGGAGTACTTGGCGATCTCGTCGGTGATGAGCTGGACGACCTTCGGGTCCTTGACCAGGCCGGCCTCATCGGTCGCGCCGACGCCGTTGTCCTTGGCCCAGGCGCGCAGGGACTCGAAGTCCGGCACGATCAGCGCCACGTTGAACGGCTTGTTGGTGCCGTCGATCATGAGGTTGGCGATGAACGGCGACAGCCGCAGCTTCTCCTCGAGCGGCGCCGGGACGACGTACTTGCCGTTCTCGAGCTTGTACTGCTCCTTCACGCGGCCGGTGATGAAGACGAAGCCCTTGTCGTCGATGCGCCCCATGTCGCCGGTGCGGAAGCCGCCGTCGTCGGTGAAGACCGCCTTCGTCGCGTCGGGGAGGTTGTGGTAGCCGAGCATGACGTTGGGGCCGTGCACGACGATCTCGCCCTGCCCCTCCGGCGCGCCCTCGGCCGGCCCGAGGACCACGCGGACGCCGGGGATCGGGCGACCCACCG
Source organism: Deltaproteobacteria bacterium (assembly GCA_006226565.1). Lineage (GTDB taxonomy): Bacteria > Myxococcota_A > UBA9042 > PHBI01 > PHBI01 > PHBI01. Next base: position 11,137 of record SBGO01000346.1, on the reverse strand, counting down.
AGCCGATGATGCGCCCGGACGGCGAGTTCGCGGTCACGATGGGGCTGGTCTCGGTCAGGCCGTAGCCCTCGTAGACCATGATCCCGAGGTTGTCGATGAAGGTCCCGACGTCCTTCGAGAGCGCCGCGCCGCCGCTGATGGCGTACTTGAGCCGGCCGCCGAAGCGCTCGCGGACCTTCGAGGCCACGAGCTTGTCGAGCACGCCGAACTTGATGTTGGTCATCATCGACGACTTGCCGCTCGCCTCGAGCTCCTTCTTCTTCGTCGCCGTCTCCAGCATGGCGTTGAAGAGCTTGAGCTTGAGGCCGCCCGCCTCCTGCATCTTCTTGTTCACGCCGTCGTAGATGCGGTTGAAGATGCGCGGCACGCTGAAGAGCAGGGTCGGCCGCACCTCGGCGAGGTTCTCGATGATCTTCGAGACCGACTCCGCGATGCCCATCGACGCGCCGTAGGACAGCATCACGTGGAGCTCGACGGTCTGCCCGAAGGAGTGCGCCCACGGCAGGAACGACAGCGACACGTCGTCCGAGCCGAGCGGGAAGATCTCGTGGATGGCGTTGACGTTCGAGGTGAGGTTGCGGTGGCTCAGCAGCACGCCCTTGGGGTTGCCGGTGGTGCCGCTGGTGTAGATGAAGCCGCAGATGTCCTCGGGCTTCGGGTTGACCGCCGGCTTCGGGCTCTTCTTGCCGATGGAGATCAGCCCGTCGTAGCTCGTGCCGTCGTCGGTCTTGCCCTCGAAGTTCACGACGTGCTCGAGGCCGTCGATCTCGTCGATGAACTTCTTGGTCTTCTTGTAGATCTCTTCGTTCGCGACCAGCAGCACCTTGGTGCCGCTGTCGTTCAGGATGTACTTCCAGTCCTTCTCGAGCTGCGCCTCGTACATCGGCACGTACTGCGCGCCGAGGCCGTAGACGGCGTAGGCGCCGACGGCCCACTCGGGGCGGTTGTCCGAGATGACCGCGACCCGGTCCCCCTGTCCGACGCCGAGGCTCGCGAGCCCACCGCGGAACGCGTCGACCGCCTCAGCGACGTCCTCGTAGGTCATCCAGCGGTAAACCCCACCCTTCTTCACGCCGAAGAGCGGGTTCTTCGCGTACTTCCGGGTGCTCTTCTCGAACATGTCGACGAGGTTCTCGAAGGTATCCATCCTCTACCACTCCTCTCGTGACGGTTGGAGGCGATCGAACGCCTCCCAAAAGAAGCGCCGGACGAACCGGCTCGTCCAGTTCGGGCCTCGGCGTGGGCCCGGGTCGGCTTGGCGTGTCGCGGCACGCCGAAGGTATCACGTTTCCCGTCTCGTCACGCCCGCCCACCGGCGATTGTGCGAGGGGGCTGCCGTTCAGTCGAAGACGCGCGCGCTGAGGGCGCCGAGAAAGCGCTCCCAGTCCCCGCGCTGGGAGATCCATCGGGTCACGCGAACGCGCTTGCGCTCGCCGTCCCCGTCGGTGAGGAAGATGCGCTTGCCGCCCTCGACGATCTCGAACTGGGCGACGTCGTCGAAGGGATAGCGCTTCACGGTCATCCCGAAGAGGTTGCGCAGCTGCAGCTCGCCGTCGACGAGGACGAAGTACGGCATGGTGAGCTGCAGGACCGCGATGACGACGAAGAGCAGGCCGAGCGCGGTCGACGTCCCGGCGTGGGCCATGACCCCCAGGACGATGTTCAGGATCGCGAGGACCAGCAGGATCACCCCTGCGACCGGCGTATAGCGGACCCGGACCGGCGACATCGTTCACTCCTCCGTCAGGGCTGGCATCTCAGACCACCGCTCGCGTAACGTCAACGCGAACGGCGCGCTTTGGAGATGCGGGGATGGAGCCTCGGTACGGCAAGGTCGGTGTGTTCGGGATGGGGCTCCTCGGGGGCTCGGTGGCGCTCGGGCTGCGCGAGCGCTTCCTCGCGGCCGAGGTGCACGCCTTCGACCCCGATCCCGCCGCCCTCGACGCCGCGCAGGTGCTCGGCGCGGCGGACCGCGTCCACACCACCGTCGGGCCATGGGTCGGCGCGCTCGACCTCGGGATCCTCGCGGCCCCCGTGCGCGCCCTCGACCGCCTCGCCGCGGACATCGCCCCCTTCGCCGCGCCCGGCTCGCGCTGGCTCGACGTCGGCAGCGTCAAGGAGCCCGTCGTCGCCTCCCTCGGCGGGCGCCTCCCGGGCTTCGTCGGGACGCACCCGATGGCGGGCCGCGAGACGCCGGGGATGCAGAACGCCTACGCGGGGCTCCTCCAGAACGCGGTCTGGGTGGTGACGCCGGCCGCCGACACCGACGCGGCCGCGCTCGCCGAGGTGACCGAGCTCATCGCGGCGCTCGGCGCCATCCCGCTCGAGATGCCGGCGGGCGTCCACGATCGGCTCGTGGCGCGCGTCTCCCACGTGCCCTACCTGCTGGCCGTCGCGATGAACCTGCTCATCGCCCGCGACCCCGAGCACGAGCGCCTCCTCTTCCTCGCCGCGGGCGGCTTCCGGGACCTGACCCGGGTCGCGTCGGGGGCGCCCGAGATGAGCCGCGACATGGTGGTCGAGAACCGCGCCGCCGTGCGCGAGGCGCTCGCCGACCTGTCCGCGCTCGTCGGGGCCATCGCCGCCGATCTCGAGGACCCCGCGGCGCTCCTCGCCGACGCCCACGAGGCGAAGCGGACCCGCGACGCGCTGCCGGTGGTGAAGCGCACGCTGCTCCCCCGCGACTTCGACGTGGTCGTCGCGATCCCCGACCGCCCGCTCGAGCTCGCGCGGCTGACCACGGTGCTCGGCGAGCACGGCGTGAACATCCGCGACATCGAGGTCCTCAAGATCCGCGGGGCGGGCGGCGAGGCCATCCGCGTGGGCGTGGCCGACGCCGAGGACCAGGAGCGCGCCCGGGGGGCGCTGCGGGCGGCCGGCTACCGGATCCGCTGAGCGCGCCCGGGTCTCCGCAAGGTCGCGAAAAAGGCGGAAAAATTGGCGACGGGGCGGCGCTTTGGTACCTCCGTCCTCATGACGCGCTGCGTAGGCATTCGAGGCGCGACCACCGTCGACGAGGACACCCTCGACGCGGTGCTCGACGCGACCCAGGACCTCCTCGACCGGCTCCGCGAGATCAACGGGTTCGACCCCGACGACCTCGCCAGCATCATCTTCACCACCACCGCGGACCTGCGCTCGACCTTCCCGGCGCGCGCGGCACGCCGCCTCGGGTGGACCCAGGTGCCGATGATGTGCGCCCACGAGATCGACGCACCGAGCGCCGTGATGCGCTGCGTCCGGGTCCTCATCCACTGGAACACCGACAAGAGCCCGCGCGAGGTGCGCCACGCGTACCTCCGCAACTCGCGGCTCCTGCGGCCGGACTGGGCGATCCCGCCGCTCGGCGGCGCCGCCGGGCACCTGACGGCGCCCGAGCGGCCCGAGCTCGAGGCCGAGCAGGCGAGCTTCCGCGAGGAAGGGACGCCCCCCGCGGCCCCGGTCGTCGTGGCGCAGCCGGAGCCGCCGGCCGCCGTGAAGAAGGCGCCGGCCCACCCGACGCGCGCGGTGGAGATCGCCCCGGTCGCCTTCCTCGGGGACCGCGGCACGTACTCGCACGAGGCCGTGCTCGCCGCCTTCGGCGCGGACACCGCCGTCGTCCCGTGCGACACCTTCCGCCACGCCTTCGACGCCGTCCACGACGGGCGCGCCCACGCCGCGCTGGTGCCGGTCGAGAACTCGACTGCGGGGTCCATCCACGAGGTCTACGACCTGCTCCTCGCGCGGGACCTGCGCATCCTGGCCGAGGTCGTCCTGCCGGTGCACCACGCGCTGATGGCGCGCCCGGGGACGCGGCTCGCCGACATCCAGACGGTGCTGAGCCACCCGCAGGGCCTGTCCCAGTGCGACGGCTGGATCGCCAAGCACCGCTGGACGCCCCGGACCACGGCCGACACCGCGTCGGCGGCGCGCCTCGTCGCCGCCTCCGAGGAGCCGGGCCTGGCCGCCATCGGGAGCCGCCTCGCCGCCGAGCTCAACGGGCTCGAGATCGTCGCCCGGGACGTCCAGGACGTGTCCGAGAACTACACCCGCTTCCTGCTCCTGGTGCCGCCCCAGTCGACGGGCCCGGGGCGGGTCGCGCCGGGGTTCCTCCCGGCCGGGGCGGTCGCCGTGGAGGGGGACGACGCGCGCCCGTCGGACCGCCCGATCAAGACGTCCATCATCTTCGCGACCCGGCACGTCGCGGGCGACCTGTACGCCTGCCTGGCCGAGTTCGCGGTCCGCGAGCTGAACCTGACCAAGATCGAGTCGCGCCCCGACCGCCGGACGCCGTGGCACTACCTCTTCTACCTCGACTTCGAGGGCGATGTTGCCGACCAGAAGGTTGCGCAGACGCTGCGCAGCGTCGAGCGCCACGCGAGCTTCCTCCGCGTGCTGGGGTCGTACCCCAGCCGTCTCCTGACCTGAGGGTGAAGATGTCCGTCCAGATCGTGCCCGGCCTCGACGCGCTCGTCCCGCTCTTCCCCCTGCCCGAGCACGTGCTGCTGCCGGCGGCGCCCACGCCGTACCGCATCTTCGAGCCGTGCTACCGGCGGATGGTCGAGGACCTGCTCGAGAAGCCCGCGGACGAGCGCCACCTGGTGATCCCGCGGATCGCCGGCGCGGCTGGGGCCCACGGCGGACCGGAGCCCTTCTATCGCGTGGCCGCGCTCGGCCTGATGACGATGGCGACGCCGCTCTCCGACGGCGACTGGCTGATCGTGGTCGAGGGCGTGGCGCCGTGCACGGTCGACGAGGTCGATGCGCCGTTCACGCCCTATCGCCTGGCGCGCGTGCGGCCCCTGGTCGATCGCCCGACGAGCGAGCCGGTGGACGCGCCGTCGACGGCCGAGCTGATCGGCGCCGTCTTCACCCTCTTCGACGTGCTCGGCTCGGCCGCCTCGGACCTGACGGTCTCGGGGATCGGCGCCGAGGCCGCAGACCGGCTCGTCACCTACCGAATCGCCGCGGCCGTGGTCGAGGACGTCGACCTGCGCCAGCGGATCCTCGAAGAGCGCTGCGACGCTTCCCGCCGCCGCCTGGTATACGACGTCATCGTGGAGCTCTTGGATGTCGCGAGCCGCGAGGCTCATCGGAGGTGCGCGTGAGCGCTCTGTTCGGGACGGGGGGGAAGCGCCTCGTCGGGATGGTCCATCTCGGACCGGTGTGCCAGGGGCGGATCGCCCTCGACGACGTGATCGCCGCGGCGGTCCGTGACGCGACCGCCCTCGCCGAGGGCGGCGTCGACGCGATCTGCGTCGAGAACTTCGGCGACAAGCCCTTCTACCCCGACCGGGTGCCGGCCCACACCGTGGCCGGGATGACCCGCGCGGTGCTGGCGGTGATGGACGCGGTGCGCGGCGGTGACGCGGTCATCGGCGTGAACGTGCTGCGCAACGACATCCTGTCGGCTCTCGCGATCGCGGCGGCCACCGGGGCCGGCTTCGTGCGCGTCAACGTCCACCAGGGCGCGGCGGTGACCGACCAGGGCCTGGTCGTCGGCAAGGCCCACGAGAGCGTCCGCTACCGCGACCAGCTCGCGCCCGGCTGCGCCATCTTCGCCGACGTTCACGTCAAGCACGCGGCGCCGCTGGTCGCGCGCCCCATCGACGACGAGGCGCGCGAGCTCTACGAGCGCGGCGGCGCCGACGCCATCATCGTCAGCGGCGCGCACACCGGCGGCCCGACGGATCCGGCGCGGCTCGCGCGGGTCCGCAGCGCCGTCCCCGCGGCGCGCATCCTCGTCGGCAGCGGCGCCACCCCGGAGACGCTGCCCGAGCTCGCCCCCCACGCCGACGGCTTCATCGTCGGCACCTGGCTCAAGGAGGGCGGCGACGTCGCGCGCCCGGTGGATCCGGCGCGGGTGCGGGCGATGGTCGCGGCGGTCCGCGCAATAGGCTGATCAACCATTGATCAATGGGTTGGCTCGAGGGCGGGTGGCGCGTGCGTGACCCGCCCTCGACGTTCCGACCCAGGTGCTGCTGACTCGAGACGCGGAGCCTTGTACGGTGTGGCCTCCAACGCACGGAGGCCTGCCATGCGCCGTTTCCTGACCCTGACCGCCGCCGCCCTCACCCTGCTGACCCCGCTCTCCGCCAGCGCGGCGGAGTCCGACGAGCTGATCGGGCTCATGCGGGACGACCTGACGGCGCTCGGCGTGAACATGCCGGTCTGGATGTCCCAGCACATCACGGCGGTGATGCCGTCGACCGGGCTCGGCGCGGGCTCGGGCCTCTCCGACGACTCGGGCGCCTTCACCCTCGGCGTGATGACGCGCCTCGGGCTCCTGAACAACTTCAACGACGTCGGCTACGGGATGAAGCTCGTCGACCTCCAGGGCCAGCTCCCCGAGCTCATGCCCTGGCCGCAGCTCGGCGTGGTCGCCGGCTTCGGCCTCGGCGACGGCATCGAGCTCGGGGCGGACGTGCAGTTCATCCCCAACCTCGACATCGCCGGCGACAACATCAACCTCAAGGTCGGCCTCTTCTCGGTGGGCGCCACCCTGCGCTGGCGCCTGTCCAAGGCCGAGGGCGCGATCCCGGCCATCGTCCTCGGCCTCGGCGCGAGCTACTACCGCGGCACCTTCGAGCTCGGCGTGGGCTACGAGCGGCCCTACACCGAGCAGGTGGACGACGGCCAGGGCGGCACCCACACGGTGACCGGCACCTACCGCTTCGGCTCGGCCCCGGCGGTGAACTGGTCGCTGCTCCAGGCCAACCCGGAGCTGCGCCTGGCCTGGGACTTCGGCGGCATCTTCCGCCCCTACGTCGGCATCGGCGTGGGCCTCGCGACCGGCTCGGTGTCCAACGACGTGCAGGTCAGCGCGCGCCTCACCATCGACACCGTCGACGGGCAGCCGGCCAACGAGGCCCCGATTACCTACGACGAGCGCGTCGTCTCGTTCTCCACCACCCCCGCCCTCTACACGCTGCGCCCCCACGTCGGCTTCGACTTCGTGCTCGGCGTCATCGCGCTGACCGTGCAGGCGGACTTCGCCGTGATGGGCAAGGACACCCTCAACAGCGACTTCTCCTCGGCCGCGGGCAGCTTCGATCTGAACGATCCGAACTTCCTCTACAACCAGAACCAAAGCGGCTCGCAGTCCGACGGCGCGGTGGTCGTCACCGCGGCCGTCCGCGTCCAGCTCTAGCCGCAGGGCCGATCAAACAAGACGCAAGGCTTGATTCCGACACGATCTTTGCCACGGAGAGCACGGAGTTCACGGAGAGCGAATCGGGACGTGCCCACAGCCTCGGCTTCGCCACACGTCCTCCGCGTCCTCCGTGGCCTCCGTGGTGACAATACACGTTCGTTCTCAGCGAGTTGCCGCCAACTGACCCGTATGGAAGCCAGCCGTGACGGCGCTCCGGAAGCTGGCGCCGACCAGCAGCCGCTCCTCCGAACGCGGCTCGACACCACCCCGGCGCGGCGCTAGGTTTCCGGCCATGTTCGGACACAGCGACGTGATGAAGCGGTACGGGATGGGGCGCGCGGTGGACCTCGCCGGCCTCGAGGCGGAGCTGGTGGGCGTCGACGAGGCCGCGCGGGTGGCCCTCGTGCGCTCCCTGACCAAGGCGGACATGGCGGCGCTCTGGGACGCCTGCGTCGGCCAGGGCTGCACCGCCGAGGACTTCGTGCCCGCCGAGACCCCGCTCGGCGCCGAGGTCGTCCACGCCGGCAAGAACTCGCTGCCGGCCTTCAGCGCGTTCGAGAAGCGCTTCTGCGCCGCCGACGGCCGCCCCGGCGTGGTCTACGGCTACAACCACAACTGGTTCAACTTCACGACCGCGGGCCCCGGCTACTTCGTCGGCCGCTACCACGACGACGCGCGCGCGGAGTTCGGCCTCAACTACTACGAGGTCCCGCCCGGGCAGGGCGCGGTCCCGCGCGGCTGGCCGCGCATCCGCCGGAACGAGCTCGGCCTCCAGCTGCTGATCTACGCCCGCATGATCGACTACATGCGCAAGGTCGCGCCCGGCGTGACCATCGGGCGCGCCTGGCGCCAGGGCAAGAAGACCAGCAACTACTTCGTCCTCTGCCGCACCGGGGCCTGACGTCCGCGGGCGCTAGCGCGGGGCGTCGACCGCCCCGAGGCCGCGCAGGCAGGCGTGGAAGCTCGGGAAGCTGGTGGCGATCGACGCGGCGCCGGCGATGCTTGTCCCGGCCGGCGCGATCAGCGCCATGAGGTTGGCGCACATGGCGATCCGGTGGTCGCCGTCGGCGTCGATGTCGCCGGGGGTGAGCGCGCGGTCGGGGTCGCCGTGGACGGTGAGCCCGTCCTCGTGCTCGTCGACCGGGACGCCGAAGCTCCGCAGCATGCGGGCGGTCTGAGCGATGCGGTCGGACTCCTTGACGCGCAGCTCGCGCGCGTCGCGGATCCGCGTGACCCCGCGGGCGCGCGCCGCCAGGGTCGCCACCAGCGGGAGCTCGTCGAGGGCGCGGAGCGCCAGCTCGCCGGCCACCTCGACCCCGCGCAGCTCACGCCAGCGCACGGCCAGGTCGGCGGCCGGCTCGTGGTTCTTCTCGCGCGGCGCGGTGCGCTCGACCGAGGCGCCCATGGCCTCGACGATGTCGAGGAAGCCCGTCCGGGTCGGGTTGACGCCGACGTCCTCGATGACGACGTCGCTGCCCGGGACGAGCAGCGCCGCCCCGAGCAGGAAGGCCGCGCTCGAGAGGTCCCCGGGGACGTGGATGGGCCGCGCCGCCGGCGGCGTCCCGAGCCACGCCAGCATCCGCTCGGTGTGGTCGCGGCTGAGGCCGGGCTCGTCGACCCGGGTCTCGCCGTCGGCCCACAGCCCGGCGAGGAGGATGGCGCTCTTCACCTGGGCGCTGGCGATCGGTGAGGCGTAGACGAGGCCCTGGAGCGGCCGCGCCCCGCGCACGGTCAGCGGCGGGTAGGTGCCGTCGCGGGCCGCCAGCACCGTGAGGCCCATCCGCCCGAGGGGCTCGAGGACGCGCCGCATGGGCCGCCGGGTGAGGCTGTGATCGCCGACGAGGGTCGCCTCGAAGGGCTGGCCGGCGAGGATCCCGAGCAGGATCCGCATGGTCGTGCCGGAGTTGCCGCAGTCGAGGGGCGCGGCCGGCGCGCGGAGCCCGTCGAGGCCGACGCCATGCACGCGCGCGCGATCGCCGTCGCGCTCGACGCGGACGCCGAGCTGCCCGAAGACGCGCGCCGTGGAGAGGTTGTCCTCGCCGTCGGAGAGGCCGGTGACCTCGACCACGCCGTCGCACAGCGCGCCGAGCATCAGCGCCCGGTGCCCGATGCTCTTGTCCCCCGGCACCCGCGCCCGCCCGGTCAGCGGCCCCGGCGCCGTCAAGATGTCCGCGCTCGTCGACATTTGCTATGCTCCGCGCCCCAGCAGTCGCCCTGGAGTCGTACCGCCGATGGCGAAGGTCCTGCTCATCCTCCCCCATCTGCCCCAGCGCATGGGAGCGCCGTATCTCGGCCAGCAGTACGTCGCCGCGAGTCTAATCGCCGCCGGCCACGAGGTGAAGTGCCTCGACCTGGCCGCCGTGCACAACACCCTCGACGAGGACGCCGCCGTGCGCGAGGCCGAGGGCTTCAGGCCCCACCTCGTCGGCATGACGCTCTTCACGCTCAACGCGCTCCACGGCTACCGCCTGGCGCGCCGGCTCCGCCACGCGACGCCGCTCCTGGTGGCGGGCGGGCCGCACCCGACGGTGCTCCCGGAGGAGCCGCTCGCCCACGGCTTCGACGCGTCCGTCGTCGGCGAGGGCGAGCACGCCATCGTCGCCCTCGCGGCCCTCGCCGAGCGTGGCGCGGACGCCATCGCCGCCGGGCTCCCTGATATCCGCGGCGTCCGCTCGGTCCACGGCGACGGCCCGCCGGGGGGCGTGCTCGACGACCTCGACGGGCTGCCCTACCCGCTCACCAGCTACCCGGCCTTCGACGCCCGCGCCTACTCGCCCGACGGCCTGGTCGTGCCCGGCGGGATGATGACGAGCCGCGGCTGCCCGGCGCGCTGCACCTTCTGCGCGAACTACGTCACCGGGCGCGCGTACCGCTTCCGCTCGACCGAGGACATCCTCGGCGAGATGGTGGCCCTGTCCGAGCGCCACGGGGTCCTCCACTTCCCGTTCTGGGACGACGCCTTCACGGCGCGGCGGCCGCGGCTGAACGCGCTCTGCGACGCGATCGAGGCCGAGCCGAGCCTCGCCGGCTGCACCTGGACCTGCATCACGCCGGGCAACATGGTGCGCCCCGAGGACCTCCGCCGGATGCGCGCCGCCGGCTGCGTCGCCATCAACTTCGGCATCGAGTCGGGCGACTACAACATCCTCCGGGTCATCCAGAAGGGGCAGCGCCCCGAGCACGTCAAGGCGGCCGTGCGGGCGGCCAAGGAGGCGGGCATGGTGACCATCGTGAACTTCATGTTCGGCTTCCCCGAGGAGGGGGTCGAGGAGCTCGGGCGGACCCTCGCGCTCATGGAGGAGCTCGCGCCCGACACCGACTACTTCAACAACCGCGGCGTGCTGATGCCGTTCCCGGGGACCGCCATCTACGACGCCCACCACGAGCGCTACGGCTTCACCGACTGGTGGCTCGATCCCGCCCGGGTCCCCGACGAGCCCGACGCCTTCGGCCTCTCCCCCGAGGAGACGGCGGCGCTCCTCGAGCGCGATCCGACCCTCGATCAGGACTTCTTCCGTTACTCCGAGCCGGTGCGCGAGCTGATCGCGCGCTGCGTGCGCTTCAAAGCGCGCCACAACCAGGGCACCCTCGACCGCCTCCGGCGCGGCCTCGCCCCGAGCGCCGCGTAGCCCTGACCTGCGGGCGTCCCGCCCGCGGCTCGGGCGCCCGCGCGCCGCTGCCACCAGAGCCCCCTCACTCCCAAGGAGACCCACTTGGTCACCGAGCTCCGCTTCTCCCCGACCGCTCCCGCCGCCGCCCAGGCCGCGGCCTTCGTCGTCTGTGGCCGCAAGGCGCGGCTCCTGGCCGACGACGTCGTCGCCGCCCTGCCCGAGTCCGTCCGCCCCGCCTGGGGCGCGATGATCGAGTCGCTGCGCCCGGGCGACGGCCACGCCGTCACGACCACCTGGCACGGCGATCCGGCGCGGCAGCTGACGGTGGTCGCGCTCTCGGATCGCGCCTCGCGGCACATGGCGCCCGGGCGGCCCGACGCCCTCACCGACGGGC
>SBGO01000349.1 GCA_006226565.1 Deltaproteobacteria bacterium | reverse complement strand
GTCGTGGAGCCCGCCCGCTGCGACGTCTGCGGCGGCTCGGACATCCAGCGCGCCGCCGGCGCCTTCGCGGCCGCCTGCGCCTCCGCCCGGCTCCGGCGCGTGCGCGTCATCGGCGGCTCCCCCGCCTACCGCACGCAGCTCGAGCACCTCTTTCCCAAGGGCGGCGCGCTGACGGTCCTGACGATGAAGGGCGACAAGCGCGTGTCGCTGAGCCGCTCGAAGCGCCACCAGTCCAACGACGACCTCGTCATCGTCTGGGGCGCCACCGAGCTCGACCACGCGACCAGCGGCGCCTATCGCGCCGCCTACGGGCGCGTCATGGTCGTCGCCCACCGCGGCATCGCGCGCATGCTCGAGCTCGCCGCCGAGCGCATCACCGCCGAGAGTGTGAAGTAGCGGGGTCTGACCCCGTCACTTCACACTTTTCTCCGGGGCATGCGGGGAAAGTGTGATGCCGCGGGGTCAGACCCCATCACATCACACTTTTCCGGGGCATGCGGGGAAAGTGTGATGCCGCGGGGTCTGACCCCAAAACTTCACACTTTCTGCGCACGCTCGAGGACAGCCGCGACGATGGCGCCGGTGAAGTCGCGCTGGTGGAAGCGATCGGCGTCCATGAGGCCGCCGGGGCTGTAGGCGTTGATCTCGACGACGAGGTCGCCGATGAGGTCGAGCCCGGCCAGGAAGATCCCCGCCGCGCGGAGCTTCTCGCCGACCTCGGTGGCGAGCTCGAGGTGCGCCGCGGTCGGGTAGCCCGGCGCCACCGTCGCCCCGACGTGCACGTTCGAGCGGAAGTCGTCTCCCGACGGCACCCGCCGGACCGCGCACGCCACGCCGTCGACGACGAGCGGTCGCCCGTCGACGAGGATGAGGCGCATGTCCCCCGCGACGGCCTCGGGGACGAACTCCTGGGCCATCACGTAGCCCGACCGGCGCAGCACCTCGACGATCTGGTTGAGGTTCTCGCGCGCGCCCTCGCGCACCACGAACACGTCGTCGCCCCGCGTGCCGGCCGAGGGCTTCAGCACCGCCCCGCCCGCGCAGCCCTTCACGAAGGCCCGGATCTCCTCGAGGTCCCGGCTCACCATCGTCCGCGGCCGGAAGCGCTCGGGCACGGCGAAGAGCCAGAGCTTCGTCCCCGCCTTCGCCAGCCCATCCGGGTCGTTCAGGACCGGCACGCCGCGCTCCACCAGGAGCCGCAGCAGCACCATCGCCGACGCGTGCGCCCAGTCGCGATCGTCGCGCCCCGGGCTCGTCCGCAGCAGCACCACGTCCTGCTCGTCCAGCACCACGGGCCGCGGCCGCTCCCCGAGCCGCGCCGCGCCGCCCGCCCCGTCGAGCACCAGCGCCCGCCCCGCGGCGATGACCCGCCCGTCGTTGCGCGCGCCCATGTCCCCGACGCCGACCCAGGTCACCTCGTGCCCGCGCACGGCGAAGCCGACCCCGAGGAGCCAGGTCGCCTGGGTCGGCTCGAGCCCCTCGACGCCGTTGATGACGATGGCGACCTTCATCCCGAGACCTCGCCGTGGTGGTCGACCGACGGCGACGACGCGCGCCAGTGGAGCTCGCTCATCCGCTGGCGGTCGGCCAGCAGGCCCAGGTGCAGGATGCGCGCGCCGGTCTGGCCGACCGGGTTGACGCTCCGCCCGACCACCACCCCGTCCTCGGGCGCGCGGTACTCGCGCGTGACCTCGCCGAAGACGTCCCGCAGGCTCGCGATGACCTCGCCGGCGGCGACGTGGTCGGTGACCCGCGGCAGCACCTCCATCAGCCCGCCGCGGTCCGCGTACAGCCAATACGAGTGCGAGCACAGCACCGGCTCGGGTCCCAGCGACACGACGCGCTTCGGCAGCATGTGGAGCTCGCCCAGCACCGCCCGGACCCCGGTCAGCGTCGTCTTGACGTAGTTCGGCTGGAACCGGCTGGGATCACCGATCTCGACGGTCACGGCCGGGATCCCGAGCTCCGCCGCCGCGCCCCGCAGGGTGCGGTCGGACGGCGGGTTGTGGACCACGATCTGCGGCCGCATCAGGTAGGCCATCGCGGCGGTCAGCTGGTTGGTCATGTCCGCGCGGATATAGAGCGAGTTGACCCGCCCGAAGCTGGCCGTGTGCAGGTCCAGCATCGCGTCGAAGTGGCGCACCACGCGGTCGAGCAGCCGGAAGGCGAAGACCTCGCCCACGGCGCCGTCCTGGCGCCCCGGGAAGACGTGGTTGAGGTCGGCCCCCTCGCTGAACTGGCGCTGATGGAGGAGCACCCCCGGCACGTTCACCGCCACGACCGCCACGACCGTGCCGCGCAGGACCTTGGTGTCGAGCTGGTCGAAGAGCCGGTGGATGACCGGGATGCCGTTCAGCTCGTTGCCGTGGACCGCCGCGGTGATGCCGAAGACCGGGCCCGGCCGCTTCCCGCGCGCCACCAGCAGCGGCAGGTACACCGGCTGCCCGAGCCCGTCGCGGAAGATCTGGACCTGCAGCGGCAGCTTGCAGTCCCGCGGGAGCGCGGTCAGATCGAGGTGGTCGACCTGTTGGACGGGCCCGCTCAATCGAGGTCTCCGTCGGGCGGCGGCGTGGCGCTCGACCCGCGCGACCCGTCGAGGTGGCAGATCTCGTCGACGAGCGCGTCGTCCGGGTTCAGCGAGCGGAAGAGGCGGCGCCGGAAGCGCTGCCGCTGGGTCACGAGGTTCTGCGCCATCTGGTCGATCGCCCCGATCGCGAGGATCGTCTGCACGTAGCACTCGATGAGGTCGTCGACCCCGAGCCCGAGCCGGTTGAAGTCGCGGTTGTCCATCAGGCGCAGGCGCGTCGTCTCGGTGTCCCAGCCGCCGTCCTCGCGCTTGACGGACAGGTTGGTGCCGAGCATCGCCCACGAGTCGGTGTCCGGCCCGATCGTCTCGGCCAGCGGCTCGCGCGCCCGCCGCGCGTAGATGGCGAGCGGGAAGAAGCCGTCCGGGCCGGCGCCGACCATGAAGCGCAGGTCGGCGCAGTAGATGCGCCCCTTGCGGTCGGGCACGGTGCCGACGTGGTAGAGCCGCCCGTCGCGCCCGCGCGAGCTCCAGCCGCTGTTGCCGATGAGCGCCTGCACGATGAAGCGCCCGTAGCGCTGCTCGGTGTCCATGAACGCCTCGAGCTCGCGCGGCGTCGTCAGCGTCCACACCCCCTGCCCGGCGTTCGAGTACGGGTTCTTCACCACCGCGATGCCGCCCATCCGCCGGACCCAGAGCGGGACCTCGTCGTGGGCGACGTCCCAGATGGTCTCCGGGGCCCGGATGCGGAGCCCGGCCGGCTCGATCTGGGCGTTGTAGATGTCGTAGGCCTTGGCCGCGAGCATCTTGTTGCGCCCGCCCGCGAGGTCGACGACCACCGGGTTCAGGATGAACGTCCGGGTGATCGGCGGGATGCGGGTCCACGGGCGCTGCGTGACGTAGCGGAAGGCGGCGGCGATGGGCTCGAAGGGCGCGCCCGGGGTCGGCCGCACGTAGAGCACGCCGTCGTCGAAGCGCGCCGGCGGATCCGGGTCGTCGTGGTGCCACGGGACGAGGTACACCGGCTGATCGGTGAGATCGGCCAGCGCGGCGGCGTAGCCGGTCGTCTCCATCGGGTTCTTGTCGTAGACGACGGCGAGCCCGCCGGGCGGCAGCGAGCGCCGCTTGAGCTGCGGCACGAAGGTGCGCTCGAGGAGCTGGCGATAGCCGGCCTGGTCCTCGAGGTCGTCTCGCGACGGCATCGACTTCTGCCCCGAGGGGCACGAGTTGGTCTCGATGACGACGACCTGGCGCACGCCGCGATCGGTCGTCGTCACGAAGAGGTCCGCGCCGCCCCACCGGAAGTAGCGCGGCGCGTTGCCCATCACGTCCTGCAGCGCCGCCGCGGACACCGCCGGGCGCAAGTGGCAGTAGCGGTTGATGATGCGCGCGTTGTCGAGCGCCAGGAAGTCGTGGACCAGCGGGTGCAGCTGGGCGTTGAGCACGCGCGGGTAGAAGTGCGACTCGGGCTCGAAGGAGCCGGGCCGCACGACGCGATGGGGCAGGTTCGCGCTCATGGGGGTCTACGCCGCCTCCGCGCAGGGTGATCGGTCGTCGAGCTGGCGACAGCGCCGTCGCTTCGGTCGCTACATGATACGGCGCGCCGCCGCCGTCAACCAGCCTCGCCGTCGCCGTCACCCCCGGCCTTTCGCCCCGGGATGCCGTGGGCGCGCAGCTTCTCCCACAGGTTCTTGCGCGAGATCCCGAGGCGGCTCGCCGTCTTGCTGCGGTTGCCCTCCATCGCCTCGAGGGCGCGCAGCAGATACTCGCGCTCGAACTGGCGCAGCGCCTGCGCGAGGGGCTGGATCTCGGTGACCGGCCGCGGCTCGTCCACCTCGTGCGCGCCGAGCTCCTCGGGCAGGTGGTGGACGTCGATGAGCCCCGCCCCCGCGAGCACCACGGCGTGATGGATGGCGTGCTCGAGCTCGCGCACGTTGCCCGGGAAGGGGTGGTGGGTGACGGCCGCCCAGGCGCGCGGCGTGAGTCCCGTCACGCGGCGATCGGGCGCGAAGCGGCTGACGAAGTGCTCGACCAGCGCCGGGATGTCGCCCTTGCGCTCGCGCAGCGGCGGGATGCGGACGTCGAGCACCTTGAGGCGGTAGAAGAGGTCCTCGCGGAAGCGCCGCGCGGCCACGAGCTCCTTGAGGGGCTGGTGGGTGGCCGAGATGATGCGGACGTTGACCTTGACCGTCTCGTTCGAGCCGAGCGGCTGGAAGGTCCCCTCCTGCAGCACGCGCAGGAGCTTGGCCTGCGCCTGGAGCGGCAGCTCCGACACCTCGTCGAGGAAGAGGGTGCCGTTGTGGGCGGCCTTGAAGCGCCCCTCGCGCTTCTTGAAGGCCCCGGTGAAGGCGCCGCGCTCGTGGCCGAAGAGCTCGGCCTCGATGAGCGTGTCGGGGAAGGCCGCGCAGTTGACGACCACCATCGGCCGCTCCCGGCGCGCGCTGTGCTCGTGCAGGATCTTGGCGACGAGCTCCTTGCCGGTGCCGCTCTCGCCGCCGATCAGCACCGGGGCGTCGCTGGCGGCGATGGTGTTCACGCGCTCGAGGAGCCGCTGCATGACGGCGGTCCGCCCGACGAGCTGGGCGCCGGTCCCGCCGTCGAGCACGCGCCGCGCCTGCTTGAGCTCCTGCTCGAGCCCGCGGCGCTCGGCGATCTGCCCGACCTCGTGGGCGAGCCGCTCCATCTCGATCGGCTTGGTCAGGTAGTCCGTCGCGCCGGCCTTCAGCGCCCGCACCGCGTCCTGCACCGTCCCGTGCCCGGTGACGAGGATGACGTCGGTCTCCGGCGACTCGCGCCGGATCTGCTCGAAGACGGCGAGCCCGCTGGCCCCGGCGAGGAGCACGTCGCACAGCACCAGATCGAAGCCGTGCCCGGCGAGGAGCGCCACGGCCCGCGCCGCGTCGGCGGCCTCGGTGACGCGGTGGCCGGCCGCCTCGAGGCGCGCCTGAACCCCTTGTCTCAGCTTGGGATCGTCGTCGACGACGAGGATGTCGAGCGGCATCGGCGCCTCCGGGAACGCGCGGAGGGTAGCACGGGAACTCGCGACTTGGAGGATCGCCCGGCGGTGTCCATTATCCCCGGGATGAACGTGCTGCACCTCTTCACGCTGGGGAGGATCCCGGTCGGGGCGACCCTCGGCTACCTGATCCTGGCGCTCTTCTACTCGTCCTCGCTCTTCGAGTGGGGCGTCGGCTTCGGCCTGATCGCCATCTTCGCCCTGACGCTGAGCCTGCTCGTGCACGAGTTCGGCCACGCCCTCGCGGCGCGCTACTTCCGGCTCTCGCCGCGGGTGACGCTGGTCGGCTGGGGCGGCGTCTGCCACCACCTGCCGGCCCAGAAGGACGGCCACAGCGCCATCATCGTCGTCGCCGGCCCGCTCGCCGGCCTCGTGCTCGGCCTCGCCGCCGTCGCCGCGCAGCACGCCTTCGCCGACGAGCTGCATCGCCGCCAGCTCTTCGCCATGACCCTGGCCCAGCTCGAGTACATCGGCGTCTACTGGAGCCTCGTGAACCTGCTCCCGATCTGGCCCCTCGACGGCGGGCAGCTCTTCCAGATCGGCCTCCGCCGCTTCCTCGCGCCGGCGCGCGCCGAGCAGGTCACCCACATCGTCGGCGCCGCCCTCGGCGTCGGCCTCGCGATCTACGCCTTCACCATCGGCCTGCAGTTCGCCGGCCTGATGGCCCTCTTCATCGCGTTCATGAACGGGCAGCGCATGATGGCGAGCGGGGCGCGCCCCACCATCGCCCGCGCGCGCCGCAACACCCACGCCGACGAGCTCCTCACCGAGGCGACCCAGGCCCTCGCCGCCGGCGACCCGCGCGAGGCGCTGCGCCTCGGGCACCAGGCCAAGTCGATCGACGGCCTCGTCCCCGCGCAGCTCGACGCCGCCTGGACCGTCCTGACCGTGGCCAGCGCCCGCGTGGGCGAGTGGCAGGACGCCCTCGACTACAGCCTCCGCGCCCCACGGATCGGGCCGGTCTTCGCTTCACGGATCGAGGCCCTCGCCGCCCTCGGCCGCAAGGACGAGGCGCGGCGCGAGCTGTCGGCGCCCGACGCGCCGGCCCTGCCGCCCCAGGGACGGGCGGCGCTCGAGGCCCTCGTGGACGGGCCGCTGAGCTGAGCCGACGGCTCGCTGCACTGCAACAGCCTTGACTCGAGCAGCGCGCCGCGCAAAGTCTTCGCGCGGATCCTGCTCTGGAGGCCCCATGCGTCGCGCCGCCCTGTTGGCTACCCTGCTCCTCGCCGCCGGGTGCGGCGGAGATTCGTCCGGCTCCGGCTCCGTCGAGTGCCCCCAGGCGCCGCCGGCCGTCGACGCGTGCGACGGCCGGAGCTGCTTCGAGGCCTGCGGCGTCCGCGTCGCCATCGACGCGGCGCCGGTCTCCGGCGGCTTCGAGGTGATCGCGGCGCCGACCGTGCGCCCCTTCACCGCCAACCGCGTGGGCCAGGGGCTCCTCGCGCTGGTCCCGACCGGGCTCCAGCTGCGCGACGGTGAGACCGCCGCCCTCGAGGGCGCGCTGACCCTCGGCGGGACCCCGACCGCCATCGCCGAGGCCGAGGGCACCGCCTTCGTCGCCACCGCCACCGGCGTCATCTACCCGCTCTCCGCCACCGATCCGGCGCACCCGATCGTCCTGGCCAGCTGGCGCCCGGAGGAGCCGGTCGCGCTGGTCCCGGCCGACAACCGCCGGCTCATCCTGCGCACCCCCAACGGCGTGAGCGTCCTCGACGTCGGCGACCCGAGCGCCCCGAGCGAGCTGGCCTGCCTCCCCATCCCGGCCGAGGGCGGCATGGACCGCGTCTGGTACGTCACCGCGAGCGCCGGCTTCGTGGCGGCCGCGGGCGGCGACACGCCGCGCGTCTGGCTCTACGACCTGCTGCGGCCCGACGAGATCGCCGCCGCCTTCGACATCGACGACGAGACGACGGTCATCCTCCACAAGGAGCTCCTCGTCATCACCTCGAACGGGCGCCTCATCGCCTACAACGCGGTGCCCGACGTCTCGCTGAGCGAGCGGACCCGCGCGGACCTGCCGGCCAACGTGTGGGATCCGCCGGTCATCGGCGGCTTCGCCATCTACGGCGACGTCGCGCTCGACCTCGAGAACGACCTCCAGCCCTACGACGTCATCGACAGCGGCGGCGCGACCTGCACCATCTCGGTCAACGCGCAGGACCACAGCGCCTCCTACTTCCTCGCGCCGGGCCTCGTCCCGGACCGCCGCTTCCAGCTCTCCAACCTGCCGGCGCTCGAGTGCGGCCCGCGCGAGAGCCGCTTCCCCGACGCCTACGGCCTCGCGCACGAGCCCGCCGGCGCGCGTCTCCTGGTGAGCCACGCGAACGGCACCTCGCTCTTCGACCCCACGACCAACGCCAAGACCGACGGCGTCGCGGTCGCGGGCTACCCGGCGTGGGTCGGGAGCACCCTGGTCGGCATCACGGCGACCGGCACGGACTTCGGCATGCCGCTCGCGACGCACGTCACCTTCGCGTCGGTCGACGACCCCACCACCGCCGCCGGCGACCTCGACCAGGCCACCGCCTTCCTCGGCTACACCGCCGACGACGCCGCGCTCTACCTCCTCGTCGAGGGCCAGGGCCGCGAGTACGGAAGCGCAGCCCCGGAGCCGAGCACCCACCAGGTGCTGCGCTTCGACCCCGCCGCCCCGGCCCTGACCCCGGTGACGCTCCCGAGCAAGGCCGCCCCGGTGGCCGTGGCCGCCGGCGCCGGGCGGCTCTGGTACCTCGACGACGCGGGCAAGGCCGTCGCCCTCGACACCACCACCGGCACCTTCGACACCGTCGCGCGCGGCTCCTTCGACTTCGGCGTCGGCGCCGGCGCCCCGAGCGCGTCGGCCCTCGGCCTCTTCTTCAACGACGCCTGCGGCGGCCTGACCTGGATCGATCCGAACGGCAAGGACGCGGTGTTCGCTGGTGAGACGCCCCACACCCTCCTCGGGGCGGACGCGACGCACGTCTACACGCTCGTGGATGATGCGCCTGCGAACACCGGGCTGCCGGGGATCCGGCGGCTCGTCGCGTCCGCGCCGAATGCGGTCGGCGACGGCACGTTCACCCTGGCCGAGGTCGCTTCGCAGGTCGTCCCCGACGGCAGCGCGGCAGGGGCGATCGGGACCCCGATCGGCCTTGCCGTAGGCGGCGTTCAGGCCCTCCAGGTGGGCCCCTGAGCCCTGTCTCACGTTGAGATTACGCGTATGCGAAGTTCCGCATCGCGTAGTATTTCCAGGGATCGCGGGAATGATCTCGAAACTGGATATTGCGGAAAGCGCTGGTGATTTGCGGCGCAGCAACATCTCAATTTGAGACGATCTCGCTTCCGTCGAAACGCTCCACGGGACACGATCCGAGCCAGATCCGCACGAACACACGATCGTTCGATTCTGGCACGGATCATGCTGAGGTGTTGGGTGCGGCCCGAGCCGGGCCCGCTCCCCCCACCCCATATCCTTGGAGTAGCGACATGGCCGTTACGTTCTGGAGCGTCGAGATGGACCCGAACTCGGACCTCGATCCCGTCGAAAGCCACCTGCCCGCCGACCTGATCGTCCAGATCCGCAAGCCCGGTGAGACCCCGACGTACCATCGCCTCGACACCGCCCGCGCGCCCGCCGTGCGCCGCTCCGCGACCTCGACCCGTCGCCTCCGCGTGCGCCGCCTCGACGTCTGAAGCCGCCCCTCCCTCCTCCCTGACATCCCCTTCACAGCAAGATCCGCCGCGAAATCCACGGACTTCGCGAGGCTGACGGCCGACGCCGGGCGGCAGCGTGTACGCCCACGGCGAGGCCGAGACGAATCGGTGCGCGCGACGCCGGCCGCGACGCGGTAACATGCGCGTCGCGAGGTCACGGGCGGGTGAGCGAAGGTTCGCTCGCACGCCCGAAGCGCGCCGAGGACGTGCTGTAGAGGTGTCGATGTCCACGCTCCCAACCAGCCAGGTTACAAGGGTTACAAACGCTCGCGGGCTCGCCCCGACCGAGGCCGACTCCTCGCGGCCAGCGTGCGAGCGTCGATCTCCGACCCGTTTCGTCGCGGGCGCCCTCCAGCGCGGCCGCGTCGTCGCCGCCGCCGTGAGCCTGAGCGCGCTCATGGCGGGCTGCAGCGGGCACGGGACGGCCGAGCAGGTCGCCGCCGCCTGCGAGCATCAGCTGACGGTCGCCAAGCGCGGGACCGTCGCCGCCGCGATGCGCGCCGCGGGCGAGGATCCCGCCAGCGAGAGCGGACGCGCGGCGCTCGAGCAGCGTCTCCGCGAGGTGCTGGCCGAGGAGAGCGCCCAGCAGAGCCTCACCCGCTGCCGGACCCTCTACGCCGAGCTCTCCGAGGAGCGCCTCACGTGCATCCTCGGGGCGACCGATCCGGTCGCGATCAACGCGTGCACCCCGCAGGCCGATCGGCGCCGCTGACGATTCGTCTCAAATTCGAGACAAATCAAACCTCGGCGGGGGGGCATCGCGCGGACCACGGCGTGATCCGCAGCGCGGTAGCACGATCGGAGCCGCATTGTTGCAGCGCACAGCGTTCGCTCACCCAGCGATGACCGAGCGGTGAGTAGATCGGCCAGCGCGTGCTGCGGCGCACCCGTCGGCCCCAACGCAAAACGCCCGGGGAGGGCCCCGGGCGTTTGCGCGAGCGGGCGCGACGCCCGCTCGTCATCGTGCGGCGATCACTCCGACAGGAGCGTGTTGAGCGTGCCCTCGAGGGTCGCGGCGCCGCCGAGGTTGTCGGTCCACATGTACTCCATGTTGGTGGCGCGCAGCACCATGTGCCACGGCGTCGACACCGTGACCCCGTCGCCCTCGGCCACGAGGTACGGGTTCATGTTCGTCCAGGTGGTCGCGAAGCTCTCGACCGGCAGGGCGTAGCCCGGGGGGTCGATGAGCGGGATGTCGGAGGTGTTGGGGTTGTTGTCGATGAGCACCATCGCCGGGTCGATGTCGAGGTCCTCGGCGTAGGCCTGGCAGTACGCCTGGCTGGGGTTGGCGCCGTACTGGTTCTCGCCGAGCACGATGAGGAGGTCGAGCCCGGGGTAGCGGGTGTTGACCTTCTTGCGGCTGAGGCTGCCGCCGTAGTCGGCGACCATCGCGGTGAGGAGCTCGTGGCAGGCGCTGCACCAGCCGGCCGTGCCGATGAGCCACATGGCCTTCTTGCCGCAGCTGTCGTGGAGGGCGACCTGCTCGCCGTAGCAGTTCGGGAGGCTGAAGTTGGCGATGTTGTCGTTGACCAGCGTGCCGGTGCCTTCCTCGACGCAGGTCGGCTGGGTGTTCCCGCCGCCGACCACCGGAGCGGCGACGTCGGCCTCGAAAACGTACTGGTCGAGGCACCACTCACCGCCGCCCGCGACCGGGGTGGAGTGGTAGGTGGTGGGGTCGATGGTGACCTCCTTGAGGACGACGCCCTGGAGGTGGCCCGAGAACTTGCCGCCGGTCTCCCAGCGGTCGATGACGAGCTCGCCGGCGTCGGCGTAGTACGTCTTCTGGCAGGTCCCCGACGCGCTGTTGCAGCCGGTGCGGACGAGCACGCAGTTGCCGCAGGTCTCGTAGTTCGACCCGCTGAGGTCGTAGGTGCCGGGGGCGGACGCGCCGCCGTAGTCACCGGCGTAGAACTCGAAGGACAGCACCGTGTAGGGGTCCTTGTTCGTCGTCACGGCCTGGTAGACCTGCAGCCCCTGCTGGGCGCTGAACTGCTCGGCGTAGGTCGGGAAGCCCTTCTCGGTGCAGGTCGCCGCGTAGCTCGGCTCGGTCGGCACGTAGGGCTGGTAGGTGTCGTCGGCGGACGTCGCGGTGTCCTCGGTGGACGTCGTCGCGGTGTCGTCGCCGGCCACGGCCGTGTCGGCCGCGCTGCCGGTGTCCTCGGTGACGTCGGCGGTGCTCTGGGTGTCGGCGGAGGAGGACCCGCCGTCGCCGCACGCGAACGTCGTGAGCGCGACCGGCAGGGCGAGGCAGCAGGCGAGGGTCGTGAGTCGATTCATACGGACCTTCAATCGAGGGCATGAGACGGACGTGGCGGGAACCTAGTCACCGCCCATGCGCAGCGCAACAATGGGGCGCGATTGCGACGCGGCGGCCGGGGCGACCGGGGTCGGCCGCTCAGGCCAGGCGAGAAGCGCGCTCGGCCGCGAACCAGGCCGCCGTGCGCTCCAGACCGGCGGCGACCGGCACCGCGGCGACGAACCCCAGCCGGTCCCGCGCGCGATCCACCGCGGCGCGCGAATGCACGATGCTTCCGGCCCGCGCGGGCCCAAAACCGATCACACTGTTCGATTTTGCGAACGAGGTGACGAGGCGGGCGAGCTCGAGCACCGTGACCTGCCGCCCGGTGCCGACGTTGATCGGCTCGCCGACGGCGTCGTCGCGGAACACGGCGCGGAGGATCGCGTCGACGACGTCGGTCACGAAGACCATGTCGCGGGTCTGGAGCCCGTCTCCGTCGATGGTCAGCGGCGCGCCGGCGAAGGCCTTGTCGAAGAAGAGCGAGATGACGCCGCTGTAGGGGCTCTTCGGATCCTGCCGCGGCCCGTAGACGTTGAAGAAGCGGAGCGGGGTCGTGCTGACGCCGTGCAGCTCGGCCCAGATGCGCAGGTAGCCCTCGCTGACGAGCTTGTGCGCCCCGTAGGGGGACAGCGGCGCCGGCGTGAGGCCCTCGTGCACGGGCAGGACCGGCGTGTCGCCGTAGACCGCCGCGGACGACGCCATCACCACGCCGCGCACGCCCTGCTCGCGGGCGAGCTGGAGCACCTGGAGCGTCCCGCCGGCGTTCACCCGGAGGTCGTGGAGCGGGTCGTCGATGGACCGCTGCACCGCGGTCTGCGCGGCCAGGTGGACGATCCGCTCGACGGGACCGTGGCGCTCGATGGCCTCGCCGAGGACCGGCCGCAGCGGCGAGGCGACGTCGGCCTCGACCACGACGAGCTCGGGCGCGCCGAGGTGCGCGGCGAGGTTGAGCCGGCTCCCCTGGCTGAAGTCGTCGAGCACGGTGACGCGGTGACCCTCGGCGATGAGGCGGTCGACGGTGTGCGAGCCGATGAAGCCCGCACCACCGGTGACGAGCACGTGGGAAGCAGCCATGGTTCCTCCGGTCGGGCGGGCGGTGAGCCGAGGGTCTAGCAGACCGGCGCCGGACAGCTCCAGCCTCTTAGAGGTGGGTGGTGTACGGGAAGCGGAAGTGGAGCATCAGGTAGGCCTGCCCGATGTGCCAGATGGTGTCCTCGAAGGGGCCGGTCTCGAGGACGCCGCCGCCGACCTTCTGCGGGATGTAGACCTGCGAGGTCCAGCCGACGCTGACGAGGAACGTCTCGGTCACCGGGATCTCGACGTCGAGGTTCAGGTCGATCCCGGGCCGCAGGAAGTGGGTGTCGCCGAGGCGGTCGGAGCCGATGAAGGCGTAGGTCAGGCGTAGATCGGCGCCGAGGCGGACGCGCGGCACCTCGGCCAGGGTCAGCCCGAGGCCGAAGGGGGTCCAGCTGATGCCCCACATCTGCGTGTCGTCGACCTTCGGCGAGATGAAGAGGGTGTCGGGGATGAAGATCGAGGGCGAGAAGCGGACCTCGGAGAGCTTCGACACCATCCCGCGGTACTTCGCCGGCACGCGCCCCTTGTTCGCCTCGAGCGTCGCCTTGTCGAGGACGGCGGCGACCGACACCTTCAGCCCGTAGTGGACGAGCTGGGCGTCCTGGATCGGCCCCGTCACGAAGTGGAAGGCCGGCCCGACGCCGACGTCGACGGGGACCGTGACCTCGCCGGCGCGGGCGGCCGGGGAGGGGAGCGCGGTGGCGAGCGTGGCGACGAGGGTGGCGAGCGCGCGGAGCGCCGAGGGGGCGGTGAGCTTCATGACGTCGTGACCTCCGAGGCGACAATAGCGCGAACGGGATGTGGTATCGATCACGGCGACTCGGCTGTTGACCGGGTCGCTCGTATCCCCCTCGGAGGCCGAATGCGCCCCTCGTCCGCGCTCCCCCTGCTCCTCGCCCTGACCGCGCCGCTCGGCGCCTGTCCGTCGGCCACGACCCCGGTCGCGCCCCCGCCGGAGACCGCGCCGGCG
>SBGO01000700.1 GCA_006226565.1 Deltaproteobacteria bacterium | reverse complement strand
GGCGCGGGCGGCGGCCTCGGGGGCCGCCGCGGCCCGGATGGACGGCGCGGACCTCCGCCCCCGCACCACCACGGCGACCGGGCTCACGGGCCTCCGCCCGGGGAAAGCCCGCCGCTCCACAACCGCCCGCAGGACGCCCCGCCGCAGGGCGCCCGCCCCCAAGACGCGCCCTCACCGAACGAGAACCGACAGCCCGAGCCCGATGCTGGGCCCGCGCTCGATTCCGTCGCGCCCTGAGCGCCGGCTGACCCGCCTCGGGAGCCTTGTCTGGCCGTTGCCGCTCGCCTGCGGAACCGGTAGGCTCGCGTTGCATCGCATCCGCGAGAAGCTCCCGCCTCGGACCCCGCAAGATGAACAAGACAATGGCCCGCGTTTGGACGCTTTGCTGCATCGCGCTTGCACCGGCGTGTGTCGACGGCGGCCCATCGCCAGCCGGGTCGTCTGTCGCCATCGAGGTCGCCCCGCTCGACCTCCCCGGCGTGACGAACGCGACCTGGCGCGTGACGGTCGCGACGGCGAGCGACACGGTCTGGACGCGGGACCTCGGCTCGCGGGCCTACGGCGACGGCTCGGGCTCGCTCTCGTACGTCGGGACGTGCGACGCCGACGCCGGCGCGAACACCGTCACCATCGAGCTCCTCGACCTCTACCAGGGCGCGGGCGGCGACGTCGTCGTGGACGCGGCCAGCTACGACAACCCGGGCCTCATCTCGCGCACCTTCACCTGCCTCCCGGACAGCGACGTCGCCGTCGACTTCGACGTGACCGTGGTCCGCGCCGCCACCCAGGGCTTCTTCGACGTCGCCGTGACCTTCGACGACATCTTCTGCTCGGCCAAGCTCGACTGCGACAACGACGGCCCCATCCTCCTCCTCACCGACAGCGGCGGCGTCCGCCGGCCGACCGTCGTCCTCGGCTTCGCCTGCACCGCTGATACCGCCGCCAACGACACCGTCCTCTACCTCGACGACCTCCAGATCGACTGCGCCAACTCCGCCAGCGCCACCGTCGACCCCTCGGCCGGCCCCGGGACGCTCGCGGACGGCAGCGGCATCACCCAGGTCGGCGCCGATCCCGTCCTCTTCGGGGCCGCCGTCTACCGTGGCGACGAGGACCTCGGCGGCGTCGGCAAGCTCTACTGGAACCTCGCCCTCGGCCTGAACCTCGGCACCGCCGGTGCGCAGAGCTGCACGCTGACGACCGCCGGTACCGCGTCCTCGGGCGCGCTCACCGGCGGCGCGACGCCCGCCGGCGAGACCTACCCCTACATCGGCTGGAGCGTCCCCCTCACGTCGGCCGCCGGCGCGCTGACCTGCACGAACCACCCCGTCGGCGGCGGCAACGGCGTCGCCATCGCCTACTCCCAGCCCGACACCCCCGAGACCTTCGCGCACGCGTGGAGCGGCGCCGCCGCGCTACCCACCGCGACCATCCTCGGCGCGCTCACGGTCGCGGACCCCGGCCACTGGTCGAACGGAGACGCCGCCGCGAGCTGCGACGCCTACCGGCACCCGGTCGACGCCGACCACACCTACTCCGGCTCGACCGGCGACGGCATCTACCGCCTGACCGCCGCCGGGGTCGGCGACTACCTCGCCTATTGCGACATGACCACGGCTGATGGCGGCTGGACGCTCGTCATGCGGTCCACCGTCGACACGGCGTACCGGTCGGACGCCGCCGCGTGGTACACGGGCACGGCGACCGTCGCCGCCGGCGACGCCCTGACCCCGACCATGGACGGCATCTCGCTGGCGTACGTCAACGTCACCGGCAACGCGCTGATGTTCAAGACGCACCAGGAGGCCGACGGCTACTGGGCGGCCTTCACCCTCCCGGCCCTCGAGTCCGTCATCACCCTCGTCGGCGTCACCAACATCAACGCCGCGCCCGACGGCTACAAGGACACGCTCGCCTACCAGCAGTCCGGCGCCAACGCGCTCGCCTGCTGGGCACAGGACTGGCGCGTGCGCTGGCGCAACTACGGCAGCTCCGACGGGGTGCCCGACTCGGCCGTCTTCGCGCCGTCGACGCTGACGTCGAGCTATCGACCGTGCGGCGGCAACACCGCCTACGCGACCGGCATCGGCGTCGTGACGGACAGCGCCAACGGCTGGGACGGCTACGGCGGGACCTGGGAAGGGGCGAGCACCGATCCCGCAGGCAACAGCGCCCTCACGGGCGGCTCGGTGTCGCTCTGGATCCGCGGGGGCACGGTGACCAACGGCATCATCGGCGCCCACACCGTCGCGGACCCGGGGCGCTGGTCGGATGGGACCGTCGCAGCGAGCTGCTACGACTATCGCTACCCGAGCGGCGGGAGTCACGTCTACGCCGGCTGGACGGGCGACGGCGTCTACCGCGTGAACCCCGACGGCAGCGGCGACTACCTGGTCTACTGCGACATGACCCTGGAAGGCGGCGGCTGGACGCTCGTGATGCGCTTCACCGACGTGAACGCGTATTTCGCCGACGCCAGCGTCTGGTTCACGGGCCAGCCCGCCGTCGCGAGCACGACGGCGGTGACCCCGACGACCACGGGCGTCTCGCTCGGCTACGCGAACATGGCCGGCAGCGAGCTCCTCTTCAAGACCCACGGCGACGCGGTGGGCTACTGGACGCGCTTCGCCATGCCCGCCACGGAGTCGGTCCTGGACCTCGTCGGCACGACCAACATCGCCACCGCCGCGGACGGCTACAAGGACACGCTGACCTACGTCTCCACCGGCCCCAACGCCCTCGCCTGCTGGGGCCAGGACTGGCGGGTTCGCTGGCGCAACTACGCCAGCGGCGACGCGTACCCCGACTCCGCGATCTTCGCGCCGTCGACGCTGACCGCGTCCTACCGTCCCTGCGGCGGACACCCGAACTGGGCGACCGGGATCGGCGCGCGCACCGACACCTCGAACGGCTGGACCGGCTACGGCGGCAGCTGGGAGGGCGTCGGCAGTGAGACCTCCGGCAACGCCGCCGTCGCCGGCAGCTCGGTGTCGATCTGGGTCGGCGGGCCCTGACGAGCGTCGAGGTCGCCTGCAGGGCGGCGTTCGCGACCCGCCCGAACGCCCGCACCTTGTCGTTCATGGCCGCGTTGGCTATCTCGGACTCATGGACGCCCCGTTCACCGAGATCCACGACGCCGTCCTCCGCCACCTCGAGGCCACCCAACTGTGGAAGATCACGCAGCCCAGCCTGACCAAGGCGGGGATCAAGCTCTTCCGGTCCGGTCGCGTCGAGGGGATCGGCCCCACCGAGGGCGGGCTCCTGGCGTCACAGATTCGCGGCAAGAACGGCCGGCGGTACGAGCCGACGTTCGGACTCGACGGCGATCCCGCGCGTTCGGACTGCAACTGCGGGCGACGGGACGGGTGCGAGCACATCGTCGCCGCGGTCATGGCGGCCCGCGCCAACGCGGCGCTGTGGCGGCACCAGCTCGCGCACGCGCCGGCGCCCGAGCAGAAGCCCGCGGGCGGCCCGGCGACCGTCCCAACCGAGCGAACGGAGCTCGACGCCTGGGGGAAGGAGCACGGCGTCGCCGACCTCCTCCGCACCATCCCGGAGCTGTTCGTCGCCTTCCTGACCGAGCGGGCGTCCCGGCACCTTGCGATGGTGAACCACCTCCGATGGAGCAGCTTCGGGCTCGCGGACGTCCTCGTGGGGCGCGCCGGTTTTCGCTCGCCGAAGGAGCTCGTGGCGCAAGCCGGGCAATTCCTCCTCGCGAGGGCGGCGGCCCGAGCACGCTTCTTCGCGGAGGTACGTGCGGAGAGCCTGATCGAGCGCCCCCCCACGGACACGCGGCTGGCGCCCCATCTTGCGGATGTACGCCGACAGCGCAGCGACCTCCTCGGCCGTGGCGTGCTCCCGCGCCCCCACGACGAGCGCGGCAAGACGCTGGTCGACATCCTCCTCGACCCGGTGCGAATTCGCGTCCAGGAGGATCATCGCCATTACGAGTACGAGCGCCCCCCGCTCGTCATCGAGCTCACACCCGCCGGCGAGGCCATCCCGTCGACAGACCGATGGGCTCGCGATGACGTCCGCCTCTTCGAGGCCCTCGACTACGCCGGTGTCGCCCTCACTGCCCGCGAGAACGCCTCGCTCGCACGTCAAATGGCGGATGACCTGTCCCGCGAGACCTGGGAGCGCGTGGTCGGCGACCTCCGCAGCGCCTTCGCGCCGGTCGAAGACGCGCCCCCGGACTTCGAGCTCGGCTGGCGTCTCACCCTCGGCGGCTACAACGGCACGACATTGGCGCCGGTCGAGTGCCGCCAGAAGGTCCGGGGCGGGTGGAAAACCAAGCAGATCAAGGGCGCGAGCGCGATCCAGGCGATGGACACCAGCGCCCATCCGGGAGACGCGACGGCGCTCCAGACGATGCGACTCGCGGCGGACAGCCATCGGTACGAGAGCGCGAACCCGCTCATCCTCGCCATCGCCCTGCCGGCGCTGGTCGGTCACCCGCGCTTCTTCGTCAAGGACGGCAAGGAGCGCCACGTCAGGCTGAAGCGAGCACAGGTCGCCCTCGCGACCCGCGACGTCGACGGCGGCTTGCGGCTCGGCTTCGATGTCGACGGCCGCTTCGTCGACGTGGGCGAGGTCGTAGCGGCTGCAGAGGCGGTGGCGATCGACGACGCCATGCTCCTGATCGACGAGGACAGCGCGACGCTCTGCCCGCTCTCGCGCGAGCTCGAGGACGCGCTCGCGAACGCGGCGAGGAGGAAGCTGCGCGACGTCGTCGTCCCGGAGGACGGCGTCGGGACGGTGGCGGAGCTCGCCCGCGACGTGGTCGGGCGGATGCCGCTGTCGCTCAGCGAGGGGCTGCGGGGCCCGACGGCGCCGGCCGACGCCGCGATCCGCGTGCGGCTCACGCTCGGCGCGGAGGGTCTCGAGATCCGCGCCGTCGTCGTCCCCGCGCCGGAGCTGGCGTCCGAGGTGCCCGGCGAGGGGACGCCCGAGCTCTACGTCGTGCGCGACGGGGCTCTCATCGTGCTCCGGCGGGACCTCGCGCGCGAGCGCCACGACGCGATGGCGCTCTTGGACGCGCTCGGCATCGAGCCGACGCCCGCGTTTGCCCACGTCGAGGCGATGGGAGACGCCGCGCTGGACGTCGTCCATGCGCTGGGCGAGCGCCCCGAGGTCCCGGTCGAGTGGGCGACCGAGGAGCGCGTCGCCGTGTCTCGCGGCGCGGTCGGCTTCGACGCGCTGGCCATCGAGGCGCGAAAGGACAAGGGCCGCAGCTGGTTCACGATGCACGGCGCGGCGGAGACGCGCGGCGGCGGCGCGGTGCCGCTCGCGGAGCTGCTGCGGGCGATCCGCGAGCGGAAGCGCTACGTCCGGGTGGACGACGGCAGCTGGGCCCGGATCGACGACGCCGTCAGTGCGAAGCTCGCGGCCATCGCGAAGCGCGACGGGAAGGTCCCGCAGCTCATGGCGCCGCTCGTGGGGGAGCTCGAGGAGGCCGGGGCGACGCTCCAGGGCTTCGCGGAGCTGTCGAACGCGCTCGAGCGCCTGCGCCGGGCGCGGGGGCTCGTCGTGGCGACGCCCGCCGGGCTCGAGGCGGAGCTGCGGTCCTACCAGCGCGAGGGGTTCCAGTGGCTCGCGCGCCTCGCCGAGTGGGCGCCCGGGGCGTGCCTGGCCGACGACATGGGGCTCGGCAAGACGGTGCAGGCGCTGGCGCTCCTCCTGCACCGTCGGCAGACCGGGCCGGCGCTGGTGGTGGCGCCGACGTCGCTCGGCTTCAACTGGGTCCGCGAGGCTGAGCGGTTCGCGCCGTCGCTGCGGCTGTGGCCCGTGCGGTCGGGGGCGGAGCTCGCAGCGCTCGGGCCGCTCGGCGCCGGCGACGTGGTGGTGACGAGCTACGGCCTGGTGGCGCGCCACGTCGAGGTGCTCGCCGGGACGACCTGGGGGACGCTCGTCGCCGACGAGGCGCAGGCGGTGAAGAACGCCGGCACCCAGCGGGCCAAGGCGCTGCGGCAGCTCGAGGCGGGGTTCACCCTGGCGCTGACGGGGACACCGGTGGAGAACCGGACGACCGAGCTCTGGAGCCTGTTCCGGCTGATCGCGCCGGGGCTCCTCGGGAGCGAGGACGGGTTCCGGGAGGAGTACGCGGCGCCCATCGAGCGCGGGGACGTGGTCGCGCGCTCGGCGCTGGCGGGGCTGGTCGCCCCGTTCGTGCTGCGAAGGCTCAAGCGCGACGTGGCGCGGGAGCTCCCCGAGCGGACCGAGGTGGCGCTCGGGGTCGTGCTGCGAAAGGCCGAGCGCGCGCGCTACGAGGAGATCCGGCGGGCGACCCTCGACCTCCTCGAGGGCGGCGGCGGGCAGAAGGCGGGCTTCGCGGCGCTCCAGGCGCTGACGCGGCTGCGGCAAGTGGCGTGCCATCCGGCGCTCGTCGACCCGGGCTGGACCCACGGGTCAGCCAAGCTCGACGCGCTGATGGAGCTGCTCGAGCGCCTCGCCGAGGAGGGCCACCGGGCGCTGGTCTTCAGCCAGTTCACGAGCTTCCTGGCGCTCGTCCGGGAGCGCCTCGACGCGGCGTCGACGCGCTACCTCTACCTCGACGGCCAGACGCCGGCGGCCGCGCGACAGGGACGGGTCGACGCGTTCCAGGCGGGCGAGGCGGAGGTCTTCCTGCTGTCGCTCAAGGCGGGCGGGACGGGACTCAACCTCACGGCGGCGACCTACGTCATCCACCTCGACCCGTGGTGGAACCCGGCGGTGGAGGACCAGGCGACCGACCGCGCGCACCGCATCGGCCAGGATCAGCCGGTCACGGTCTATCGGCTCATCGCCAAGGACACCGTCGAGGAGGGCATCGTCACCCTCCACGCGGACAAGCGCGAGCTGGCCGACGCGCTGCTCGCCGGCAGCGGCTCGAGCGCGAGCCTGAGCTACGAGGAGATGGTGGCGCTCATCGGCGGCCACGCGACGCCGGAGGTGCACGTCGACGAGGACGAGGACGAAAACGACGGCGAGGGCGAGGGCGAGGCCGGCGGAGGAGCCGACGACTCAGCTCCCGCCAGAGTGATCGACCTATCGGCGGCGCGAGCGAAGCGGGCGCGAGCGGCCGCTCAGAGGCCAGAGAGCGGGCCGGCGCCGCCCGACGCGCCGCCTGCCCCGATCGAGGCCACACCGACTGGAGTGCTCGGCGCGTTCGAGTCCGCGCTCGCGGCGGCGGTGGCGACAGGGGACATCAAGAGCTCGACCGCCGCCAATTACCGCAGCGCCGCGCGACGCCTGATCGCTTTCGCCGAGGCGCGCGGGCTGGATGCGCGCCGCCCGGAGACGTTGGACGCCTTCGTGAGGGCGCTCGAGAGGGGCGCCGAGCGGGGCGGAAAGAGCACGCGGTTGATGGTTCGCGCGGCCTTCCGCTGGTTCCCCCAGCCCGAGGGCTGAGGTCGAACCGGACTCGTTCGTAGGCGTCGCGGCGGACTCGAATCGGACTCGGGCTCGGGTTCGGCCGACGTGCGCATTCGCGAGGCAATTGCCACTGTCACTCTGACTCGAGGCGCGGACGACCTCGTCGCGGAGGAGGAGCATGGGCCGCCCGCCCGCGCTCGGCCGCTGAGGTGGCAGGGGGCGAAATGCGAGCCGAGCTGCTGCGACAAGGCGGCCTCGCCGAGGAGGTGTCCCTCGGTGACCACCGCGTCCAGGACCGACTCGGCGGCGGCGGCGCTGTCGTGCCCGACCCCACGCCGGAGGGCGGCGGCGCACGCCACCCCGGGTCGAGCGCGTCGGCGCGCAAGCACCGCTCGCCGTGAACGGCGTCCCCGGAGAGCGCCGCGTCGACCGACTAGAGAACGCCGAAGTCGTCGCTGGCGGCCGTCACGCCCGGTGCGGCCACGCCGGGAAGTTCGCCCCCTCGCCCGCCAGGACGATGATGAACACGGCGCCCTGCGAATACACCAGCCGGGCGACGCCCGTCATCACGTCGGCCGCCACCATGAGGTCCGGCAGCCCGCCATCGAGCATCCGGTGCGCGCCGCGCCAGACGAGCGCGAGCTTGGGGACGTCGATCTCGAAGACCATGCCGGTGAGCGCGTCGTCGAAGCCGCTCCAGTTGATCGGCTCCACCTCGTCGAAGCCGGGCAGGTCCACGGTCGCCTGGCGCAGCAGGCTGTCACGGTCGATCACCGCGGCGCCGTCGAGCTCGACGACCGCGTATCCCCACGCCTCGAGCGCCGCACGCGCCGCCTCGACATCCTCCAACGCGACGTAGTTGAGAACGCTGAGCTGCGGCTCACTGACGCTGGTCATTGGCTCTCCCATGGTTCCGCCGCCGCCTAGGCCAGGTGGTAGAAGGCGGGGTTGCCCTTATTGCCGTAGTGGGTGTTCGAATAGAACATCTGGTCGGACGGCCCGCCCTTGACGATTCGGCGGTTGGGCGAGATGCCCTCCCCCTCGCGGACGTAGTACTCCTTGTAGCCGCCGGCGCCCTTCACCCCGGGCAGCAGGCCGTCGTGGTTGCCGTGCGGGCTCCCCCACTTGGACATGAACTGCTTGATCTTGCCCGGGACCTTGCCGCCGTTCTTGGCCACCCGGTCCTTGACCCAGTCGAACTCCGCCGGCGCCTTCCCACTCGCGATGTTGGTCTTGCACTCGTCGACGGCGATCTGCTCCTCACCGCTGCCGGCGAAGTCGTTGATGGTGACGCTGGTCCCGACGTCGTTGTTGAACGTGACCTGCCGCTGGACCGCCGCCGCGGCGCCACCACCGGTCATGCCCGACAGGAGGCCCTCGGCCGAGCGCCCGGCGACCACGGCGTCGGCGACCCGGTCGGCGTGCCGCTCGTAGCTGTCCCCGGCCTTTCCGACGCCACCGGACAGCTGGACGCCGGCGCGCTGCTGCACGACGTGGGCGGCCTCGTGGGCCGCGGTGTGGAGGCTCGGCGCCTCCTTGAACGCCACGTTCGTGCCGGTCGCGTAGGCTTCCGCGCCGATGGCCTTGCTGGCCTCGGCCGCCGCCCCGCCGACGTGGGCCTTCACCCCCGAGACGTCGTGCTTGCCGAAGCTCTGCTGGATCGCGCCGAGGTGGGGCATGGCGCCGCCGCCCCCCTGGACCCCGGCGGCCGCGGCGCGCTGCACGTCGGGCCCGGAGCTGATGGGGCCGCGTCCCTGGACCGCCGCCGCCCCGGGCGCGAGCGCCGCCACCTGCTCGTCGTACGACCCGAGGCCGGCGACCCGCTGGCGCATCTGAACGCGCGCTCCACCGGCGCTCCCGGTCGCCCCGGAGGGCGTCCCCTGGCTCTGCTGGTCGGTCTTGCCTTCCTTGGCTGGCGCGTCCACATCCACCTCCGAGGGCGAGCTACACGCCGCCATCGTCGACCTCCCCCCCACCCACGTCAAGCGACCGCGAATCGCCTCGACGAGGCGCTCACGACGGACGGCGTATCTGCGGTGGCCTCGGGACAACGCCTTCCGCGGCGCCGCGTGGTCGCACCGTCCAGTTGCCAGCGCTGGAGGCTCGCTCGATACTCCGCGACATGAAAATGGTGCCGAAGCTGGGTCTCGCCGATGTCCGCGTCATGGTCGCCGCCGCCGAGCGGGAGGCCAAGCGCATCGGCGTCGACATGGACATCGCCGTCTGCGACGACGGCGGGAACCTCCTGATGTTCGTGCGCATGGACGAGGCGCGCGTCTCGAGCATCCAGATCGCCATCGACAAGGCCTTCACCGCGGCCTGCGCGCGCCGGTCGACGCGCGACTACGCCGCGTCCGCCGCGCCCGGGCAGCCCGCCTTCGGCATCCACGCCAGCCACCAGGGGCGCTTCGCCATCTTCCCGGGCGGCCTCCCCATCTCGGTCGGCGGCCACGTCGTCGGAGGGATCGGCTGCAGCTCGGGACACCCCGACCAGGACGAGGCCGTCGCGTGGGCCGGGCTGAACGCGCTCGCCGCCGTCGCCCCGTAGCCACGCGCACGCGGCCGACGCGCCCCGTCCGCGGCCGGAGCTACTCCCCGAAGGTGTAGGCGAGGCTCGCGCGGCCGAGGAGCCCCCAGGTCTCGGTCGCCGCGCCGGCCGGCGCGCCCGCGGTCGGGGGGGCGTAGACCGCCGCGACGTTCATGCGCAGCTCGACCCCGCCGCCGAGGGTGAAGTAGGCCGTGGGCCCGAGGAGCAGCTTCGCGCCGCCCTCGGCCTCCTCCTCCTCCCAGAAACCCTCGAGGTCCTCGCCGCCGACCTCGATCCCCTGACGCCACCAGGGCGTGACCCGGTACGAGGCGCCGAAGGTCAGCGACAGGTCCGCAGCGTCGCCCTCCCCGCTCACCGGCACCTCGACCGCGCTGCCGAGCCGCAGGTCGAGGCGCCCGAAGGTCCGCCCGAGCGCCGCCCGCGCCCGCAGCACCTGCCGCTCGCGGTAGTCGAAGCCGTAGCCGCCCGCGAGATCGAGGTCGACGCCCGCGTCCTCCTGCCACAGCGCCCGACCGACCACCTCGGCGCCCGCCGCCGGGCGCGCCGCGTGATCGGAGTGCAGCAAGAGCCCGCCGAACGCCTCGACGCCGACGCCGCGCCACGGCTGGTAGCGGAGCCGCACGCCCTGCTCGACGCCGTCGGCGCCGAAGAAGCGGCTGTCCCGCGTCCCGACCCCGAGTTCGTAGGCCACCCGCGCCGTGCGCGGCGCGCCGACGCCGTAGCTCTGCCAGGTGTAGGGCCGCTCCGTGGGCGCGGCCGAGGCCGACGCGCCGAGAGCGACGAGGACCGCCAAGACACCTGAGAACACCGCACGCATCGTCACGCCTCCCGCAGCGCCGAGCCCTGCGGTAGCGCGCGGAGCGGACCACGGTCAAGGTCGAAGCGCGTCGGCCCCCAGACGCGACGAAGGCGCCGCCCGACGGACGGCGCCTTCGCGCGCGAACGAGCTGCGCAGACGCTACAGCGTCATGCCGCCGTCGACGCTCAGGACCTGGCCGGTGATGTACGCGGCGTCGTCCGAGGCGAGGAACGCGAAGGCCGCCGCGATGTCCTCGGGCTCGCCGAGGCGGTTGAGCGAGGTCTTCTCCTGCATCTTCTCGAGCACCGGCGCCGGCACGGT
This sequence comes from Deltaproteobacteria bacterium, assembly GCA_006226565.1. Lineage (GTDB taxonomy): Bacteria > Myxococcota_A > UBA9042 > PHBI01 > PHBI01 > PHBI01. The sequence goes on along the minus strand of SBGO01000700.1, from coordinate 2,569 downwards.
CTTCACCATCTCGGTGAGCGTGAAGCCCGGGGCCACCGCGTTGACGCGGATGCCCTTGCGGCCGAGCTCCTTGGCCCAGGTCTTGGTGAGGCCGATGACGCCGAACTTGGTCGCGGCGTAGTTCGTCTGGCCGACGTTGCCGTAGAGCCCGACCACCGACGAGGTGTTCAGGATCACGCCGCGGCCGCGCTCACGCATCCGCAGCGCCGCCTCCTGGCCGCAGATGAAGACGCCCTTGAGGTTCACGTTGAGGACCGCGTCCCACTGGTCGTCGGTCATCTTGTGGAACATCGAGTCGCGCGTGATGCCGGCGTTGTTCACGAAGATGTCGACGGCGCCGAGATCGGCCTCGACCTTCGCGATCGTCTGCTGCACCTGCTCACGCGAGGTCACGTCCACCTCGTAGGCGCGGACGCGCTCGGGCCCGACCTCGAGGCGCCGCAGGGCCTCGTCGAACAGCCCGGCCTGCACGTCCCACAGCGCCACGTTGGCGCCCTCCGCCAGGAAGCGACGCGCCGTCGCGAACCCGATGCCACGCGCCCCGCCGGTGATGATCGCGGTCTTGCCGGTCAGCTTCATGGAACCCTCCTGCTGCGGCCGCTCAGTGCAGCCCGGTGTGTCTGTTGAAGCGGAACCTAGACCCAGCAAAAAGCGACGTCAACCGCTTTGCTGCGAGCGCAGCAAATTCCACCTCGGGCCCAGCCCGCCTTTGCGCGACCGCAAGTTTTTTCGTTAGCAGGTCGCGTCGCGCCGTGGTCTCTTCGAGGTCCGCACCGGCGAGGACCGCGCGCCGGGCCGCCGTCTACCGACGATCCAGCACGACCAGGAGCCCCCGTGAAGCACCGCCCCACCCTGTCGCGCCGAGACGCCCTTCGCAGGATCGGGCTCACCCTCGCCGCCGTGCCGGCCGCCAGGCTCGTCGCCGCCTGCGACGGAGCCGCCAGCCCGGGGACCGCCAGCGACACGACCGCCGACGACGCGGACGTCGCGGCCACGGACACCGCGACCGCCGACACGAGCGGCGGCGCCGACGCCGACGACACCACGGGCGCGGACACCGCCGCCGTCGCCTGGGCGACCGGGGGCACGGCCTCCATGAGCGGAGACTACGCCGATCCCTTCGCCGACGGGCTCGGCGCCACCTGCGCCCTGACCTGCGCGATGACCCTCGGCCCCTGCTACGCCGAGACGATCCGCCGCAAGGACGTCAGCGAGGGCCACGGCGGCCTCCCGACCCGGCTCGCCCTGAAGATCGTCGACGAGGACTGCACCCCCATCTCCGGGGCCGACGTCGACATCTGGCACACGAGCCCCGAGGGGCTCTACTCGGGCGCTGACGCGATCGACTTCTGCACCGGCGGCGACGCGGCCCACCGCGCCAACCGCTGGTTCCGCGGCGTCCAGACCACCGACGCCGACGGCCGGGTCGACTTCGACACCTGCTTTCCCGGCTGGTACCCGGGCCGCACCCTCCACGTCCACTTCACCGTGCGCGTGGGCGAGACCGGCTACGTCACCTCGCAGCTCTTCTTCCCCGACGCGCTCGGCGACGACATCATCGGCACCCAGCCGCTCTACCGCGAGCGCGGCGCGCGCGACACGACCAACCAGACCGACGGCGTGATCTCCGCCTCGGCGGTCGACGACTACACCGTCGCCTGGGCGCGCCAGGCCGACGGCGCGCTGCTCGCGTGGAAGGCCCTCGTCATCCGCTCCTCGCTCGCGACCCCGCTCTGCTCGGCGCCCAGCGGCAGGTGACACCCCCGCGCGGCGAGGCTACCCTCGCTGAGCCCCATGATCTGCGCGATATGCCACGCCGAGACGCCCTCCCGGGCGCGCTCCTGCTCCGCCTGCGGCGGCGACCCGGTGCTCTACGGTCGCTACCGGCTCGAGTCCCTCCTCGGCCGGGGCGGCGCGGGCGCGACCTTCCGCGCCCGCGACACCACCACCGACCAGCCGGTGGCGGTCAAGGAGCTCTCGGTCCGCAAGGTCGACTCGCTCAAGACGCTCGAGCTCTTCGAGCGCGAGACCCGCGTCCTCGCCCGTCTCCGCTGCCCCGACGTCCCGCGCTACGTCGACGAGTTCACGGTCGAGCGCCCGGGCCAGGTCTACCTCTACCTCGTGCAGGAGCTCATCGACGGGGACAACCTCGCGGCCGCGCGCCTCGACGAGCGCCAGACGCTCGCGCTCGTGGCGGAGCTCTGCGACATCCTCACCGCGCTCCACGGCGAGCGGCCTCCCGTCGTCCACCGCGACCTCAAGCCCTCGAACCTCATGCGGCGCCGGGACGGGCGCCTCGTCGTCATCGACTTCGGCGCCGTCCGCGCCGTCGCCGCCAACTCGCTCGGCGGCAGCACCGTGGCCGGCACCTTCGGCTACATGGCCCCCGAGCAGCTCCGCGGCCAGGCCACGCCGCAGAGCGACCTCTACGCCGTCGGCGCCACCGCCGTCGCGCTCCTCACCGGCCGCGACGCCGCCGAGCTCGTCGCCGCGAACTACGATGTCGTCGTCAATCGCCAGAGCGCCTTCTCGATCCCTGGCGAGGGGAACGTCGCGCCGCTCGTTCCAG
>SBGO01000677.1 GCA_006226565.1 Deltaproteobacteria bacterium | reverse complement strand
AGCGGTAGCCCGCGTCGGCGGTGGTCAGGGTCGTGTGCGGCGCGGGCGCGCCGGCGACCGGCGTGACCCCGGTCACCACGGCGTCGCACGGGAGCCCGGCGGCCTCCCACGGGACGCCCAGCGCCTCGAGCAGGAGCGCCTCGGCCCCGCTCGCGTCGACGTACAGGTCGAAGCGCGCCTCGTCCCCGCCGTCGAGGGCGAGCCCCGCGATGTGGTCGCCGCGCTCGCCGTCGACGCGCACGCCGAGCACCGAGCGCCCCTCGAGGTGCGCCCCGACCTTCGCGGCGCGGGCGGCGAGGTGCGCGACGAAGCGGTCCCGCTCGAGGAGATACCCGAACGGCGTCTTCGGCAGGAGCGAGTGGACCTCGCCCGCGAGCCGCGCCAGCGGCACCCGCCCGGCCGCCATCAGCTGCGCCGCCAGGGACCAGCGCCAGAGCCCCCCGTCGTTGACGAGCGCCTCGGCGACGTTGCCCTCGCCGAAGGCCAGGTCGAAGTCGTAGCGCGCGTCGGCGCGCCCCCACGCGTAGCGCGTCCCCAGGTGCCAGAGCGGCCGCGCCTCCTGGTGCAGGACGTGGACGTCGACGCCCAGGTAGCCGTGCAGGAAGGCGAGGGCGGCGGGTCGCGTGACGACCGCGCCGCAGACCGCCCCGTCGCTCATGACGACGCCGTCCGGCCCGTGGAAGGGCAGGACCGTCACGTCGAGCTCGGGGCGCCACTCGAGGAGCGCCAGCGCCGTCAGCCAGGCGCTCGTACCGCCGCCGACGATGCCGACGCGGCCAGGACGAAAGCTCATGTCGTGCTCTCTCAGGCTCGGAGGCACGCCGCGGACCCCCCGCCCACGGCGACGCCGTCATGCCGCAAGACGACCGGGGATGGCGGCACCCGCATGCCGCCACCCCGTCGTGTCACCCGTGCTTCGCGGAGCGCGTTCCTACCACGGCGGGTCGGTGATGAAGTCCACGACCGCGTCGGCCGCGTCGGACACCGCGTCCACCACCGCGTCACCGACCAGCTCGGCGATGAGGCCCAGGAGGCGCCCACCGATCGAGCGGCAGAGGTCGATGAAGTCGTCGAACCCGAAGCCACCGTTGATGATGTTGCGGATGACGTTCGCGATGTCGCTCAAGATGCCCTTCGCCATGTCGGCGAGGGCCTCGACGATCTTCCGCGTGCTCGGGAAGAGGTCGATGAGCCAGCCGGACATGCTGTCGATGAGGTCGCCGAGGAGCTGATCCCAGGTCTTGCCCTTGATCTTCGTCCACAGGTTCTTCAGCCAGTCCGGCAGCGCGCTCAGGATCGCATCGCCAATCATGCCGATGATCTCCCAGAGCGTCGTGAACGCCGTTTTTATGTCGTCGAAGGTCAAACCGCCGGTCAACAGCTTGTAGACCAGGTAGGCGCCGGCGAGCGCGACACCGAACGGCGGCGGGATGGTGACCATGAAGGTCAGCATCGAGATCAGCGTGCCGCCGACCTTGGCGACCGCGCCGACCTTCGCGCCCCACTCGGAGAGCTGGTCGATCTTCGACATCAGCTCGCCCATCGGGCCTTCCTGCTTCTGCTTCTGCTCTTCCTGGTTGTTGCCCTGGTTGAGGTCCGGCCCGCCGGGGGTCGGCCCGGGCTGACGCGGCGCGCCCTGGGTCTCGGGCGGCATCGCCGGCTTCTGCTCGTGGCCCTGGACCTTCTGCGTCTGGCCGGCCGCCTGGGTCGCCGGCGCCGTCCCGCCGCCGCCCTGCTCGGGCGAGGCCGGCTGGTCGCCGAACGGGAAGGCGAAGTTGTAGTCGAAGCTGAAGAGCTGCCCCAGGTCGTGGGTGATGTTCGCCAGGTCGTACGTCCAGGTGTTCCCCAGCGTCGCGTAGACCTGCGGCGTGATGCCCAGCGACCCGCTCCCGACGATGCCGAGGGCGAGCCCGAGCTTGCCGGAGTAGACACCCGACTGGCCCTTGAGCTCGGCGTAGGGGTTGACGTTGACGTCGACGTTGACGCCCACCTCCCCCTGGAGCCGGAGCCCGGCCGAGGCCACGCCCGAGACGCCGATGCCGACGCCGAACCACGGCTTGAGGGCCGCCGACAGGCGCAGGCCCGTGTTGAGGTCCGCGCGCGCCTCGAAGTCCGGCACCTTGGTCGCCGCCGACAACGGCCTCCAGTTGGAGAACCCGATCGTCGTGCTGAACGTCAGCGGCAGCATCGACAGGCCGACGCCGATGCCGACGCCGCCGTTGATGTCGATGGGCACCGGTCCGGCCATGACCGTCGTGCGCAGGAGGTTGAAGTCCTTGGCCCACTTGAAGATGTCGCGGCCTTCGACGAGCTTGACGTTCGTCACCCTGAGCTCGCCGCCGACGACCGGGTCGAGGGTCTGGTCGACGTCGACCCGGACCTTGCCGCCGATCATCTCGTTGAGCTGGTAGTCGACCTCGCCGCCGATCTTCCAGGTCTCGTCCTTGTGGTACTCGAAGTCGGCCTTGCCCTTCATGTACCGGTGCTGGGCCGGGTCGTCGAAGATGGTGAAGTCGACCCAGCCGTTGCCGTAGAAGACGTCCTTGCCGCCGGTGGCCTCCCAGCCGCCCTCGACCTCGCCCTTCATGTTGAGCAGCCGCGGCGCCTCGAAGCCGAGCTTGCCCTTGGCCCACTTCAGCTCGTTGTTCTCGACGCGCGCCGAGCCCTCGAGCTTGGTGATGCGCAGGATCGCCGCGTCGCCCTCGCCGCCGACGTTGATCGGCCGCAGCAGCTTGGCGCCGCCCTCGACCCAGAGGAGCTTCTTCTGGACCGCGTCGAACTCACCCGACGCGTTGACGTTGATCATCGGGCCGTTGGCGTCGTGGATGTCGACGTTCAACGTGCCGCCGAGCTTCCTCAGCTCGTTGTCGGTGACCGTGCCGTTGCCGCCGGAGCCCTCCTTGAAGATGAGCTTCATGGTCCCGATGGCGTACTCGATGTCACGCCCGAGCCGGACGTCACCCGTGCCGGAGAACTTCTTCTCCTCGGTCCGGTAGGCGCCCTTGGCCTGGCCCTTGAGCAGGACGCCCTTCTCGTCGTGGACCTGGAACGGGACGTTGCCGTCCACCTTGGTCAGCTTGTTCTGCTCGATGTACGCCGTCGCGCCGGCGCCCTTGTCGAGCCAGAACTTGTAGGTGCCCAGCTGGCCGAGCAGCTTCTCGCGGGTGATCTCGGCGCCGCCCTGGCCGGTGAACCCGGTCCCGCCGGCCGCGTCGAAGCTGCCCTTGAGGCCGCACTGCACGTAGAAGCCGCGGTTGTCGCGGAGCTTCAGCTGGATGGCGCCGCCGACCTGCTGCAGGACGTTGTTCGAGACCGACGCGAAGGCGCCGGAGCCCTGGGCGAGCCACAGCTCCTCGTTCTCGCCGAAGGTCGCGAGCTTCTTGTCCTTGACGATGGTCGCGTTGCCCGAGCCGGAGAACTGCTTCTCCTTGTAGCCGTAGGAGACGCCCACCGCCGTGACCGAGATGAAGTCGCCCTTGGCGCCCTCACCGTCGCGGATCATCGCGATGACCTGGCCGCCGATGAGCGTGATGTCGCTCCCGACCAGGGTGATCATCGCGCCCGTGCCCGGCATCACCCAGAGCGAGTAGGTCTCGCCGCCGATGGGCGTGTCGATGACCTTGTACTCGGTCAGCAGCTCCGCGATCGCCTGCCCGGCGAAGCCGTCGGCCTTCGTATAGCTGCCGCTCAGGGTCAGCTTCGCGAAGGGCTCCTCGCCCTTGTCGGCCTGGAGCACGATGGTCCCGCCGAGGGACTCGAGCTCGTTGTTCGCCACCGCCAGGCTCACGCCCGTCGACGGCATCACGAAGAACTTCCACTCGCCCTTCGAGCCGAGCTCGACCCGCGAGAGCAGCTCCACCGTCCCCGTCGCGTTGATGATGGGGTTGGACTCGGAGAGCTTGTAGTCGAGGCTGAACTCACCCTTGGCGAACGGGTCCTGGCCCTTGTCGACGAGGATGGTCAGCTTGCCGTTGAAGTTGGTGACCTCGTAGCCGGCGATGGCCGCCCCGCCGCCCGAGCCCTTGGCGACCGAGAACTTGTACTCGCCGCTCTCGGTCATCGGGATGTCGTCGAGGACCTCGATGCGCCCGGCGGCGTTGAAGCCCTGGCCCGGCGTGTACGCGGCGCCGAGGAGGACGCGGACCTTGTCCTTCTCCTGCTCCTTCATCAGGAGCCGGAAGTTTCCGCCCGCCGAGTTGACCGTGGTGCCGGTGAACGCGACCTCGGCCCCGGTGCCCTTCTCGATCCAGTAGTGGAAGCGCGGGCCCTCGTGGAAGTCGAGGTTCTTGATGACCGAGACGTCCGCGGTGCCCTCGAAGCTCTCGGTCTCGCCGAGCTTGTAGCGGCCCTGCACCGAGCCCGTGGCCACCGCTTCGAGGTTGTGGAAGAGCACACACCCGAGGTTGACGGTCGCCGAGTCGAGGACGTTGTTCTTGACCGCGACGGTCAGGCCCTGCCCGGCGGCGAAGCCGAGGATCCAGCTCTCGAGCGCCGTCCCGCCCTTGGCGGTGCGGCGTTCGTCGCCGATGAAGAGGTTCTTGACGAGCTTGATGTCGCCCTGGCCCGAGAACTTGTTCTTCTGGACGTCCCAGGTGCCGCCGACCTCGCCCGCGCCGTACTCCTCGCCGCCGAGCTTGACCCCGAAGGCCATCTTGGCGGTGAGCTCGGCGAAGGTGTTCTTGTCGATGCGGCCGGCGACGTGGGAGACGTCCTTCTTGGCGACGATGGACACCGGCGGGTTGCCGGCGGGCGCCGCGGACGAGCCGTCGTCGCTGCGCGGGTACTCGAGGTCACGCCCGAGCGCGACGTCGAGGGTGCCGCTGAACTGGAGGTCCTTCATCTCGAGGCGCGCGTCGGCGAGGCTGCCCTTGAGCAGGCACCCGTCGGTGTCGTGCACCTCGAAGGGGATCGAGCCGGTGATGGCCTCGAGCTTGGACTTCGCGACCTCCACCCCGACGGTGGCGCCGGACTTGACCTTGAAGGTCCACTTGCCGTCCTCGGTCGACTTCTCGATGTCCTGCTTGAGGGTCAGCGAGCCGACGAGGTCGAAGTCCCCGTTCTGGAAGTTGTAGCTGGCGTTCTCGACCTGGCCGCCGAGGAAGAGCTTCCCGGCCCGCTCGTACTCGGCCTCGAAGGAGACCCCGAGGGTGCCCGGCGCGGAGTCCGCGACGGTCGCGGTGACCTTGGCGCCTTCCTTGATGGTGAGCTTGTTCCCCTCGCCCTGCATCGGGATGGGGACGGCCTGCTTGAGCGTCGCCTCGAGCCCGCCGTTGAACTTGCCGGTTTCGTCGGTGTAGTGCCCGTTGACCTTGCCCTCGAGCACCAGCTCCGGGATCTTCTCCTTCGCGTCGACGGTGGCGTCGAAGGGGAACTCGCCGTGGACCTGCGTCAGCTTGTTCTCGGTGACGGCGACGACGATGATGCCGCCTTCCTTGAAGGTCAGGTGCACGCCCGCGGCCGGCGCGAGCGGCCACGGCTGGAGCACCGCGGCGCCACCGCTGGCGTTGAGCTTCGAGGTCCGGAAGTCGTAGCTGCCGTTGAAGAGGCCGCCGATGAGCCCGGTCGCGTTCTCGCCCGTCTGGGCGATGGTGAACGTGAGGTTCTGCACCGTCGCGGTCGCGAGCTCGCTGTTCTCGATGGCGAGGGTGAACACCCCGCCCGGCAGGAGCATCACCGGCCCGGCGACGCGGTCCGGCACGCCGAAGCCGTTCTCCGCGGTCAGCTTGAAGGTCGCCGTCGCGTTGAGCTTGTTGCTCTCGCCCTCGAAGTTGACGTCGACCGTGCCGTCTCCGAGCTTCTCCTCGGCGTGGGACACGGTGAAGGCGAGCCCCCCGGTGATGCCCTGGAGCTTGTTCTCGGCCACCGTCAGGGTCGCCGAGGCGTCCTTGGCGACCTTGGCGTTGTAGGCCGCGGGGTCGCCGAAGGGCAGGTCGCGCAGCGTCTTCACCGTCGCGCTCCCGGACGCCAACATGTCCGGGATGTTGACCTTGAGCCCGTCGCCGCTGACCTCGAAGGTGTCCTGGTCCTCGTACGGGAAGATGGCCTTGACGTTGCCGCTCAGCTCGGTCGGGACGTTGGCCTCGATCTTCACCTGGCCGTTGACCTCGGTGAGCCGGCCGATGTCGCCGAGCGGGAGCTGCTCGGCCTTCATCGAGATGGTGCCGAGGGCGTCGAGCTGCTGCTCCTGGACCTTGTAGGTCCCGTCCACGCGGCCCTGCCAGTTGGTGGTCGACCAGTCGACCCCGGCGGCGCACTGGACGAAGGTCCCGGTCTCGAACCGCACCTGGAGGGTGCCGTTCTCGAGGGTGACCTGGTTGTCGCCCTCACCGATGGTGTAGGCCTTGAGCTGGTTGAGCGTGCCGGTGAGGGTCCACGAGGACGCCGCCGCGCCGCCGCCCCCGCCGCCTTCCTTGGCCGCGGGTCCGGCTTCCTTGGCGCCGCCCTCGGCGCCGCCGCCCCCGCCGATCGGGTGCGTGTAGGTGCCCTGGATGTCGGCGCCGACCCAGTCGCGGATGTTGAGGCCGATGCCGCCGGCGACGGTCCAGCTCTCGCCGCTGTTGTACGCGCCGCCGATGTTGACGCTGGTGATCGTCACGCCCTCGACGCCCGGCAGGGCGATCGGCTCGGCGAGCGTCACCTCGATCATGCCGGCGATGTGCCCGCCGCTCATCGCCTGAGCGGTGATCGCGACGTTGCCGAGGCCGGCCACGACGCCCTCGACGCGGCCGCTCACGGTGAGCGAGCCGTCGGGGGCGAGCACGACCTCGATCGCGCCGCTCTCGAGGGTGATGCCCTCGCCGAGGGTGATCGGCGTGGTCGCGTCGACGCGCGCGCGCCCGGAGACGCCCTCGCCCGAGACGCGGAGGTCGATGGTGGTGTCGAAGAGCTCGCTGACGTTGAGGCGGACGCCGGTCATCTCGGCCGAGACGAAGCCGCGGACCTCGCCGCCGACCTCGCGGCGGTCGACCTGGAGCGTGATGTCGTCGGCCTGGATGTACTCGCCGATGGTCACCGACGCGCCGATGGTGCCGCGGAGCACCTGGGAGTTCGCGTCGAACTCGATCTGCGCGCTCCCGAGGCGCACCCCGTGGAGCTCGGCGCCGGTGAAGTCGAGGCGCACGAGGCCCGGCTGGATCCCGTTCGGGGCCCGCGCCGTGAAGGTCTGGCCGCCGAACTCGAGCACGCACTCGGTCGGCGGGGCCTCGGTCTGGCTGCCCTCGGCGGGGGCCTGCTCACCGCGGCCGCGCTCGTACTGGACCGTGTCCTGGCGGCGCATCAGCCCCGCCGCCGAGCCGCCGACCATGACCCGCTCGCCGCGCGCCGCGCGGGCGCCGAGGAGGTCGGCCTCGCTCTCGAGGGCCCGGTCGACGTTGACGTTGAGGCCCTTGTTCTGCGGGAGCGCCACGCGGCCGGAGCGCTGCTGCACGATGTGCGTGAGCTCGTGGCCGAGGACGTCGAGGCCCGACTGCGAGCCGGCGTCGAAGCGCCCGGGGGCGAAGTGGATGTCGGTGCCGCGGGCGAAGGCGGTCGCGCCGACGCTGGTGGCCGCCGCGGAGCCGCGGTGGATGCGGACGTCGGAGAAGTCGTGCCCGAAGGCGCCCTCGAAGCGGGCCTTCAGGTCGGCGCTGAGCGGCTCGCCGCCGCCGCCCGGGCGCGTGCGCTCGCCGAGGCTCTGGCTCTTGAGGCCGCCGGCGCCCGCCTTGGCCTGGACGACGTTCGGCTGGCCGATCATCGACAGGAGGCTCGGCGTGGCGTAGCGGTAGGTCTTCTTGGACTTGCCGCGGCGCGGGGTCTCCTTCTGCTTCAGGACGGCGCCGCCCTGGACCACCGGGGCCGCGCTCTGGCCGCTCGACGTCGTCGGCTGCTGGGCCTGGGTGGTGTGCCCGTCCGCCGCCTGGGTCTGCGGGGTGCCGCCGCCGACCTGCTGCTGCTCGTTGGAGGTCAGGCCCTGCGGCTGCTGGCCGTCGGGGACGATCTCCTCCTTGATGACGTTCCCCTCGGCGTCGAGGTAGCGGATGATCGTCCGCCCCGGCTGCACGAGCTTCTTCTTGGTCGGCTTGAACGGCCCGGAGTGGACCTGGCCGTTGACCTCGGTGATGCGGAACTCGCTGCGGCGGTTCTCGCGGTGCTGCGCCTCGGTGAGGTCACGGCCGTCGGGGAACTGGCTCGAATGCAGCGGCTCGGTCTCGCCCTTGCCGACCGCCTCGGTGACCTTGATGGTCAGCGCCGCGCCGCCGTCCGACGGCGCCCGCAGCCACTCCTGGGTGGCCTTGGCGCGGCGGTCGGAGAGCGCCATGTTGTAGGCGTCCGAGCCGCGGTGGTCGGTGTGCGACTTGATGGAGATGCCGGTGATCTCCGGGTAGGTCGCGACGGTCTCGATGAGGCGGCGGAGGATCGGCTGGTTCTGCTCGCCGTAGCCCGCGGCGTCGATGGCCGTCTTCCCCTGCATCGCCCGGCCGGGCTCGTCGTAGGGGAAGTTGATGTTCGGGACCTTGATCTCGTCCTCGACGATCTCGTAGACCGGCGGCTCGACGATGACCTCCTTGGTCGGCTCCTTCGGCTTCTCCGGGGTGCTCGACTTGGGGCCACAGGCGGCCTGGTCGTACATCGCGAGGGAGGCGAGCGGCGCCTGGACCGGGCCGCCCTCGGCGAACATCTCGCTGATGTTGTCGGCCTCGGCCTCGGCCATGCCGATCGAGGGCTCGAGCCCGCCGGCCCCGCGCAGGAGGTTCTCGCGCTGGGCGATGTGGCTGACCTCGTGGGCGAGGAGGCCGCGGCCCTCGGCGGTCTCGGGGTCGTAGACCTCGGGGCTGAGGAAGACGACGCCGTCGGCCATGAGGCCGTAGAGGCCCTGGAGCTCGGTCTTGTGGCGGGCCTCCTCGTCGACGCGGACCTCGAGGCGGTCGGTGTCGACCTCGAGCTGCGGGCCGAGGACGTCGAGGAGCTCGCGGGTCTTCGCGGCGCGCTCGGCGTCGGGGTCGACGATGGAGCGGTCGGCTTCCTCGCGCACCGGGGGCGTCGGCGCGATGTCGAGGTGCAGGCCGAGGGCCTCGGAGAGCTTGAGCAGGACCGCGGAGGCGTGGTCGAGCTCGGTGGCGCGGTCGGCGTCGACCGTCTTCTCCGCCTTCTCGGCGGCGAAGGCGCTCGTGTCGCGCTCGGCGGCCACGTCGGCGGCGATCGAGCGGGCGAGGGCGTCGCTCTCGAAGACCGCGCGGTCGCTCATGTTGAAGGCGCGGTCGGCGAAGGCCGGACCCATCGTCTCCCACAGGCGCCGGAAGAGCATCCCCTTGTCGGCGACGCCGAGCATCCCGGCGGCCTCGAGGTCGGCGATGTAGTGGCCGATCTGCTCGGGCTGGTCGACGAAGTCGGCGGCCAGCTCGTCGATCTGCTCGAGCAGGAACTCCTTCTGGAGCTCCTGCTGGCGCTCCTGCACGCTCTCGCGGCGGCGGCGCTCGTTGAGCTTCTCGACGTACCCCTTGTCCTTGTCGAACTTAGCGACCACGCGTCACCTCGCTCTGTTCCCCGGCGCCGGCTGCCTCCGGCCGGACGACGGGGGAAAGCTTTTTGAGGAGTGTAGACCCCACCTGGGACATCTGTCTCCAGTTGGCGATTCGCATTGCGATTCGGTGGGTTGGTCTACGCATCTGCTCTGCTTGGCGTCTCTGGACCCGGGCTCACAGGGCGCGAGCGGCCGGGACGTCGACGGTATAGCAATGCCCGTACCAAGGGAAACGGCCCCCCGGAAACGAGGGGGGCGGGCGCTAGCGCCGGGGCTCGGCCTCGTCGAGGTCCTCGTCGTCGAAGTCGTCCTCGTCCTCGTCGGGCTCGGCGCCGTTGCCCTTCTTCGCCATCGCCGCCTTCGACTTGACCAGCAGCTCCGGCGGGATGCCGCGCTCCTGCCAGTCCTGGGGCAGCTCGATGGCGTCCTCGGGGATGACGATCTTGGCCGCCGGCATCGCCGACGGGTCGCGCGCCACCTTGCCGGCCGCCTGGTACTCGTCGAGGCAGCTCTCCTCGAGGAGCTTCTGCATCAGCGGCAGGCCCTGATCGCACGCGAGGTAGGCGGCGCGGATGAGGGCGTTCTTGATCATGCCGCCCGTCATCTCGAAGTGCTTGGCGAGCTTGGCGAAGTCCACGTCGGCGCCGAGCGGCGTCTCGGGCGGGAGCAGCGTCTCCCAGATGCGGAGGCGGCTCTCCTCGTCGGGATCCTCGAAGGTCACGCGGAACTGGATGCGGCGGATGAGGGCCTTGTCGAGCGAGCCGTAGAAGTTCGTCGTCAGGATGACCACGCCCGGGAAGCGCTCGATCTCCTGCAAGAGCAGGTTGACCTCCATGTTGGCGTAGCGGTCGGTCGACGACTTGGTCTCGGCGACGCGGGCGGAAAAGAGCGAGTCCGCCTCGTCGAAGAGGAGCATCGCGTGGCTCACCTTCGCCTGCTGGAAGATGGCCTTGATGTTCTTCTCGGTCTCGCCGACGTACTTCGACACCACCTCCGGGAGGTTGATGCGGTAGAGCGGGCGGTCGAACTCGCCGGAGATGATCTCGGCGCAGAGCGTCTTGCCGGTACCCGGCGGGCCGTCGAAGAGGCAGGTGATGCCCTTGCCCGTCACGAGCTTGCGGCCGAAGCCCCAGGTGTTGAGCACGGTCGCCTGGTTCCGGCCGGCGGCGATGATCTCCTTCACCTTCTTGAAGGGCTTCGGCGGCAGGACGATGTCCTTCAGCCGCAGGTGCGTCCCCGTCCGCACCGTCAGCTCCTCGAGCGCGTAGCGGAGCTGGGCGCGGCAGCCCTCCTCGAGGAGGTCCATCGTCAGGCGCGGCCGCTTCGGGTTCTTGGCGATCGCCAGGTTCACCGCGAAGAGGATGGCGTTCTTGATGGTGCCGCCCGAGAAGTCGTAGGTGTTCGCCAGGATCTCGAGGTTGATGTCGCCCTCGAGGGGGACCTCGGGGGGCAGGTGGACCTCCCAGATCTGGCGCCGCAGCTCGTTGTCCGGCACCTCGAAGGGGAGGTGGTACATGATGCGGCGCTCGACCCCTTCGTCGAGGGCCTCGGGGTGGTTGGTGACGAGCACCATGATCCCCTCGAACTCCTCGACCGCCTTGAAGGCCGTGGCTTTGCGCTTGTCGGCCTTGCCGAGGAGCGCCTCGCACTCGTCGATGAGCACGATGGCGTCGCGCATCGTGGCCTCGCTCAGGAGGTCCCCGACGAGCTTCTCGACCCCCTCCTTCTCGGGGATGTCGGCGGCGCTGAGCGAGAGGATGGGGCGCTTGACGTGGGCGGCGAGCGCGTGGGCGAGCAGCGTCTTGCCGGTGCCCGGCGGGCCCGAGAAGAGGAAGGTCAGGCCGCGCCCGTAGGGCAGGACCTTGTCGAAGCCCCAGTCGCTGATGATGCGGCGGTAGTCGCGGTGGTGCTCGACGAGCTGGCGCACCTGGTCGAGGTGCTCGTGGTCGAGGATGACGTTGAAGAGCGACAGCTCCGGGAACTCGAGCGAGGCGACCTTGGCGAGGGTCTCCGAGAGCTCGGCCTCGCGGAGGAGGAAGCGGAGCGTCGGGGTCGACAGCTCCAGGCGCCGCGACAGGAGCCCCTCGGAGGCGCCGACCTCGGTCCGCCCGAGGCCCATGATGCGGTGGCGGATGAGCGGCGACGACGGCAGGAACGACTTGCGCGCCGTGACGCGCTCGGTCGGGACCGTGCAGAAGCGCTCGACGGCCAGGCGGATCGTCACGCCGCGGGCGAACATCTCGCGGCTCGTCTGGGCGACGAGCTGCGACATGCGCGGCTCGATGTGGCTGGCCAGGGCCAGCACGACGCAGCGCAGCTCGAAGGAGTTGAGCCGGAAGCGCGCGGCGAGGTCGGCGAGCGGGATGTCGTCGCCCATCGCGCGCAGCTCGAGCTCGAAGCGCTCCCAGGCCACTTCCGCCTGCTTGCGCTCGTCCCCCTTCATGGAGCCGGCGAGGAGACCCGCGACGGCGGCGACGCCATCGATGAGGACGGTGAGATTTCGGTCGTTCAGAGCCACGGGCAGAGAGTCGCGCGGGCGCCCCGGGAATTCAAGCTGGGGCGACGCTCAGGCCCACCGCGGGAGATCGTGGGCGTCGGCGAGGGGCCGGGCGGTGCCGTCGCGGAGGGACACGACGGGGCGCGCCACGGGCCAGGCGATCCCGAGCGCGGGATCGTCGAAGGCGACGACGCGCTCGTGCTCCGGCGCGTAGTAGGCGCTCGCCTTGTAGAGGACGAGGGTGTCGTCGGCGAGGGCGCAGTAGCCGTGGGCGAAGCCTGGCGGGATCCAGAGCTGGTGCCCGTCGCCGGCGGAGAGCGTGACGGCGACGTGGCGCCCGAAGCGGGGCGAGCCGACGCGGACGTCGACCGCGACGTCGTAGATCGCGCCGTGGAGGACCGTGACGAGCTTCCCCTGGGCCCCGGGGTGCTGGAAGTGCAGGCCCCGGACGACCCCGCGCGCCGAGACGCCGAGGTTGTCCTGCACCAGCGGCGGCAGCCCCAGCGCGGCGTAGGCGTCGGCGCGGTGGAGCTCCTCGAAGCGGCCGCGGGCGTCGCAGTGGACGGGGTGGGCGAGCAGCAGCACCTCGGGGAGGGCGGTCGGGGTGGCGGTGACGGTCACGGCGTCGCCAGCAGATCGCGGAGGTAGCGGCCGTAGGCGTTGTGGGCGAGCGGCGCGGCGAGGCGGGCGAGCGCCTCGGCGTCGATGAGCCCGAGGCGGTAGGCGACCTCCTCGGGGGAGCCGATCATGAGCCCCTGGCGCTCCTGGAGGGTCTGGACGTAGGCCGACGCCTGGGCGAGGGCCTCGGGGGTGCCGACGTCGAGCCAGGTGGCGCCGCGCCCGAGCGGGACGACCACGAGCCGGCCGCGGTCGAGGTAGGCGCGGTTCACGTCGCTGATCTCGAGCTCGCCGCGGGGGGACGGGGCGAGCGCCGCCGCGAGGTCCGGTGCTTGGGCGTCGTAGAAGTAGAGGCCCGGGATCGCCAGGCTGGAGCGCGGCTGAGCCGGCTTCTCCTCGAGGCTCGCGGGGCGGCCCGCGGCGTCGAGCGCGATGACGCCGTAGCGCGAGGGGTCGCGGACCGGGTAGGCGAAAACGGTGGCGCCCGGGTTTCGGGCCGCGACCAGGCCGAGGTTCCGGCCGAGCCCGGCGCCGAAGAAGAGGTTGTCCCCGAGCACCAGCGCCGACGGCCCGCCGGCGAGGAAGGTGCGGCCGAGGACGAGGGCCTCGGCGATCCCGCGGGGTGCCGGCTGGACGGCGTAGGTGAGCGACAGCCCCCAGGCGCTGCCGTCGCCGAGGAGCGCCGCGAAGGCGGCGGCGTCGCGTGGCCGGGTGATGATCAGGATGTCGCGGACGCCGGCCAGCATCAGGGTGGTGAGCGGGTAGTAGACGAGCGGCTTGTCGTAGACCGGCAGGAGCTGCTTCGAGACGACCCGCGTCATCGGGTGGAGGCGCGTGCCCTCGCCGCCAGCCAGCAGGATCCCCTTCATCGTGCGCTCTCCCGGAGGCTCGCGACGTAGCCGTCGAGGCCCTCCTGCCAGGTCGGGACCGCGACGCCCGCGGCGCGGAGGGCGGCGTGGTCGAAGCGGCAGTCGGCGGGGCGGCGCGCCGGCGCGGCGAGGGTCGCCGTG
>SBGO01000717.1 GCA_006226565.1 Deltaproteobacteria bacterium | reverse complement strand
CGGACCCGCCGTCGCCGCCCAGCACCGCGACCGCGAGCTCCACGTCGCCCCGCGCGACGCCCAGGGCTGCCCGCTCGACGGCCACGCGCGCCTGGCCGAGCGCCTGCTCGCGCTGGAGAACGCGAGCCCGCTGATGAGCCTCGAGGTCTGGGGGGACGCGCACGACTACGGCCCCTACCAGGAGGTCGTCTACTACCTGCGGTCGCCGCGGCCGGTCTTCGTGACGCTCTACTGGATCGGGCCCAACGGGGACATCTACGTGCCGTTCTCGAACCTGCGCATCCCCGCCCACCGCGACGTCAGCGTGGACGCCGACAGCATCGTGGTCCCGCCCCTCGGCCGCGAGCGGTGGGTGGCGGTGGCGACCCTCGAGCCGCTCGCGAGCCCGTGCGGGCTCGGCGACGCGGCGCTGCTCTCGCAGGTCGCGGAGCTGCGCCGAATTCCGCACGCGATCGGGCGCTGGGAGGTGAGATCGGGCGAGCCTCCGGCGCCCCCACGCCCGGGCCGCGAGCGGTGAGCCGCCGGACGGCCTCCCGTATTCTCCCGCGCGACAAGCACGCGCCGCGATGACCGATGGGTTGTACGGCGATGCGCAATCCTCGTAACCTCCCGGCGAGATTGTCCCTCTTGCGGGAGACCACGGCATGCTCGCGTGCGTTCGCGTCGCGCCCCTCGGGCGCAGCTGGGTTGGTGTGGCCTTGGTCGCGCTCCTCGCGGGCTGCGGGGGCGGCGACCAGGGCAGCGTCGACACCGAGGACACGAGCGGCGTCGCGGATACGCGCGAGGACGTGACCGCGGACACCGTGGCCGACACGGTCCCCGACAGCACCGCGCCCGACACGGTGACGCCGGCCGACGCCGACACCCGCGTCGAGGACGTCGAGGTCTACGTGCCGCCGTGCGACGACGACCCCGGCGCGCTCCTCTGCCCGTGCGAGGACAACGCCGACTGCAACAGCGAATACTGCATCCCGTCGAGCCAGGGCGACCAGGTCTGCACCGTGGTCTGCGACTCGACCTGCCCGTCCGGGCTCGACTGCAAGATCGTCTCGTTCCCCGGCCAGGATCCGACCTACCTCTGCGTCGACCTCGCGGCGAACCTGTGCCGCCCGTGCCGCAAGAACAGCGACTGCCAGGGCAACTTCGGCCGCATCGGCGACCGCTGCGTCGCCCACGGTGACACCGAAGGCGCCTTCTGCGCCATCGCGTGCGGCGAAGGCGCGCCCTGCCCCGACGGCTACGCCTGCGAGGGGGTCGCGGAGGTCGAGAGCGGCGCGACGAGCTCCCAGTGCGTGCCGGAGGACGGCGGGGCCTGCGCGTGCTCCGCCCGCGCCATCATCGAGCAGGCCTCGACCGCCTGCGCCCACGGCGCCTGCGTCGGCTCCCGGGTCTGCACCGAGGACGGCCTCAGCGACTGCAACGCCGCGACGCCCACCACCGAGACCTGCGACGGCCTCGACAACAACTGCAACGGCGCGACCGACGAGGGCTTCGTGAACACCGACGGCGACGCGCTGGCGGACTGCGTCGACCTCGACGACGACAACGACCTCGTCGACGACGACTTCCCCGACAACTGCCCCCTCGTCTACAACCCCGACCAGCACGACGGTGACGAGGACGGCGTCGGCGACCTCTGCGACACCCCGGCGGCGCCGACCCTCGACGGGACGGATCCGGCCTCCCCCGCCAACGAGAACGGCCCCACCCTCTCCGGTCGCGGCGACCCCGGCACCACCGTGCGCGTCCACGCCGGCACGACCTGCGCCGGCGCGCCCGTCGCGGAGGCGGTCGTCGACGGCGAGGGCGCCTGGTCGGTGATCGTCGAGGTCGGCGACGACAGCAGCAGCGCCTGGTCGGTCGACGCCGTCGACCCGCTGAGCGGCCTCGCCTCCGGGTGCGCGGAGCAGACCGTCAGCTACGTCGAGGACTCGACGCCGCCCCTGACCCCGAACCTGACGGGCACCGACCCGGCCTCGCCCGGCCCCACCACCGACTTCTCCGTCACGGCGCTGGCCGAGGCCGGGAGCACCGTCGCCCTCTACACCGACCCGGCCTGCACCGTCGCCGCCGGGGTGAGCGCCGTCGCGGCGGCCAACGGCCACGTGGCGCTGCCGACGAGCGTCCCCCAGGGCGGGACCGTCACCCTGCGCGCCACCGCCACGGACAAGGCGGGGAACACCTCGAGCTGCTCGGGCCCGGTCACCTACCACCACGACGCCGAGGCCCCCGCGCCCCCGACCTTCACCAACAGCGTCCCGACCTCGCCGTCGGACAGCGTCACCGCCCCGCTCCTGCTCGGGACCGCCGAGGCGTCGTCCACCGTGACGGTCTACCCGACCGACGACTGCAGCGGCGCCCCCGCGGCGACCACCGACGCGTCCACGGCGGGCCTCTTCACCGTCACGGTGACGGTGGCGGTGAACAGCGCGACCACCTTCCACGCCACGGCGACCGACGCCGCCGGCAACGTCTCCGCCTGCTCGCCCGGCGGCTTCACCTACATCCACGACGACGAGCCCCCGGCCGTGCCGGTCCTCCTCGGCACCGATCCGGCGTCGCCGGGGCTCACCACGACGCCGAGCGTCTACGGGACCAGCGAGCCGCTCAGCCGCGTGAAGATCTACCTCGGCGCCGGCTGCACCGGCTTCCAGCTCGGCGAGACCGTCGCCGACGAGGCGGGCGCCTTCAGCGTGACCGTCCTCGTGACGCCGAACGTCGTGACCTACCTCTACGGGCGCGCCACCGACTCCGCCGGGCGGGTGTCGCCGTGCACGGCCGAGCCGCTCGCCTACCGCCACGACGGCCAGGGCCCGACGCCGCCGACCTTCGTCGGCACCGTCCCGGCCTCGCCCTCCCCCGTCGCGACGCCGACCATCCTCGGCCACGGCGAGGTCGGCAGCCACGTCGAGCTCTTCTTCGACGACCACTGCCTGCAGGCGACCGGCGCCGCCCAGGACGTCGACGACCAAGGCGCCTTCGCCCTCGAGGTGGCGGTGACCCTCAACGCCGCGACGACGATCTGGGGGCGCGCGACCGACGGCGCCGGCAACGCGTCGCAGTGCTCCCTCGGCTCCATCACGTACGTCCACGACAGCCTCGCCCCGAACGCCCCGACCGTCACCGGGACGAGCCCGCCGTCGCCCGCCTCCACCCTGACCCCCGACGTCACCGGCGTCGCCGAGCCGGGCGCCACCGTGGCCATCTTCGACGACGCCGCCTGCGCCGGCCTCCCCCTCGGTGAAGGCCTGGCCGACCCCGACGGCGCCTTCGCGATCGGCGTCACCGTCGCCGAGAGCGTCGCGACGTCGCTCTACGCGAACGCGACCGACGCGGCCGGCAACGTCTCGGGCTGCTCCGCCGCCCCGGCGACCTACGTCCACGACGACAGCCAGCCCTTGGTCCCGAGCTTCCTCGGCACGGCGCCGCCGTCGCCGAGCCGCACCGTGACCACCCCGACCCTGCTCGGCCTGGCCGAGGCGGGCACCACGGTCGAGATCCACCGCGCTCCGGGGTGCACCGACGCCGCCAGCGCGTACGGGCAGGCCACCGGCTCGGGGCAGTTCGCCATCCAGGTCACGGTGCCGGCCGACTCGACCACGACCTTCTACGCGCTCGCGGTCGACGGCGCCGGCAACCCGTCGCCGTGCTCCCCCCAGGGCATCACCTACGTCCACGACGGCACCGCCCCGACCACGCCGGCCTTCACCGGCGCGAGCCCGCCGTCGCCGAGCCGCGAGACGACCACCCCGACCCTGACCGGGACGGCCGATCCGCTCACGCCGGTGACCGTCTACGCCGGCGCGGGCTGCGGGGGCGAGTGGGTCGCCACCGTCAGCGCCGACGCGAGCGGCGCCTTCAGCGTGCAGGTCAGCGCGACGGCGAACGCCGCCACGACCTTCTACGCCAACGCCGTCGACGCCGCCGGCAACACCTCGCCGTGCACGCCCGAAGGGCTCACCTGGGTCCACGACGGCGTCGCGCCCGCGCCCCCCGTCCTCATCACCACCACCCCGACCTCGCCGGCGACCTCCACCACGCCGACCGTCCTCGGCAGCGCCGAGCCCGCCGCCGCCGTCGCGCTCTACACCGACGCCGCCTGCACGGGCTCGATCGCCGGCCAGGGGCAGGTCCTGGCCAACGGCAGCTTCGCGGTCGTCGCGCTCGTCGGCGCGAACGCCACCACCGCGCTCCGCGCCCGGGCGACCGACGCGGCCGGCAACGTCTCGGCCTGCTCGGAGCCCCTCGCCTACGTCAACGACAGCCAGGCGCCGACGACGCCGAGCTGGACCGGGAGCGAGCCGACCTCGCCGACCGCGGCGACGCAGACGCCGACGCTGCGCGGCCAGACCGACCCCGGCGCGATCGTGTGGCTGTACGTCGACGCCCCGTGCACCGGCGCGAGCGCCGCGACCGCGACCGCGGACGCCAACGGGAACTTCGCCTTCACCGCCACGGTGGCCGCCAACAGCGTCACGCGCTTCTACGCCGACGCCCGCGACGCCGTCGGCAACGTCTCGGGCTGCACCGCCCCCGAGCTGGTCTTCGTCCACGACGCCCAGCCGCCGACGGTCCCGGTCGTCAACGGCACGACGCCGACCTCGCCGGGCCGGGACCTGACCCCGGACGCCTACGGGACGGCGGAGGCCGGCAGCACCGTGCGCCTCTACGCCACCGCCGACTGCACCGGCGCCCCGATCGGGAGCGCGGGCCCGTCGACGAGCCTCGCCTGGACGGCCACGAACGTCGGCCCCGTCGCGGCGAACGCGACCACCGTCCTCTACGCGACGGCGACCGACGGCGTCGGCAACGTCTCGGGGTGCTCGGCCGGCTTCCCGTACGTCAACGACACCATCCCGCCGGGCAAGCCCGTGCTGGTGTCCACCGATCCGGCCTCGCCGTCCCGGAACGTGCGCCCGAACGTGATCGGGACCGCCGAGCCGGACAGCCTCGTGGAGGTCTTCCTCACCACCTGCGGCGGCACGCCCCGCGGGAGCGGCCGCGCGGACGCCGACGGCGCCTTCGCCGTCTCGTCCCTCGGGCTCGCCAACCAGGCGGCCACCTTCGTCGCCCGCGCCACGGACGTCGCCGGCAACGTCGGGCCGTGCTCCGACACGTCGCTGACCTACGTCCACGACTCCATCGCGCCCGCGCCGCCGGTGATGGGCACGGTCACGCCGTCGCCGTGGTCGCGCGAGACCCACGCGCCCGAGGTGACCGGCCACGCCGAGGCCGGGTCGACCCTCAAGATCTTCAGCGGCGCCGCCTGCTCGGGGAGCCTGCTCACGACCGCCGCGACCGACGCCGACGGCGCCTTCGCCCTCGCCGTCGACATCGGGACCGCCGATCGGCAGGTCTACTTCACCGCCACGGCGACCGACGCCGCCGGCAACACCTCCGGCTGCTCGGCCAACAACCTGCCCTTCCGCTACGACACGACGCCCCCGACCTTCGCCGGGGTGAGCACGGTCGTCCTCGGCGCGGACACGCGGCATCAGCTCCGCGTCACGTGGGCGAACGCGACCGACAACTTCACCGCCGCCGCCAACATGGTCTACGTCGTCTGCGTGTCCGAGCGCTGCGGCGCCACGGACTGCGACTTCTCCGACCCGGACGCGCCGCTCCTGCACGAGACGGCGCCGGGGCAGACGTCGCTCGCCCTCAACGGGCTCGACCCCAACACGCGCTACTACGCCATCGTTCAGGCGCGCGACGAGGTGGGCAACCAGGAGGCCAACCGCTTCGTGCGGTCGGTCAAGACCCAGGGGCGCAACGCCGGCGTGCGCCTGATGGTCGGCGAGAGCAACGCCTGCCTGTGGCTGGCCGACGGGACGCTGGACTGCTGGGGGCCGGGCATCATCCCGACGACCGTGAGCGATCCGGTCCAGATCGCCATCGGGGTCGGGCACGCCTGCGCCGTCATGCAGTCGGGCATCGTCCGCTGCTGGGGCGCCAACAACTTCGGCCAGCTCGGCATCGGGACGACCGCGGAGGTCACGGGCTCGGCGGTCGTCCTCGGGATCGGCGACGCCGTAAAGGTCGGCGTCGGCGCGACCCACACCTGTGCGCTCCGCGCGGCGGGGGACGTGCTGTGCTGGGGTCAGGACCAGCGCGAGCAGCTGGGCAACGGCTGGGAGGACTCCGAGAACAAGTCCCTGCCGACGCCGGTCGCCATCGACTTCGCCGGGCTCGAGGGCTTCGCGGGCGCGGTGGACCTCGTCGTCGGGCGCGACCACGCCTGCGCCATCAAGGATGACGGCCGGATCTGGTGCTGGGGCTACAACGGCGACGGGCAGCTCGCGACCGGCGACAACCAGCAGAGCGCCTACGCCATCCCGTCGCTGGTGACGAACGCGGCGGCGCTGGTCGCCGGGCAGGGGCACAACTGCGCGCTGACGGCCGACGGGCGCGTCCTGTGCTGGGGCTGGAACGGCTGGGGCCAGCTCGGCGACGGCAACTTCCCTTACAGCGCCAACACGCCGCGCGACACCGGCATCACCGGGGCGGTCGCGCTCGGCGGCAGCATCCTCCACACCTGCGCGGTGCTCGCCGACGGGACGGCGAAGTGCTGGGGCCAGAACCAGCACGGCGAGATCGGCACCGGCGCGCTGTCGACGCGGGTCACGGCGCCGGCGACCGTCGCCGAGCTCGAGGGGGTCGTCGAGATCGGCGGCGGCGACGGCTACAGCTGCGCGCGCGCGGCGGACGGCCGCGCGTTCTGCTGGGGCTACGGCCTGAACGGGCGCCTCGGCCAGACCGGCAACAACGCCGACAGCCTCGAGCCGATCGAGGTCGACGCGCCGCTCGGCCTCTCGGCGGTCAGCGGCGTCTCGCTCCGCCACGAGCACGCGTGCGTCCGGCTCAGCGACGGGACCGGGCGCTGCTGGGGGAGCAACCTCGACGGGCAGCTCGGCAGCGGCGAGTCCGGCCAGGCGGAGGCGCCGCTGGCGGTCGTCGCCGGGCTCGGCGCCATCACGAAGATCAGCACCGGGAGCCGCGCGACCTGCGCCCTGACCAGCGCCGGGCGCCTCGCCTGCTGGGGCGCCAACGACTACGGTCAGCTGGCGATGAGCGGCCCCGCCGCCGCCACGCCGACCTTCGTCGACGCGCTCGCCGACCTCCGCGACGTCAGCCTCGGCGCCGACTTCGGCTGCGCCGTGGGGACGGCGGGGACCGTGAGCTGCTGGGGGCTCGGCGACCGCGGCCAGCTCGGGACCGGCGTGGTCGCGGCGGGCGGC
Source organism: Deltaproteobacteria bacterium (assembly GCA_006226565.1). Classification (GTDB taxonomy): domain Bacteria; phylum Myxococcota_A; class UBA9042; order PHBI01; family PHBI01; genus PHBI01. The sequence goes on along the minus strand of SBGO01000717.1, from coordinate 6,403 downwards.
GTGTCGACCCCCGCGGAGCTCGGCCTGACCGGCGTCGTCGAGATCGAGGCCGGCGTCGGCCACGCCTGCGCGCGGACGGTCACCGGGGCGCTCTACTGCTGGGGCGCGAACGACCGCGGCCAGGTGACGGGCGTCCCCGGCGACGACGTGCTCGCGCCGACGCTCGTGTCCGAGGTGTCGGGGGTCCAGGGGATGGCGGCCGGCGGGGGCCACACCTGCGCGCTCCTGAGCAACGGCCGCGTGATGTGCTGGGGCGACGACACGAGCGGCCAGCTCGGCGGCGACGGGGCACCGAGCCCGGTGGTGATCAGCGGGCTCAACGGGATCCGCAAGGTCTCGGCGGGCGAGCGCCACACCTGCGCCATCCGCTTCACGGGCGACCTCTACTGCTGGGGCGACAACACCGCCGGCGAGCTGGGCGTCGGCTCGGGGCTCACGAGCTTCGCGACGCCGCGAGGGCTCCCGACCCTCGGGGTCATCCACGCGATCACCACGGGCGACGACAACACCTGCGCCCAGACCGGCACCGGCACCGTGTCGTGCTGGGGCGACAACGACGGGACCGCGCTCGGTAGCGGCAAACCCTCGACCCAGAACGAGAAGTCGCCGAGCACCGTGCAGTGCCTGCCGTAGGGCGGGGGCTGGGCTACCGCGCCCGCCGGGACTGTGAGACACTCGTCTAGCAAGCACGCCCTACTGGCTGGAGGCCGCACCGATGCAAGTCCCGCTTCAGATCGCCTGGCACGACGTCCACAAGAGCGACGCCGCCGAGGATGACATCCGGAGCCAGCTCGCCTCGTTGGAGGAGCAGTTCGACATCATCGTCGGGTGTCGGGTGACGATGGAGCTGTCCCACCGTCACCACAAGGTGAAGGGCAACCCGCTCTCCGTGCGGGCCGTCTTCACCGTCCCGCAGGGCGAGGTCGCGGTTCACGAGGACGCCAACGGGCCGACGCCGGCCGACCTCCATCTCGCCATCAAGGGCGCCTTCGACGCCGCGCGCAAGCAGCTCCGCACGAAGCAGGACCGCCTCCGCGGCGAGGTGAAGCAGAAGGGCTGACGCCCCTCAGCCGACCGCGCGCCGGAGCGTGGGCGCGCGCCTTGCGTCGGTGGCGTGGATGAAGGCGTCCCACGTGTCGCAGGAGACGTGGACCTTCCCCGCGGTCGCCAGGGCGGCGCAGGAGAGCAGCGCCGCGTGGACCCGATCCCACGCGGCGGGCGTCAGCAGCATCAGCGCGGGCGGGATCGTCACCCGCGAGCGCAACCCACCGACGACCGCGCCCCGGAGCTCGGGGGTGTGGGCGACGATGTGCTGCGCCCGCGGGACGTCCTCGCGTCGGAGCTGGAGCCAGCCGTCGAGGGCGTAGGCCTGCGTCGGATCGGCCTCCGCGACCGGGGCGGGGACGGCCACGGCGACCGGGTTCGAGGGCGACGTGCGGCGACGACGGCGGGTTCTCGCGTGCATCACGGGGGCTCCAGGCGCGGGCATCGGGGGGCTCGTGTCCCCGACGACAGAGCAACCGCCGTGCCAGGCCCGCGGGCGAGCGTCTGAGCCGCGACGCAGGCGGCTCTGCGCCGTGTCGCCCGGCGCGCGGAGGTGTCGCCCCGCTTGGCAGCATCGCCGCGCAGTGAGCAATTTCTCTACACACCTCGGCGCGGCCGTCCCCCGCCGAGCGGCGGCCATGGGGCGTTCAGCGCGTGGGCGGCGGGTAGCCCCCGCGGCGCCCGCGCCGGCGGATGCGCCAGACGTCGCGGGCCATCGCCAGGCTGTGGCGGACGAGGCTGACGGAGCTGCCCCCGCGGGCGGTCATCTGGACCGGGATGCGGTCGATGCGGAGGCCCCAGCGGCGCGCGACGAAGAGGAGCTCCACGTCGAAGCCGAAGCCGCCGACGGTCAGCGAGGCGAAGAGCGGCCGCGCGATGTCGCCGCGGAAGGCCTTGAAGCCGCACTGGGTGTCGGGGACGCCGAGGTCGAGCATCAGGTCGACGTAGCGGTTGAAGGTGCCGCTCGCCAGCCGGCGCGACCAGCCGTAGTCCCGGCGCGAGTCGCTCGCGGCGAGGTCGCGGGCGCCGATGACGACGTCGGCGCCCGCCGCGAGGTGCTCGCGGGCGACGAGGACGTTGGCGAGATCGTAGGAGAGATCGGCGTCGAAGAAGACCACGCGGCGGCCGCGGCTGTGCGCGACGCCGGTCGTGATGGCGTGGCCCTTGCCGACGTTGACCGGGTTCACCACCGCGACGAAGCGGGGATCGGCGGCGGTCGCCGCGGCGACGAGCTCGCCGGTGCCGTCGCTCGAGCCGTCGTCGACGAGGACGACCTCGGCGTCGAGGGCCGTCTCGTCGAGCCACGCGCGCACCGCCGCGATCGTGTCGGGGAGCCGCTGCTCCTCGTTGAAGGCGGGGATGATGATGCTGAGCTCGGGGGCCTCGGGCAAGCGCGCTCCGGGTGTCCGCGGGGTGGGCCGTGGGCGTGGCCGACGTCGGTCCGGCGAGATAGCGCCTCGGGGTGGTCCGGGTCAATGATGTCCTTGTCCTCGGCCCCCTCAATCGGAAGCGCGCTTCACCGCGTCGCGATGTGGAGACGCGCCACGCGGATCCGACGGCGGCGCCGCCTCCGCCGGCTACCGCAACCGATCGGCATCGGTTATGGTACGGCGCACCCGAACGGAGGCGAGCATGTCGACCGAGGACGACACCAAGCAGGACGCGACGGCCCAGGGCAGCGGCGAGCAGGCCGAGAAGCTCGATCCCAAAGGCGCCGAGACCGTGCCCCTCGGCATCGCCGACACGATCAAGGCGTCGGTGGCCGAGTACATCGCCGAGCACGACGTCGCGACCGAGGAGGGCCGGCAGCTCAACCTCGACTGGGACTTCATCCGGAACCACGGTGGGCCGCTGATGGCGCACCTCTTCACCTCGGTGACCAAGCAGCTCCTGCCCGAGAACCTCAACTTCAGCATCCCGGCCGCCAAGAAGGGCGCCGCGAGCGAAGGCGAGGCCAAGGCCGAGGGCGAGGGCAAGCCCGCCGGCGTGAACATCAACTTCGACCTCAACGACTTCATCGGGAAGCTCTTCCAGGGACGCCAGGGCGGCGGCTCCGACAAGCGCTAGGGCTCCCGAGGGGGGCGCCCCATGGCTCGCACGCTCGTCACCACCGCGTCCCTGCTCGCGATCGCCGTGGGCGCCGCTTCGGCGGCGCCCGGCCTGGCCGCGCCGCCGGACTACTACCGCTTCCTCGACCGCGCAGCGACCGGCGCGGCGGGCTTCACCCGCGCCCACCCGACCTGGGACGGGCGCGGGGTGGTCATCGCCGTGCTCGACACCGGCGTCGACCCGAGCGTCCCCGGGCTCCAGAAGACGTCCACCGGGGCGCTGAAGGTGATCGAGGCGCGGGACTTCACGGGCGAAGGCGACGTGAAGCTCGAGGAGGTGCGCGACAGCGTCGAGGACGGCGTGCACGTGCTGCGCACCCGCGACGGGGTCGTGCGGGGTCACGACGCGCTGAAGACGCGCCCGGCCGCGGGCGAGGCGCTGCACCTCGGCTTCTTCCGCGAGGCCGCCCTCGAGAACTCGAGCGTCACCGACCTCGACCGCGACGGGCACAGCGACGGCGCCTTCGCCGTCCTCGCCTTCCGGCGCGACGGCGACCGCGCCCCGGTCTTCGTCGTCGACACCGACGGCGACGGCGACCTGGCCGACGAGGAGGCGCGCCGGAGCTACCGGGACGAGCCGCGCTGGTTCGCCTTCCAAAACCCCGATCCGAAGAAGAACCAGACGCCGGTGGCGCTGGCGGCGACGGTGCTGCTGGACGAGGACAAGGTCTCGCTCCACTTCGACGACGGCGGCCACGGGACCCACGTCGCCGGGATCGCGAGCGGCGCCGGCATCGGCGGGCGCGCGGGCTTCGACGGCATCGCCCCCGGGGCCCAGGTCATTTCGCTCAAGATCGGCCACGGCGCGCTCGCCGGCGGCGCGACGGTGTCGGGCAGCATGCGCGACGCCATCGCCTACGCCTCGCGCTGGGCGAAGGAGCACCAGGTCCCGGTCGTGATGAACCTGAGCTACGGGATCGGCTCGGAGATCGAGGGGCAGTCGGACATCGATCGCGTCCTCGACGACGCCCTGCGCGACAACCGCCTGCTGCTCGCGAGCGTGTCCGCGGGCAACGACGGCCCGGGGCTGTCGACGGTCGGAACGCCGGCCGCGGCGCGCCTGGCGTGGACGGCGGGAGCGCTGCTCCTGCCGAAGAACGCCGAGGCGCTGTGGGGCGGGCGCATCGCGCAGGAGCAGGTCTTCGGCTTCTCGAGCCGCGGGGGCGAGCTCGACAAGCCCGACGGGCTGACGCCGGGGGTCGCGTGGTCGACGGTGCCGCCCTTCCTCGAGCGGGCGGTGATGGCCGGGACCTCGATGGCCTCGCCCCAGGCGACCGGCGTCCACGCGCTCCTGGTGAGCGCGGCGCTGGCCGAGGGCGTGCCGTGGACCTCCGGCAAGGTACTGCGCGCGCTGCGGAGCACGGCGCGGGCGCTCCCCGGCTACACCTCACTCGACCAGGGCGCGGGCGTCGTGCGGGTCGAGGAGGCGTGGCAGGCGTTGAAGCGCCAGGCGAAGCACGCGACCGGGCAGGTCGTCGCCGGCTGGCGGGTCGAGACGCCGGTGCCGAGCGCGCCCGGGACCCAGGCGTCGGGCAGCTACTGGCGGGTCGGGGCGTACCTCCCCGAGCCGGACGAGCGGGTGAAGGTCGAGGTCAGCCCGATCTTCTTCGGCGACGTCAGCGACGCCGACAAGCAGCGCGCCTTCGACGAGCTCGACGTCGACACCGACGCCGGCTGGCTCCGCGCGGACCGCGGCAGCTTCGCCTTGCGCGGCGCGGGCAAGGAGACGCTGCGGCTCGCGCTCGACTCCAAGCGGCTCGCGGGCAAGCCGGGGCTCTACGTCGGGCACGTGAAGGCCGAGGTCGCGGGGGTCGAGGCTTTCAGCGTCCCGGTCACGGTGGTGGTCCCGGAGCGCTTCGTGACCCAGCGCTCGCGCGTCTTCACGGGCACCCTCGCGCCGGGCGAGATCGGCCGGACCTTCGTCGAGGTGCCCCCCGGGGCGACCGCGATGATCGTGACCCTGGAGACGCCGCGAGGGCGCTTCGGGGACACCTGGCTCCTGCCCTACGACCCCGACGGGCGGCCCGTGGCCGAGTGGGCGCACCACGCGAGCTCGCGCGACGCGGAGATCGCGACGATGGTCCGCGCCAAGGACGACCTGGCGCCCGGCGTGTGGGAGCTGGACACCTACGCGAGCTTCAAGAACACCGAGCCGTCGCACTGGGCGATGCGGGTGACCTTCCGGGCGCTCGAGGTGCCGCCCGCGGCGCGCTACACCGTGCCGGACGGCGGGCTCCCGCGGGCGACGCTCACGGTGACCAACCGCTTCGACGAGCGCTTCCGCGGCGAGGTCGAGGCGACCGTCGACGCGTCGGAGCGCCTGCGCCCGGTGACGGTCCACGGCGCGGAGGCCCGCGAGACCATCACGGTCGGGCCGACCACGGACCACGTCTCGCTCCAGCTCGAGCTCGAGAAGCGGACCTACAACCGCTTCACCGACGTGGCCGTCGATCTCCTCGACGAGAGCGGGCGCGCCGTGGCCCAGGGCGGCTTCGGGACGCGCTTCTGCACCCTCGACGCGGCCGTCGGCCCCGGGCGCTACACGCTCCGGCTCATCGGCGCGGCGGCGCGGTCCGCCGATGACGCGCCGTGGACGTTCCAGCTGCGCGAGGTCCACCGCCGCGCGACGCCGGTCACCCTCGACGCCGAGGGGCCCGACGGGCGCGCGGTCAGCCTGTACCCGGGCGTTCCGACCGATCTCGCGCTGTCGGCGCCGCGCGCCTTCGACGAGCTCCCGGACGGCTTCTACCACCGGCTCACGCTGACCTTCCGCGCGGTCGGCGGGGACCTGTGGGTGAAGCTCGCCCTGCCCTTCCGGCGCACGCGCGAGTAGCGCGCCGCCGGCTCAGCGGCGTCGGCCGAAGAGGCGCCTCAGGCCGCCGCCACGGGACGGCTCGGGGCCGGGCTCGAGCGGCCCGGGCGGGCCCTCGCCCTCGAGGAGGGGGCGGATGCGCTCGAGGTAGGCCTGCACCATCTCCACGCGGCGGAGGGCGCCGGCGAAGTCCTTGTCGCCGCTCCGGGCCGAGGGCCCGAGGGCGGAGGCGAGCTCGGCGGCCTCATGCTCGAGGGCGTCGACGCGCTCGTGGGCGGCGCGCCACGGGCCGCGGCGGAGGAGGTCGCGCTCGAGGAGCTCGAGCTCCTTGAAGGCCGAGTCGTAGAACGCCGCCCCCTGGCGCGGGGTGACGAGGTGCGCCGCCGTCGGCGGGCGCTGCGGCGCGGCGTCGAGGTCCCGGGCGCGGCCGAGCGACGTC
>SBGO01000704.1 GCA_006226565.1 Deltaproteobacteria bacterium | reverse complement strand
CCCCACCGTGCTCACCGCCGCCGACGCCGCCGAGCTCGGCGACGCCGTCCGCGCCTTCGCCGGCGACGGCCGCTGGCTCCTCGTCAAGGGGAGCCGCGGGGAGCGCCTCGAGCGCCTCGTCGACCTGCTCCGGGACACCCTCGCCGACGGGGAGGTCGCCTGATGTTCTACTGGCTGCACCAGCTGTGGGGCGACGACGCGCCCGGCTTCTTCCGCCTCCTCGACTCGTCGGTCTTCCGCGCCATCATGGCGCTGTCGACGGCGCTCTTCATCACGCTGCTGCTCTACCCCTGGCTCATCAAGAAGCTCCAGACCAAGCAGATCGGCCAGGTGGTGCGGAACGACGGCCCGGAGTCGCACTACAAGAAGCGCGGCACGCCCACGATGGGCGGCACGCTCCTCATCGTCAGCGCGCTCGTCAGCTGCCTCCTCTGGAGCGACCTCCAGAACCCCTTCGTGTGGCTGACCCTCGGCATCACCGCCAGCTACACCGTCATCGGCTTTCTGGATGACTACTGGAAGCTCCGCGACAAGAGCTCCGGCGGCATGCCCGAGAAGGGCAAGCTCATCAGCCAGCTCGTCACGGTCGGGATCTTCATGTGGATCTTCTTCGCCTACGTGGCGCCCGACGTGCACTACGACATGCGCCTCCACTTCCCCTTCGTGAAGCCGGAGACCTTCACCCTCGAGCTCCCGACCTGGCTCTACGCCGTCTTCGCCTCACTCGTCATCTTCGCCACCTCGACCGCGGTGAACCTGACCGACGGCCTCGACGGCCTCGCCATCGGCCCGACCATCATGAGCTCGGTCACCTTCGGCATCCTCGCCTACCTCACCGGCGCGACGCTCTTCGGGCAGCCGCTCGCCGGCTGGCTCCTGCTCCCGCAGGTCGACGGCGTGAACGAGCTCGCCATTGTGTGCGCCGCCATCGCCGGCGCCTCCATCGGCTTCCTCTGGTACAACACCTTCCCGGCGCTCGTGTTCATGGGCGACGTCGGCGCCCTGCCCCTCGGCGGCGCGCTCGGCGCCATCGCCGTCTTCACCAAGCACGAGCTCCTCAGCGTCATCATCCACGGCGTCTTCGTCGTGGAGTTCCTGTCGGTCATCATCCAGCGCTACAGCTTCAAGCTGACCGGCAAGCGCGTCTTCGCGATGGCGCCCATCCACCACCACTTCGAGAAGAAGGGCTGGCCCGAGGCCCGCGTGACCGTCCGCTTCTGGATCATCTCCATCATGCTGTCGCTGGTCGCCTTCGCCAGCCTCAAGGTGCGGTGAGCGAGTGAGCGTGACGACCCCAGAGCAGCTCGATCACCTCGAGCCGACGCAGGCGGCCAAGCCCGCGAAGCGCCGCGCCTACTCGCCGGATCTCTCCCGCGAGCTGGGCCGCGTGGCGCCGTGGGACTTCCCCCTGCTCGCCGCGGTGGTGCTGCTCATGGGGCTCGGCGCGGTGATGGTCTACTCGGCCACCATCAACGAGTCGACCCAGCTCCTCGGCGACGGCGCGGCCAAGCTGAAGGTGCACCTGGTGCACCTCTCGGTCGCCATCGGCCTGCTCGTGACCTTCACCTTCTTCGACTACAAGAAGATCCGGCCGTGGGTCTACATCGGCCTCCTCGGCGTGGTCGGGCTGCTCGTGCTCGTCATCCTCTGGGGCGTCGAGGCCGGCAACGCCCGCCGCTGGCTGGCGCTCCCGGGCTTCAACGTGCAGCCGGCCGAGATCGCCAAGCTCGGCTTCGTCATCTACCTCGCGCACTCCATCGCGAAGAAGGGCGCCCGCATCCAGCGGTTCACCGTCGCCTTCATCCCCCACCTCATGATCATGAGCGTCCTCATCCTGCTGGCGCTCATGCAGCCCGACTTCGGCACCTCGGTCATCCTCGTGGTGCTGATGTTCACGATGCTCTTCGCGGCCGGCACGCGGGTGAGCTTCATCATGCTCTTCGTCTTCGTGGGCGGCTTCCTCATCTTCCAGGCCATCGCCCACAACGACATGCGCCTCGGCCGCTTCCTCGCGACCCTCGACCCCTGGGGCCACCGCGACGGCCGCGGCTACCAGATGGTCGCCTCGCAGATCGCCATCGGCTCGGGCGGCTCGACCGGCCAGGGCATCGGCTACGGCGGGCAGACGCTCACGGGCTTCCTCCCCGAGGGCGAGACCGACTTCATCCTCGGCGTCATCGGCGAGCAGATCGGCGTCATCGGGATGCTGCTGGTCGCCGGCGCCTTCATGATGATCATCTACCGCGGGATGCGCATCGCCGCCCGCACCGAGGACGCCTTCGGCCGCTTCCTGGCCTTCGGCATCACGCTGCTGCTCGGGCTCCAGGCCGTCATCAACATGCTCGTGGCGGTCGCCCTCGTCCCGACGAAGGGCCTCACCCTGCCCTTCGTGAGCTACGGCGGCAGCTCCATGCTGATCAACGCCATCGCGGTCGGGATCCTGCTCAACATCTCGCGCTCCCACGGCCTCGCCACGGTGCGGGCCTACGCCCCGGCCCCCGAGCCGAAGGCCCCCAAGGCGCGCCCGACGCTCCGTCACCAGCAGGGCGCCGCGCCGAGCGGGCTGCGGAAGTGGCTCCGCTGGCCGCGCCGCAAGAAGCGCCAGACGCTCGAGGAGGTGCTCGAGTGATTTTGAAGAGCGCCATGATCGCCGGTGGCGGCACCGGGGGACACGTCTACCCGGGCGTCGCGGTGGCCGAGGAGATCCTGCGGCGGAACCCCGACGCGAAGGTCGTCTTCATCGGGACGGAGCGCGGCATGGAGAGCCGCATCCTGCCGAAGCTCGGCTACTCCCTCGAGACCATCACGGTGTCGCGCCTCAAGGGCGGCGGGATCTGGGGGCGCCTCAAGGGCCTCTTCCGGCTGCCGATCGGCATCTTCCAGTCCTGGCGCCTACTGCGTCGCCACGAGCCCCAGGTCGTCCTCGGCGTGGGCGGCTACGCCTCCGGCCCGGCGCTGCTGGCCGCCTGGATGACCCGGCGCCCGACCGCCATCCAGGAGCAGAACGCGACCCCCGGCCTGACCAACCGCTGGCTCGGCAAGGTCGTCCGCGCCGTCTTCCTCGGCTTCGCCGCCGGCGCCAGGGCCTTCAAGGCCAAGAAGACCGTCTTCACCGGCAACCCCATCCGCGCCGCCCTCGCCGCCCGCCTGGCCGAGAGCACCACGACCGCGGGCGAGGCCTCCCGGGCCCTCCGGATCCTGGTCTTCGGCGGCAGCCAGGGCGCGCGCTTCCTGAACGAGCGCGTCCCCGCGACGGTCGCGGCGCTGGTCGCGGCGCAGCCGGGCCTCGAGGTCACGGTCGTCCACCAGACCGGCCCCGCCGAGCAAGCGCAGACCCAGGCCCGCTGGGCCGAGCTGGGCCTCGCCGAGCGCGTGACGGTGCTCCCCTTCATCGACGACATGGTCGCCGCCTACGCCGCCGCCGACCTCGCCGTCTGCCGCGCCGGCGCGCTCACGGTCGCCGAGCTGACCGCCGTCGGGCTCCCGAGCCTGCTCGTCCCCTTCCCCTTCGCCGCGGACAACCACCAGGAAGCGAACGCGAAGGTGCTCGCCGACGCCGGCGCCGCCCGCCTCGTCCGCCAGGACGGCTGGGACGACGTCACCGTCGCCGGGTGGCTGGCCGGCCTCGCCGCCGACCGCGCCGCGCTGTCCGAGATGGCCGCGGCCTCCCGCCAGCTCGCCCGCCTCGACGCGGCGCGCCTCATCGTCGACCGCCTGGAGGGGATCGCCCGATGACCACCTCCACCCCGAACGACCGCCTCCTCGCTCGCCTGCAGCACCTCGGCGACGTCGACGCCCGCGGCGACGAGCCGCTCGCCCCGCACACCACCTACAAGGTCGGTGGCCCGGCGCGGCGCTTCGTCACCGCCCACACCCTCGAGGCCCTCCAGGCCGTCCTGAGCGTCCTGCGCTCGGTCGACGAGCCCGCGCTGGTCCTCGGCCACGGCTCCAACGTCCTCTTCAGCGACGCCGGCTTCCCCGGGACCGTCCTGACCCTCGGCCGCGACCTCAGCCTGTGCACGCTGACCCGCGACGCCTTCGGCCCCGGCGTCCACCTCCTCGAGGCGGGCGGCGGCTGCTCGGTGACGCGGCTCCTGCGCCTCGTCAAGCAGGAGGCCGTGGCGGGGGTCGAGTTCCTCGGCGGCATCCCGGCGACCCTCGGCGGCGCGGTCCGCATGAACGCCGGCACCCGCGAGGGCGAGGTCAAGGACGCGCTCGTCGCCGCGCAGATCGTCCGTCCGGACGTCGCGCCGGTGTGGGTCACCGCCGCCGAGCTCGGCCTCTCCTACCGCCACTCGGCGCTGCCCGAGGGCGCCGTGGTGACCGCGGCCCGCTTCCGCGTGACCGACGCGAGCCCCGAGATGCGCGAGCGCCTCGACCGCGTCCTGGCCTACCGCAAGGCCACCCAGCCGCTGCACCTGCCGAGCTGCGGCAGCGTCTTCGCCAACCCCGAGGGCGACAGCGCCGGGCGCCTCATCGACGCGGCCGGGCTCAAGGGGCGCACCCTCGGCGGCGCCCAGGTCTCCGAGCAGCACGCCAACTGGATCGTCAACCTCGGCGCGGCCACGGCGAGCGACGTCCGCTCGCTCATCGCGCTGTGCCAGGACGAGGTCCAGCGCCAGTTCGGCGTCCACCTCCGCCCCGAGGTCCAGATTCTCGGAGATTGGGGCGACTGGGCGGGCTGGGAGGCGACGCGATGAGCAACCGCCGCCGTGGACAGGCCCGCGCCGATCTCATGGGGCTCCGTGGGCTCCTCGCCGCCGCCGGCACGCGCCTCTCGGGGCTGAAGCGCGTCCTCCGCCGGGGCGGCAACCGTCGCGTCGGGCGTCACCAGGACGCCCCGATCCTCGGCGACGTCGGCGCCCAGGCGCGCGCGGCGGCCCGGGGCGAGTCGTCCGCTCAGCGGCGGGCCAGCGCGGTCGGCGGCCTCAAGGGCGCGCTGGCGACGACCCTCGGCTGGGCCGTGCCGGTGGTCGTGGCCGTCGGCGCCTTCGCGACGCCGATGCTGGGCGTGCGCGCCTACCACTACGTGATGACCAGCGGGCACTTCAACGTCCACGAGATCCTCGTCGAGGGGAACCGGCGGCTGTCCTACGACGCCATCCGCGAGGCCCTCGAGGTCGAGCCCGACACCCAGCTCCTCGCGACCGACCTCGACGCCATGCAGGAGCGCTGCGAGGCGCAGGCCTGGGTGAGCTGGTGCCGCGTGCGCCGCGAGCTCCCGGACCGCCTCGTGGTCGAGCTGGTCGAGCACGAGCCGGCGGCGTGGCTGGCGCTGGGCGAGCTGACCCTGGTCGACAGCGCGGGCGCCGTGTTCGCGACGGCCGCGGCGGCGGACGCCGTGGGCGCGAGCGCGCTCGACCTGCCGATCATCACGGGCATCGCGGCCGACGCGCTGGCGACGCCGGCGGGCCGGGCCGAGACCGAGTCGCGCCTGCGCGGCGTCCTCAACGTCCTCGAGCTCTACCGCTCGATGGGGCTCGCCGGGCGCTGGCCGGTGGGCGAGGTCCGGGTCGACACCCTGCGCGGGCTGACGCTGGTGATCTCGCCGATGGGGACCGAGGCGGTGCTGGGCCAGGGGCCGTACCGCGACAAGCTGTTCCGGCTCGAGTGGGTGCTCGAGAGCCTCCGCCAGGAGGGCCGCACCGCCGAGTACGTCGTCCTCGACGCCTTCGACATCGACGGCGACGGCGACGGGCGCGTGGTGGTCAAGGCGGACCTGCCCCCGGCCGGCGAGGCGCTCATGGAGCAGGCGGCGGAGCGGGCGCGCGAGGCCCAGCGCAAGGTCCTGGGGCTGCCGCCCGACCCGAACATCTTCGGCCCGGCGATCGTGCCGGCGCCGCGCCCGCGGTCCGGGGACGACGGCGACGACGCCGCGACCGAGACCGACGAGGGCCCGGCGCGGCCGACGCTGACCGGGGGACGACCGGCGGTCGGGCCGGACGAGCTGAACACGGAAGACGGGGAGGAAGAGTGATGGCGCGTGGAAGCGAGATCGTCGCGGGCGTCGACCTGGGCTCGAGCAAGGTCGCGGCCGTCATCATGGAGATCGACGGGAGCGAGCGGAACATCATCGGCGTGTCGCTGGTGCCGTCCGGAGGCGGGCTGCGCGAGGGCCAGGTGGTGTCCATCGAGCGCACCACCGAGGCGATCATGCGCGCCGTGGACGAGGCCGCGCGCATGGCCGGGTGCACGATCTCGAACGTCCGCGTCGGCATCGGCGGCTCCGGCACGATGGGCTACAACTCCGACGGGACGGTGGCGATCCGCGGCGGCCGCGTGAACCAGACCGACGTCGACCGCGTCCTCGAGGGGGCGCGCGCGGTGCCGCTGCACTCGGACAAGCAGATCCTGCACGCGCTGCCGCAGGAGTTCATCATCGACGGGCACGACCGCATCCGGACGCCGGTCGGGATGAACGGCGTGCGCCTCGAGGCGCGGGTCCACGTCATCACCGCGAACCGCACGGCCCTCATCAACGCCATCGAGTGCTGCTCGAAGGCCGGGCTGACGGTCGACAAGGTCGTCTTCGGCGGGCTCGCCTCGAGCGCGGCCGTCACCACCCGCGAGGAGCGCGAGCTCGGCTGCGTCGTCGTCGACGTCGGCGGCGGCACCGTCGACCTCGCCGTCTGGTACGACCACGCGCTGGTCCACACCGTGTCCCTCGACTGGGGCGGCGACGAGCTGACCAAGCAGATCGCCCGCGGCCTGCGGACGCCCGTGCGGTCGGCCGAGTCGATCAAGCAGCGCTTCGGCTGCGCCCTGGCGACCATGGTGTCGGACGGGGAGACGATGGAGGTCCCGAGCGTCGGCGGGCGTGAGCCCCAGATCCGGCAGCGGCACCTCCTCTGCGAGATCCTCGAGCCCGGGCTCGAGGAGATGTTCACCCGCGTCGCCGAGGAGATCGACGTCGCCGGGTGCCGCGAGCTGCTCGCCGCCGGCGTGGTGCTGACGGGCGGGACGGCGAACCTCGAGGCCGTGGCGGACCTCGGCGAGGACATCCTCGTCGGGATGCCGGTCCGGGTCGGGACCCCGCGCGGGGCCGGCGGGCTGGTGGACGTCGTGCAGGACGCGCGCTACGCCACGGCGGTAGGGCTGTGCCTCGACGACTTCGACACCATGAGCCAGCCGGTGGGCGTGGCCAAGCCGCAGCGTGGCAGCGGGGTGTGGAGCAAGTTCCGGGGCCTCATCGACCAGTGGTTCTGAGGCGCCCCGCTCGCGAGCGCAGAGACCAGTTTCAGAAGGGCAACCGTTCGACCGCCCGCTAAGTGTCGGACATTCGTAGGGTCCTGGGGAGGAACCAACATGATCAGCTTCGAAGAGACCGTCGTGCTCGGCGCGAACATCAAGGTCGTGGGCGTCGGCGGCGCCGGCGGCAACGCCCTCAACAACATGGTCCGGAACAACCTGCAGGGGGTGAGCTTCGTCGCCTGCAACACGGACATCCAGGCGCTCGACAAGAACGCGGCGCCGCACAAGATCCAGATCGGCGCCAAGCTCACCAAGGGCCTCGGCGCCGGCGCCAGCCCCGAGAAGGGCTGGAAGGCCGCGATGGAGGACACCAACTCGATCGCCGAGTTCCTCCAGGGCGCGGACATGGTCTTCGTGACCGCGGGCCTCGGCGGCGGCACGGGCACGGGCGCGGCGCCGGTCGTGGCGCGGGTCGCCAAGGAGCTCGGCGCGCTGACGGTCGGCGTCGTCACCAAGCCCTTCGAGTTCGAGGGGCGGCCGCGTATGCGCAACGCCCAGGCCGGCCTCGAGGCGCTCCGGGACTGCGTCGACACGCTCATCGTCATCCCGAACCAGCGCCTGCTGGCGATCGCCAACGAGAACATGACGCTGCTCCAGGCGTTCCGTGAGGCCGACCACGTCCTCTACAACGCCGTGAAGGGCATCTCGGACCTCATCACCATCCCGGGCCTCGTCAACGTCGACTTCGCCGACGTCCGGACCATCATGGCCGAGCAGGGCATGGCGCTCATGGGCGCCGGCGCCGCCAGCGGCCGCGACCGCGCGACCCACGCCGCCAAGCAGGCCATCTCGAGCCCGCTCCTCGAGGACACCTCGATCGACGGCGCCCGCGGGATCCTGGTGAACATCACCGGCGGCGACAACATGGGCCTGATGGAGATCAACGACGCCATCTCGCTCATCCAGGACGCCGCGCACCCCGACGCCAACATCATCTTCGGCGCGGTCATCGACCAGGAGCTGGGCGACGACCTGCACATCACGGTGGTGGCGACGGGCTTCGACGCCGAGGCCGACGACCGCGTCGAGGCCACGACGGCCGAGGTGCGCGAGCGCGAGCCGGTGACCGAGATGCCGATGCCGGAGCCGCCCGAGCTTCCGCCGCTGGTCAGCCACGACGACTACGACCGCAGCCCCTTCGCGGTGGTCGGGACGTCCAACCGCCGCTCCGGCGTGAGCTTCGCCGAGCAGAACGCGCCGGCGCCGAACGAGTTCAAGCCGAAGCCGTGGCAGACGGGCGGCCGCACCTTCGCCGACAGCTCCCGCCGGCGCAGCCCCTTCTCCCTCGGCGCCGAGAGCGAGTTCGGCCCCTTCGGCCCGCCGAAGAAGCGCTGATCTGCTGACTTCCGGCTCCTCCCCCACGGTCGAGCGCGGGCCTTCGGGCCCGCGCTGACCGGCCCACGCTGTCGGCGGGTCGCCGCCGGCTCGGGGAGGTCCGCGCGACCGCACGGCGCCTCCGGCCCCGTCACCCGGCGCTGCCCACGCCACGAAACGCCTGCGATCATTCACGATCCACGCCAAGCGCTGCGTGCCCTCGCGAGCCGTATTCTCTCGCGATCGCAGCATGATTTCGGTCAACTCCGCCATCCTGGCGGGAGAGCGACCGCAACGACTTGACCGATCGAGCAAATCGTATTCGCCAAAAGCGACCACGGCTTGATCTACATCAAGTCCAGCCCGACCATGACGGCATCCCATCCATGCCAATGCACCGGTCCAGGTGCACTGCGTTCCCTCTGCGGGGGGACGGAGGTCCGTCATGTCGTCGAATCGCACGCACGCTCGCCGCGTGCGGGCGACGCACGGTCGTCGTGCGCCGTTCGCGCTGCTTCTCGGGATCGCCGTCGTTTCCTATGGTTGCGACGCCACCGAGGTGTCACCGCCGGCGCCCGAGGCGGCCCCGCCGCCGGCGACGCGCCCCGCGGCGCTCGAGGCCACGCCGACGCTGAACACGCTGATCGTCGGCGCCATCCAGATCGACCAGCTCGACGAGGCGGGTCCCGGCGACGCCAACCTCGTCGTCGGCCCGGACCGCGCCGACGGCACGGCGTCCGTCGACCGTCCCTTCGGGGCCACAGGCCCCTTCATCGACTGGGACGACCTCGGGGACGACCTCGCCAATCACCGCCACCTCGACCTCGACAGCCCGTCCGGCAAGGACCCGACCGCGTTCCCGCGCTCCACGGCATGCGTCGGCGAGG
Source organism: Deltaproteobacteria bacterium (assembly GCA_006226565.1). Classification (GTDB taxonomy): domain Bacteria; phylum Myxococcota_A; class UBA9042; order PHBI01; family PHBI01; genus PHBI01. The sequence continues at coordinate 4,190 of SBGO01000704.1, read as the reverse complement.
CCCAGGTGCTGTCCAAGATGGACCTGACCTACCTCGCCTCGGCCAACAGCACCGAGTACGCCTACCTCGGCGTCCAGCGCGCCGGAAACAACGGCGACGCCGGCTACTACTGGATCTTCACCCGCAAGCCGCCGCTGCTCAACGTCGGTGAGGCGCCGTGTCACGCCGACGAGGCACACATGGCCTTCGACATCTCGGGCCCGGGCCCCGCAGGCGAAGGGGACGTGCTCGTCCTCGGCCACTTCCACCCGAGCGGAGAGCCGCTCGTGCGCGTCTTCCTCGCGCGCGAGAGCCGAGACAACGTCGACGCCGTCGCGGCCATCAACTACCTCGACACCACGCTGTGGGTGGAGGACCCGACCCGCGTCGCCGCGGCCGCGGTCAACACCACCCCGACGGGCCCCGGCGCGTTCGGCGCCGCCGGCGTCAAGACCACCCCGTCCGGCGACCTCCCCGAGGAGACCTTCGCCGAGGCTGCGCTGTCCATCGACACCTTCACCGGCGACAGCGTCTGCGGGAAGAGCTTCTACGGCACCGTCATCACGCGCTCGTCGGGCTCGGGCGGCACGACGCCGGACCTCAAGGACACCTCCACGCCCGCCCTCTTCAACTTCGGCACGACCACCGTCACGCCGACGATCACGCCGACCTGCGGCACCTCGGTCACGGTCTCGGCCGCGGTCGTCGCCCCCGACGGCGAGCCCGCCGAGAACCCGGTCTGCACCTGGACCTTCTCGAACGGCACGACCTTCGACGGCTGCGACGGGACCGTGGACCTCGGCGTCGCCGGGGACTACACGGCCCAGGTCACCGTGACCGACGGGCTCATCGGCTGCTCGACCAGCTCGGCGGAGCTGTCGTTCCACGTGTCCTCGCCGATCTCGGTCAGCGCCGCGCTGGCGCCTGGCTGTGACGGCGAGGTCGCCTTCGACGCGACCCTGTCCGGGGTCGACCCGAGCGCCGTCGACTTCGCCTGGACCTTCTCGTCCGACGGCGGGGACCACCAGACCGCGGCCGGCGCCAGCGGGACCTTCGTCGGCGCGCCCGGCGAGATGTACCTCGGCGAGGTGGTCGTGACCTACCTCCGCGACGACGGCCTCACCTGCGAGGCGACCGCCATCGACAAGACGGTGCCCCGGCCGTCGCTGACCGCGGTCGCCAACGTCGGCGCGACCTGCGACCTCGAGCTCACCTACGGGGTCACCGACGTCTCCGGCGCCCTCGGCGCGGTGACCTGCGCCTGGACCTTCGACGGCGGCGGCACCTCGAGCGCGTGCGACGGGACCCTCCGGGTCGGCGGCGCCGGGAGCTACGGCGGCTCGGTCGTCCTGACCGACGTCGTGACCGGCTGCACCGGGGCGGCGAGCGCCGCGCCGGCGACCCTCTACGACCCGATCGGGGTCGGCGCGACCCTCGACGACGGCTGCGACGCGACGGTCCACTACAGCGGCGTCGTGACCGGCGGCTACGCCGACGGGCGCGAGATCGTCTGGACGTTCAGCCCCGCCGGCGCCTCGCCGGCGACCTCGAGCGCGCTCAGCGGGACCTTCTCGGGCGTCGCGCTGACGACCTACACCGGCGTCCTGAAGGCCACCGACACGCGCCCCGACGGGCTCGTCTGCACCGGCTCCGACGCCGACACCGGGGTCGCGCTCGCGCCCTTGACCATCGCCCCCGCGCTCTCGCCGCGCTGCGTTCAGGCCTTCGACTACGCCGCCGGCGCGATCACGGGCACGGACGGCGGGGCGCTGGCGACGCCGAGCTGCCTGTGGCGGTTCGGAGACGGCACCGAGAGCACGGCCTGTGCCGGCACCCACGAGACCGCCCCCGGCACCTACACCGGCTACCTGACGGTCACCGACCCGGGGACCGGCTGCTCCGTCAGCGGCGAGACCGACGCCGTCGACGTCTGGGCGCCGCTCGCGGCCTCCGTGGTGCTGTCGCCCGAGACGTGCACGCCGAGCTTCGGCTACGCGGCGACGGTGACCGGCGGCTCGACCGCCGGGGTCTACTACGCCTGGACCTTCTCCCCGAGCGACGCCTCGCCGGCGGCCTCGAGCGCCCCGAGCGGCGTCGTCGACGGCTCCGAGCTGACGACCTACACCGCCGAGCTGGTCGTGACGGACCTCCGGCCGGACCTCAAGGGCTGCGTCGCGAAGGCGAGCGCGACCACCGACACGGTCGCCATCACCCGCGCCACCGCCGCGCTGACGCCGACCTGCGGGCAGGGCTTCGACTACGCCGTGACGAGCGCGACGGGCGCCGACGGGCAGCCCATCGCGGCCCCCGGCTGCGCCTGGAGCTTCAGCGACGGCAAGAGCGAGTCGACCTGCAGCGGCAACCACGAGGTCGTAGAGGCGGCGGCCGGCTACGGCGGCACGGTCGTGGTGACCGACCCGGCCAGCGGCTGCACGGCGGCGGCGGACGGCGGCTCGGTGGATGCCTGGGCGCCGCTCGAGGCGACCGCGGAGCTCACGGCCCGCTGCGACGAGGCGTTCGACTTCGCCGGCGGCGCCCGCGGCGGGAGCCCGGCCGGGGTGAGCTGGAGCTGGACGTTCGCGCCGGACAGCGCGGTCCCCGCGGCCTCCTCGGCGCAATCGGGGACGGCGGGCGGCGTGGCCGACGTCACCTACACCGGCGTGCTCGAGATCGTCGACCTCCGGAGCGACGGGCCCGACTGCCGGGCGACGGCCTCGGACGTGGCGACGCCGCGGGCGCCGCTGGCCGTCTCGCTCACGCCGAGCGCGGCCTCGGCGAGCTGCCCGGGTCTCGCGAGCGACGCCGTGGTGTACGACGCGACGCCGAGCGGCGGCTCGGGGAGCTACACCTTCACGTGGCTCTCGCCGACCGACTGCGCCGGCTCGAGCTGCGCCTACGATCCGCCGGACGACGTCTTCTGCGTGACCCAGACCTTCCAGGTCGTGCTCTCCGACGACGAGGGGCTGTGCGATCCCGCGACCTCCGAGCTCGAGACCTATCGGAAGCTCACGCAGATCGACATCTCCGACGAGTGATCCCCCCGGACCCACGCCGTCCTGACCGGCCTGTGCGGCGTGGGATTCCCTCCCTCCGAGCGTTCGGCGCCCCCCCAATCGCGCGGACCAGACGCTCGGAGGCGACGCGCCCGCGGGCGCCGAGAGCCCGGTGTGGAGAGAGTCACCGTGACGGGCTTCGATGGCGTCCGCGGGCCACCTTCCTTGGCCGATCGCCGCATGTGGGCTATGGTCCGGCCGATGAACCGCATTGGAACGATCGCTACGCTGTTCGCGGCGCTGACTCTCCTGGCGACCCCCGCCAGGGCCGAGCGCTGCCCGGTCACGAAGGGCAACCCCACCGTCTACGCCATCGGCAGCTCCACCCTCGGGAGCGTTCTGGGCCCGATGCTGCAGCACATCCTCAAGGAAGAGGGTGTCGAGATGCACCGCTGGGGGCGCGCGTCCTCGGGGCTCGCTCGACCCGACTTCCACGACTGGGTGACGCTCGCGCCGGGGCTGATGCAGAAGCACCGCCCGGACATCGTGGTGGTCTCGCTCGGCACCAACGACTTCCAGCCGCTCTACAACAAGGGCAAGTGGGTCGGGCTCGAGAGCGCCAAGTGGGAGAAGATCTACGCCAAGCGCGTGGACGCGCTGCTCACGCGCATCGCCGGCAAGAAGAAGGAGCGCCTCGTCATCTGGATGGGGCCCCACGCCTTCATCGGTGAGCGCGCGCAGGCCCGCGGCCCCATCGTCAACCGCATCATGCGCGAGCGCGTCGAGGCCTTCGCGGCCGACGGTGGCAACGCCGTCTTCGTCGACGCCTTCGCCGCGACCCTGGACAAGCGCGGCCAGCCGCTCGCGGAGGCCAAGCTCCCGGGCAGCAAGAAGGTCGAGCGGATCCGCACGCCGGACAACATCCACCTCACGACCGACGCGGTGCGCTGGCTGATGGCCGAGCCGATCCTCGCCCACGTGCGCCCGTGCCTGCCGAGCGCGGAGCCGGTCGCCACGAAGGACGACGAGACCGAGGTCGCTGGCGACGGCGGGGCCCCGCGCGACGAGGCCCCCGCGGTGGAGGCCCGAGACGACACCGCGGTCGAGGCCAAGGCCGACGAGGACGGGGCGACCGCGCAGGAGGCCGAGGCGGCCACCGCGCCGAGCGAGGGCGACGAGGCGCGCGCCCAGAGCGACGGTGACGACGCGCAGGCCGCC
>SBGO01000745.1 GCA_006226565.1 Deltaproteobacteria bacterium | reverse complement strand
GGGCGCGAGCTCGAGCGCCGGGCCTCGGGCGGCCCCCGCGCCGGTCCCGGGGGCGATGCCCTCCCCTCCCTGCGGCGCGTCGGCGCCCTCGGCCTGGGGCGTAGGGTCGACCGCGCCATGGTTCTGCTGGGTCCCCGGAGGACCGCAGGCGACCGGCGCCAGGAGCGCCAGCGCCGCTGCGAGTCGAACGGCGGACCAGGTCGGGGAGGCGGGGCGCGTAGCGGGGGCTCCTCGGGATGGGGGCGGGAGTCACCTGATCATAGCGGGTGCCCGGGGGCCCGACAAAAAAGGCCCGGTCCGGGCGCTCAAGAATTTGTTGACTAAGTTGCTCACCTTTATGCACAATCCCGCGAAGGCTGATGCCATCGACGTCGTCCCCAGCTCGCGACGTCGCGTGCGGGGATCCAGCCCGAGGACGCCGAGATGTATCGCTACGACAGCATGGACACGCGCCTGGTGCGGGAGCGCGTCGAGGAGTACCGCGGCCAGGTGCAGCGGCGGATCGCCGGCGCGCTCAGCGAGGACGAGTTCCGCCCGCTGCGCCTGATGAACGGCCTCTACCTCCAGCGCCACGCCTACATGCTCCGCATCTCGATCCCCTACGGGCTCATGACCGCGGCCCAGGTGCGCAAGCTCGGCTTCCTCGCCGAGCGCTACGACCGCGGCTTCGGCCACTTCACGACGCGCCAGAACCTGCAATTCAACTGGATCCGGCTCGAGGACACGCCCGACATCCTGAGCCACCTCGCCGACGTCGAGATGCACGCGATCCAGACCAGCGGCAACTGCGTCCGCAACGTCACCAGCGATCCCGAGGCCGGGGTGGCACGCGACGAGCTGCTCGACGTGCGCCCCTACTGCGAGCTCCTGCGGCAGTACAAGGAGCTCCACCCGGAGTTCATGTTCCTGCCCCGCAAGTTCAAGGTCGCGTTCACCGGCGCCGCCGTCGACCGCGCGGCGACCACCGTCCACGACGTCGGCTTCCGGGCCACCCGGCGCGCGGACGGGAGCCTCGCCTGGCGCGTGTACGTCGGCGGCGGGCTCGGCCGGACGCCGCGCGTGGCCGAGCTGGTGCGGGACGATCTGCCGCTCGACCAGTGCGTGAGCTACCTCGAGGCGATCCTGCGCGTCTACAACCTCCACGGGCGCCGGGACAACAAGTACCGGGCGCGCATCAAGATCCTCGTGGGCGACCTCGGCGTCGACGCGTTCCGCGCCCAGGTCGAGGCCGAGTGGGCCCAGGTCCCCGACGCCGAGCGCGCCCTCGCGCCCGAGGACGTCGCGCGCGTCACGGCGATGTTCGACCACGGCGCCTTCGATCCGGACGCCGCCGCGCACACCGGCCACGCGGCGCGCGCCGAGCGCGACCCGGCCTTCGCGCGCTGGCTCACCCACAACGTCCGCCCCCACAAGGCGCCGGGCTACAACATCGTCTACCTCTCGCTCAAGCACCCGGCGCGCCCGCCGGGGGACGCCTCGAGCGACCAGCTGCGCGCCATCGCGGACCTGTCCGAGCGCTTCAACCGCGGCTACGTCCAGGCGACCTACACCCAGAACCTGCTCTTCCAGTACGTCGCGAACGCCGACCTCGAGGTGCTGCACGACGCGCTCGCCGCGGCCGGGCTCGCCACGCCGAACATCGGCACCCTGCAGGACCTCATCTGCTGTCCCGGCCTCGACTACTGCAGCCTCGCCAACGCCACCTCCATCAGCGTGGCGCAGGCGATCCAGGAGCGCTTCTCGGACCCCGACGAGCTCGCGGACCTCGGCGCCCTCTCGCTCCACATGAGCGGCTGCATCAACGCGTGCGGGCACCACCACACCGGCCACGTCGGCATCCTCGGCATCGACAAGCGCGGCGCGGAGGCCTACCAGATCGGCATCGGCGGCAGCGCCGGCACGAGCGACGCGGATCCGGCCCGCGTGGCGCGGATCCTGGGCGCGGCGGTGGCGCGCGACGAGGTCCCGGCGGTGATCGGGGCGCTGATGAGCACCTACCGGGAGCTCCGCCGCGCGGGCGAGAGCTTCCCCGAGACCGTCGACCGCGTCGGCGTCGAGCCCTTCAAGGAGCGGGTCTATGGCTGAGCCTCGGATGATCCTCGACGGCGCGGTCGTTCCGCGGCGCTTCACCCTCCTCGACGGGGTCCCGGACGGCCCCCTCGCGCCAGGGATGGCGATCCCCTGCCACGACTGGCAGCGGCTCCACGCCGCGGGCGCGGACCTCGACGGGATCGGCCTGATCCTCGAAGGCCACTGCGACGTCGCGGCGCTCCGCGAGCACCTCGACGACATCCCGTTCATCGCCCTCCACTTCCCGAAGTTCACCGACGGCCGCTGCTACACCCACGCCCGCCGCATCCGCCACTTCTGGGGCTACACGGGCACCCTCCTCGCCTACGGCGACGTCCTGCGGGACCAGCTCGTCTACCTCTGGCGCGTCGGCGTCAACGCCTTCTACCTGCGCCAGGACCAGGACGTACACGAGGCCGTACGGTCGTTCTCGCTCTACACCGCGTTCTACCAGTACGGGCCGGTGCAGGCCTGAGACGAGCGCGAGCCTGCGCGCAGGCGTGAGGGCGGGCCTGCGCGCAGGCGTGAGCGCGGGCGTAGGCGTGGGCGTCCGCGTGGCGTGGGCGTGAGCGTGAGCGTGGGCGTCCGCGTGGGCGTGGGCGTGGGCGTGGGCGTGGGCGCATGGGAAGTCGGGTCGCGGTCGTGGGATCCCCGAGGCTAGCCGCCGGCTCGGGGCCCGCAAGGCCAGGGCCGTCCTCGCCGTCCTCGCCAGCCTCGCCGCGTTCGAAGACCGTGGCGCGTTGCGGACAGGATGGCGCGGCTGCGGGTGGCTCCGGGCGGCTCCGGGCGGTGGCGACTCCGTCGCCAGCCTTGCGGGCCCCTTCCGCGGGCGGCTGGGAGGGCGGGCCCACGAACGGCAACGACGCCGGCCGACGGGCCTTCCATCAGGGAACACAGGAGCCCCCATGCTTCGCATCTACCCCATCGCTCTCCAGCTCACCTCGGACGCCGCCAAGGCCGCCCAGCGCATCGCCCACAAGGACCCCGACCTGGCCCGGCAGCTCCGTCGGGCCTCCGTCAGCGTCCCCCTGAACATCGCCGAGGGCTCCGGAAGCCGCGGTCGGAACCGCACCGCCCGGTACTCCGACGCCCTCGGCTCCGCCCGCGAGACCCGGGCCTGTCTCGACGTCGCCGCCGCCACGGGCTACATCGAGGCGCTCGCGCCGGAGGTCGGCGCACGCCTGGACCACGTCATCGGCGTCCTCGTCAACCTGACGCGATAGCAGCGCTCGGCGGGCCTCCGGGCCCGCCTCTCCCGACGCCTACGCGTCAGCGTCCGCCCACGCCTACGCGTCTACCTCACGGCACGTAGCAGGCGAGGACGGTGCCGTCGGCGTCGATGGTGACGATGATGGTGTCGTCGCCGTGCTCGGTGCCGGGCTCCTTGAGGTCGTCCCGGTTGTCCGTCGACAGCACGTGCCCGGGGAGGAGCGCCCGCTTCAGGTTCCCGAGGGTCTCCTCGGTCGGCAGCGTCACGCCGCCGAACGTGCGCCGCCCGCTCGAGATGACCGCCCACTCGTCGGCGCTCTGGTTCGGGAAGACGAGCGACAGGAAGGTCGGGCTGGTCGACGACGACGAGCCGTGGTGGGCGACCTTCATCACCGCCGAGGTCAGGTCGATCTCGCCCGCGAGATCGGCGTCGACCAGGATCTGCTCGACCTCCTCCTCGAGGTCGGCGAGCAGCAGCACCTGCTTGCCGCCCCAGCGGATCGCGAAGGCGACCGAGGTGTTGTTCACGTCCGTCCCGCTCGGGTCGGTGACGTTGCCGCTCGGCGGCTTGTCGGCGGCCCAGAGGAGGTCGCTCTCGACGTACTGGCCGAAGAGATCGGTCTGCACGAAGGGGCGCGTCGCGAGCTCGGGGATCGCCGGCACCTGGCTCAGCCCGCCCGCCCGCGACACGTCGCCCTCGGCGGCGCTGCGCGCGGCGAGGAAGCCCGACGAGTTGGCCGTGAAGCCGGGATCGATGTAGCGCCCCACGTCGAACATGCTGACCAGCGCCGACACGCCCCCGTAGTGATCCTCGTGGGCGTGGCTGATGACGAGCGCGTCGATGCGCTCGCCCGGCGGCAGGCCGTTGGTCAGCAGGTAGTCGATGATCACCGCGCCGCCTGGCGACGTGCCGGGCACGCTCCCCGACGGCCCGGCGTCGATGATGATGTTGCGGCTCTCGAGCTGCTGGTTCTCGTAGTACGGCGTCTGGATCCAGATCCCGTCGCCCTGCCCCACGTCGATCAGCGTCACGCGGAGCTGCTCGGGCGGAAAGCCCTGCAGCGTCTCGGGGCCGCAGACCGGCCCGTCCGTGCGCCCCTCACCCAGCTCGAGGGTGAGGTCCGGGAGGCTCGTGTCGATGCACCCACCGACCGTCAGGGCTAGAATCAGGACGATCACGCGATTCATGGTTAACGTCATATCACGTGGATGGTACGTGTACGCACCGAACTTTTCACGTGCGCCGCGCTCGCGTGCGGCGTGTGAGCCGGCTGAAATAAGGCCCGTAGCGATCCGGTTGTGGGGTTGGCGGGGCGAATGACGAGGTCCCGCCCGCGAGTCGCGGCGACCGGTCGAACAGCGATGGAGGAACCCTTGAGCAGGATCCCGAGCGGAGCGCTCATCGTGAGCGTAATGATGGTGCTCTTCAGCGCGGCGTGCGGGACCACGTACATCGCCAACACCGAGATCCCGGACACGCAGGAGAATCGCGAGATCTACCAGCGCGTCCAGGAGTACCGCGAGGCGATCGAGAAGCGCGACGTCGAGGCGCTGCACGCGATGACGAGCCGCAAGTACTTCGAGAACGCCGGCACGACCGACCGCTCGAACGACGACTACGGCTACGACACGCTCCAGGGCACGCTCCTCGACGAGCTGCGGGACAACATCCTCGCCGTGCAGCTGCGCATCCTCCTCCACCGCATCGCCGTCGACGGCGACCGCGCCTACGCCGACTACGAGTACTATTACACCTTCAAGTACGTCGAAGGGGGCGTCGAGGGGTGGGAACCCAAGAACGACTTCAACCGGCTCGAGTTCGTGCGCGAGGACGGCGTCTGGAAGATCGCCAGCGGCATGTAGGCGCGCCCGGCGCGCGCCCCCGCCTCGACGCCCGTCGCCGAGGCACCGCGGGAGCGCGCGTCATGATCGTCTACACCCTCGCCGCGGCCTTCGCCGGCGTCGCGCTCCAGCTCGGCCCCGCGGCCGCCGCGGAGCCCGCTCCCGGTAGCCTCGACGCCGCCCGCGCGGCGCTCCAGACCTGGCACCTCGCGGCGGCCGAGGAGACCCTCGCCGCCGACCCGAGGCCCGGGGAGGACGCGCTCGGGCGCGAGATCCTGCGCGCCCGGCTCGACCTCCAGCGGAGCCGCTACGACGAGGTCGTCAAGCGGCTCGACCCGCTCGTCGTCGCCCACCCCGAGGCCTTCGAGGCGCGGGTGGTGCTCGGACGGGCGCTCCTGTCGCGCGGCGAGCACGCGCGCGGCGTCGACGTGCTCGACGCCATGGCCGAGGCCTACAACGACGACAAGGTCACGCGCGCCGAGGACCTGATGTGGCTCGGCGTCGGCCTCCAGCTGACCGACTACGTCAAGAACGCCAACCAGGTGTTCAAGGAAGCCCTCGACAAGGATCCCGAGCTCGACCGGGCGCGCATCCTGTGGGCCGACCTCTTCATCTCGAAGTACAACTACCAGGACTCCGACGAGCTCTTCAAAGAGGTGCTCGCGCGGCGGCCGACCGACTTCGCGGCGACCCTCGGCCGGGCGCGCATCGACATCCTCTCCGACAACGAGCTCACGGGCGCCCGGGAGAAGCTCGAGCGGCTCGTCGCCGCGGCCCCCGACTGCGTCCCGGCGCACAACCTGCTGGCGCTCGTCGAGCTCCAGAACGAGCGCCCCGAGGCCGCCGCGAAGCGCCTCGTCGACGAGAGCCTGCGCGTGGCGCCCAACGACCTCGACGCCCTCGCCCTCCTCGGCACCGCCTACGCCCTCGCCGACGACGACAAGCGCTACGCCGCCACCGAGAAGCGCGCGCTCAAGGTGAACCCGCGCTTCGCCGCCTTCTACACGACGGTCGCCGAGCACGCCGCCCGCGTGCACCGCTACCGCGAGGCCGTCGCGCTCAACGAGCGCGCGCTCGCCCTCGACCGCGAGCACTGGAAGGCCCTCGCCGGCCTCGGCATCGGGATGAGCCGGCTCGGCGACGACGACAAGGCCATCGCCTACCTCAACGAGGCCTTCGACGGCGATCCCTACGACGTGCGCACCTACAACCTCCTCGCGCACTTCTACGACGACGTGAAGAAGCACTACACCTGGGTCGACGCCGGCCCGATGCGCCTGCGCGTCGCCCGCGCCCAGGAGGCCGTGCTCACCCGCTACCTGCCGCCCTTCCTGAAGGACGCCTACCGCCACTTCTCGAAGAAGTACGGCTTCACCCCCGACGCGCCGCTCCACGTCGAGATCTTCCCCGATCGGCAGACCTTCGCCGTGCGCTCGACCGGCCTCCCGCAGCTCTCCGCCCACGGCATCTGCTTCGGCCACGTCATCACCAGCCGCTCGCCCTCGGACGGCAACTTCAACTGGGGCGAGGTGCTGTGGCACGAGCTCGCCCACGTCTACCACATCCAGCTCTCGCAGAGCCGCGTGCCGCGCTGGTTCACCGAGGGCCTGGCGGTCTACGAGTCGCTCGAGGGGCGCCCCAACTGGGACCGCGAGAACGACCCCGAGCTCCTCGCCTACCTCGACGCGGGCAAGCTGCGCGGGGTCGCCGACTTCAACCTCGCCTTCACCCAGGCGAAGTCGATGCAGGACATCCTCGTCGCCTACTACCACGCCTACAAGGTCGCGAAGTTCGTCGACCAGACCTGGGGCTTCGCCAGGATGCGCAAGATGCTCGCGGCCTGGGGCGACAAGCTCGACACGCCCGAGGTCCTCAAGAAGGCGCTCGGCGTGACCGTGGAGGAGTTCGACCAGCGCTTCTTCGCGTGGCTCAGGACGGACCTGGGGCGGCTCGTGGGGCAGCTCCGCCTCGACTCGGCGGCGCTCGTCGACCGCGCCGACGCGGTGAAGGCCGCGGCGAAGGCCGCGCCCGGGGACGCCGACAAGCAGGCGGACGCCGCGGTCGTCGCCCTCGCCGGACGCGACGAGGACGGCGCCCTCATCCACGCCGAGGCGGCGCTGACGGTCGCGCCGACCCACCCGCGGGCGCTCTACGTGCGCGCGATCGTCGCGATGCGGCGGAAGGACCTCGACCGCGCCGAGGCGGACCTGAAGGCCCTCGTCGACGCCGGCCACGACAGCGTCGACATCGCCTCCCGCCAGGCCGAGCTCGCCACCGCGTGCGGCGACAGCGACGCGGCCCTCGCCGCGCTCGCCCGCGCGGTCCAGCTCGACCCCAAGGACGCCCGGAGCTACGCCGCCCTCATCGCCGCGCTCGACAAGGCCGGCAAGGCCGACGAGGCCTTCACCTGGCGGGCGCGGCTGGCCGACGTGGACCAGATGGATCCGACCCTGGTGGGGCGCCTCCTCGACGACGCCGCGGCGCACGACGCGAAGAAGGCCGACGTCGTGAAGTGGGGCGAGCAGGCCATGTTCATCGCCCCGTTCTCGGCCGAGCTCCACGTCGCCTTCGCCCGCGAGCTCGAGCGCGTCGGCGAGGCCAAGCGCGCCCACTTCGAGGCGGAGTCGGCGCTGGTCATCGACCCGCAGAACGCCGCGGCGAAGGCCCTGCTGAAGTAGCGGTCAGCCCGTCGCCAGGACGCTCGCCATGGCGACGTGGGCGCCGCCGAGGGACCACCCGCCGTCGACCGGGAGCACCGCCCCGCTCACGTAGCGCGCGGCGTCCGAGGCCAGGAACAGGGCGACGTCGGCGCACTCCTCGACCGCGCCGAGGCGCTGGAGCGGAACGGTCTTCGCCAGCGCCTCCTTCTGCGCCGGATCGGCCAGGAGCCGGCGCATCCCCTCGGTCCCGTCGATGGGCCCCGGGACGAGCGAGTTCACCCGCACGCCGGCCGGGCCCCACTCCATCGCGAGGGTGCGCGTCAGCATGTCCACGCCCGCCTTGGCCGCGCACACGTGGGCCTGGAAGGTCATGGGCATGAACGCCTGGGGCGCCGACACGTTGATGACCGCCGCGCCGGGCTTTCGGAGGTGCTCGTAGGCGAAGCGCAGGACGTGGAAGGTGCCGTTCAGGTCGATGCCGATGACCGCGTTGAACGCCGACGGCGACATCCCCAGGGCCGGCGCCGGGAAGTTCCCGGCGGCGCCGCTCACGAGGACGTCGATGAGCCCGTGGGCGGCCACCGCGTCGGCGAGGACCGCCTTGACCGCCTCCGGCCGGCGGACGTCCGCGACGCCGCCGTGGGCCGACGCGCCGAGCGCGCGCAGACGCTCGACCGCGGCCGCGACCTTCTCCTCGGCGCGGCTGAAGACGCTGACAGCGGCGCCGGCGCGGGCGAAGCCCTCGGCGATCCCCAGGTTGATGCCGCTGGTGCCGCCGGCGACCAGGACGTGCTTGCCTTCGAACATCAGGCTCTCCGTGCTCACTCGGGGACGCCCCCCTCGGCCGGGACGACGCGCACCCGCACATAGCGTTGGCCGTCCCATTGATAGATCTCGCTCGACAGGTCCCGCTGCCCCGCGCGCAGGTCGCGGTGGCCGGCGGTCTCGGTCTCCAGGGCTTCGACCGGCCCCCAGACGCCGAGCGTGCCGATCTCACGCATCGCCCCCTCGCCCGCCGCGCACGGGGTGAAGACGACGGCGTCACACGCGCCGGTGCCGCACGAGCCCGGCACCTGGAGCACCAACTCGTCGCCCGGAGCGCCGTCGAGCGGTGCCTGGAGGAGGCGCGGCCAGCGCACGCCGTCGATGAAGGGCGCGATGAGCACCTCGCCTTCACCCGACGGGGCGAAGGTCACGACGACGCAGCGCGCGTCCTCCGAGGTGGACGCGGCCGGGGGCGGGGTCGGGGCGGTCGCACAGGCGCTGAGCGCCACGCAGGACGCGAAGAGGGAGAGGGGGATCCGGCTCATCATGGCTCCAAGGGGTGGGGTCGGTCGGCGCCGCGGGCGCCGAGGTCCTCCGGACAACCTGACGCCGCAGCGCATTCCCGGTCCTCCGGCCGCCCGACCGCACGCCGCGGGCCGGTCGGCGCCGGGCTACTTCCCGAGCCCCTGCACCTTCGTCAAGATCTCGCGCATGATCTCCGAGGTGCCGCCGCCGATGGTGATGAGGCGCGTGTCGCGCCAGGCCCGGCTGACCTCGTACTCGTGCATGTAGCCCGCGCCGCCGTGGATCTGCATGCAGCGATCGGCCACCCGGCACGCCAGCTCGCCGCCGATGAGCTTGGCCATCGTGATCTCGCGGGTCGCGTTCTGCCCGCGGACGAGCAGGTCGACGGCGCGGTAGTTGAGCTGGCGCGCGGACTCGAGCTCGGCCTCGAGCTGCACGAGGAGGTGGCGCACGGTCTGAAAGCCCACCAGCGGGCGGCCGAAGGCGTTGCGGTCGCGCGCATACTGCACGGTGAGGTCGAGGACGCGCTGCGCCCCGGCGACCGCGGAGATGGCGCCGACGAGCCGCTCCCCCTGGAAGTTCTGCATGATGTAGTAGAAGCCCATGCCCTCGCCGCCGAGGAGGTTCTTCGCCGGGACGCGGCACTCCTCGAAGTAGAGCTCGGCGGTGTCGGAGCAGTGGTTGCCGACCTTCTCGAGCTTCTTGGTGACCTGGAAGCCCTTGGTGTCGGTCGGGAAGAGGATGAGCGAGATGCCCTTGAAGCCCTCGCCGCCGGTCCGGACGGCCAGCGTGATGAAGTCCGCGCGCGTGCCGTTGGTGATGTAGGTCTTGGCGCCGTTGATGACGTAGTCGTCGCCGTCGCGGCGCGCGGTGGTGCGGAGCCCCGCGACGTCCGAGCCGACGTCGGGCTCGGAGACGCCGAGCGCCGCGATGGCGTCGCCCTGGATGGCCGGCACCCAGAAGTTGCGCTTGTGATAGTCCGTCCCGATCTCGCCGATGATCGGCGTCGCCATGTCGCTCTGGACCAGGAGCCCCATCGTCAGGCCGGCCATCCCGGAGTGGACGAGCTCCTCCGCGTAGCAGGTGGTGTACCACCAGTCGAGGCCCTGCCCGCCGTACTCCTCCGGCGCGCGGATGCCGAGGAGGCCGAGCTCGCCCGCCTGCTTGAAGACCTCGTTCGGGAACAGGCGCGCCGCCTCCCACTCCTCGGCGTGGGGGTGGAGGTCGTGGGTGGCCCAGTCGCGGACGGTCTTTCGGAGCAGCTCGTGCTCGGCGGTGAACTGCGGGTAGCTGCGGTAGCGGATGGCCTGCGACATGGGGACCTCGGGGTGACGGGCCGACGGCGACTTTCGGAGACCGAGAGCATAGACAGAGGCACGGGAATGCAAAAGCCCCGCCCCCTCGGCGCTGCCCCCCGACGGCGACGACGCGCCTGCGGCAAAACGCCGCCGATCTTCGGTCGGATAGACCCTTTGCCCACACGTTATCCACAGGTTTGACGTTGCCCGTGGATTCTCGCACGACAGCCTACGGCGCGGGTCCCCTGTGGGTGGACGCGGTGTTGACCACAAGCGTTGACGGGGCTTGTGGAAAACCGGCCTGGGGGACGCCGACGGGACCGTTTAGCGGTCACCGTCCAGTCGGTCAAGCCCCCTCGGAGGAGAAATCCGAGGGGCCGCGAAACCCGTCGGAACCGCAGGACAACCCCGGGGACGTGAGCGCTCCCAGAATACACCTCGGCGCACCGCGAACGGCGTGCGCTGATCCTTCGGCCGAGGGAGCGCTCAGAGGATCCCGAAGGTCGGGACGCGCGCCTGGATCCCCTCGGCGCCCGGCGGCGCGAGCAGCGCGAGGAGGAGCCGCTCGAGGGTCAGCCGCGGGTTGGTGTTGTAGACCGCCAGCCCGCGCCGGGTCTCGCCGAGGACCTCGAGCCGCGCGAGGAGCGCGCTGGCGCCGTAGCGCCCGGCCCAGGCCGTGATCTGCGGGCGGAGATCCTCGTGGAAGAGGCGCTGGGGGACGCCGAGGCGGACGAGCAGCGCGTCGCGCAGGAGCCGCTCGAGCAGGTTGATGATCGTGTCGCGCGTGCCCGCGTGCTCGCTGATCCACGCCGCGAGCTTCAGCCCCTCGAGGGTGTCGCCGGGCGCGATCCCCAGAAAGCGCGCCATGATCTCGTCGCGCGCCGCCATCACCGGATCCCCCTCGAGGGCCAGCGCGGCGCCGACGCTGCCGTCCGCGACCGGCGCGAGGCGCTCGGCCTGCGCGCGATCCCAGCCGTGGCGGGCGACGAGGAGGTCGATCAGCGCCTCGTCGGGGAGCCGCCCGAAGACCATCCGCTGGCAGCGCGACTTGATGGTCGTCAGGAGGGCCGCCGGCCGGCTCGTCAGCAGGACGAAGCGGGTCCGGGACGGCGGCTCCTCGAGGGTCTTGAGGAGCGCGTTGGCGGCCTCCTCGCCGAGGACGTCCGCCGGATCGACGATGACGACGCGAAAGCGCGCCTCGATCGGCGGGAACGGCACCATCCGCAGCACGTCGCGCACCTGGGCGATCTTGATCTGGCGCCCGTCGGGGACCAGCGTCAGGACGTCCGGGTGCGCGGTCGCCTCGGGATCGGCGGCCATCGTCAGGATGCGGCGACAGTGGCGACACTTGCCGCAGGCGACCCGGCCGGGCTCGGCCACGTCGCCGACGCAGTTGACGAGCGCCGCGAAGCCGAAGGCGGCCTGGCGCTTGCCCACGCCCTCGGGCCCCTGGAAGAGGTAGGCGTGGTGGGCGGTCCCCGAGGCGTTCGCCTGTGTCAGCGCGCGAACGACGCGATCATGGCCGACGAGCTCGTGGAGCAGCATGGGGACCTCGTGGGATGCGACGCCGGGGCGCCACCGCCCCGACGCGGACCGTTTTAGCCCAGATGGGGGCGCAGGTGTCGAGCGCCGCGCCCGCTCACCAGCCGCAGGCGCCCCAGCCGCCGAGCAGCTCCTCCGCCGCGGCGGCCTGCGCGGCCTTGGCCTCGTCCTCGTACACGCGCCCGTACGCGTAGGGGTAGTAGACCCGGGCGTAGCCGAGGCGGACGAGGCGCACGTTGAGGTTGATGGGCGCGCCGTCGGCGGCCGCGTCGCGCACGTAGACGTAGCGCAGCAGCCGATCGTAGAGGTCGCGATCGTCCGAGGTCGGGTCCGACACCAGGCAGACCTCGCCGCTCGCCTCGACCGCGGCCTTCGTGAAGGCCTTCGCCTCCCACGCCTCGCAGTCGTTGGAGCTGATCTCGGTGGTGTCGACGACCAGGAAGCGGACCGCGTCCCCGGTGGCGAGATCGATGGTGTCGCCGTCGCGGACGCGGGTGACGACGAACCAGTCGCCGGGATCGGCGCACTCGGTGTCCTTGGCGACGACGAAGTCGGTCGCGGCCGGGCCGCCCGAGCAGAGCGCGGCGTAGTCGGTGCAGCAGTTGTCGTACTGGGTGCAGGCGGGATCGCACTGGCAGCTCGCGCCGGTGACGTACTCGCCACAGCGCGCCGCGCACGTCCCCAGGGGGACCGCGGTGTCGGCGCTCGCCGTGTCGTTCGCCGACGCGGTGTCGCTGACCGCGGTGTCGGCGGTCCCCGTGTCGTCGATCGTGTCCGCCTCGACGGCGCTGTCGACCGCGAGCGTGTCCCCGCCCGTGGCGTCGGCGGCGCTGTCGCCATCCGTCAAGCAGCCGGCGAGGCTCGCCGCGACGAGGGCCGTGGCGACCAGGAGAGTACGCGCGCGCAGGTCGGTCATGGCGGCGACTCTGGCACGGCGCTCGACCCCGAACCAACGAGATTCCGCTTTCGAAGCCGCGACATTGCGCTGCGCGACCCCGGCGCTCGGGGGGCGAGGCGCGGCACGGCGCGGTCAGGCGGCCGGCCGGAGCCCGCGGCTGTGGACGACCTCGCCGCCGTGCTCGGCCATGATCCTCCCGATGAGGTGGGTCGTCCGGCGGTTGGGCCCGGTCACGTTGAGGAGCACCTTGCCCGCCGCGAGGCCCTCGGCGAGCCGCTCGAGGTCGTGGTCCGGATCGCCCGCGCCGGACAGGGCCCCTCCGAGCCCGCCGAGGAGGCTGCCGGTCCCCGCCCCGAGGGCGGCCGTCGCCAGCGGGCCGGCGCCGAAGAGGCCCATCGGCCCGGCGACGAGCCCGCCGATGATCACCCCCGCTCCGGCGCCGTACAGGGCGCCGAGCGACAGGCCGTGCCACGCGTGGGTCTCGGTGAAGCCGATGTCCGCCTCCTCGAGGCGGTCCCGGTGCATGATGATGCTGACGCGGTGGCCGGGCGCATCGAGCATGTGGATCTCGTGGACCGCGCGCTCCGCCGCAGCGTGCGTGTCGAACAGGGCGAAGACGTGATGCTTCATCTCGGCGCTCCTCGACGGCGAGCGAGCGCTCACGACAGCGCGGCGCGTGGCCCGTCGCCGCCACAGGGATCCGAAGCAACGGCCGTGCCAGCGCGGAGCGGCGTCCCAGGCGGGGTTGACGCGGCGCTCGGCCCGCGGCGGGGAGTAAATGGCACAGGCGGTGGGGCATGGCGAACAGCCCGGAGGGCCCCGCTCAGCCCCGACGGCGCCCCGCGAGCGCCCGCCGCGCGAGCCCGACCAGCCGCGCCCACGGCGCGCCTCCCA
>SBGO01000698.1 GCA_006226565.1 Deltaproteobacteria bacterium | reverse complement strand
CAAGGGCGGCACTCGCGGTGCGGGCAACCCGTTCGCGCCCGTAGGCGGCAACTGGCCGAGCACGAGCGGCAGCCCGTCCGGCGGCGGTCGCGGCAACGCCTCGCCGAAGAAGTAGCGCGCTGGGCGGCGGGCGCCGGGGAGGCGCCTGCCGCCCGCTCTCCATCGTGGATTGCGTCGCCTCAACTGGGCTTTGATCTCGGATGCTCTTGTGCTGTCCTGAGCAGGTTGCACCGGAGCGTCGATGCGCTGTCCCAAATGCGATGCAGAGCTCACCAAGGTGGGCTCGTTCCTGGTCTGCGGCGAGCATGGCCTCGTCACTCCATCCGACCCGCCTGCGGCATACGACACCGCGTTCGACCTGGACCTTGACCTCGTGCCGTTCCCTGTCGCGTACCCGCTGGCCTTGGCGCGCGACCTCCACGCCGCGCCCGAGAAACGGATCAACAACGCGATCTTCGCGGCGTATCAGGCGATGAGGGTCACCGGGCTGGTGCTCCTGGCGGACTACCTCGACTCGGACGGCCGGGATCTCGCCCTCGGGGACGCCATTCGCGGCCTCCGGCTGCCACACTGGCGCGAATGGACGAAGCTCTGCCGCGAGCTCGTCCGTTTCTGGGCTTCAGCCGGAGATGTCGTTTTGGAAACGAGCCCGAGTCGGCCCTCATCCCGGAGCACCTACTTCCCCGCGCTGTGCGACGGATGGCGAGAGGTCGATCGGCTGCGCAGGGGGGTTGACGATGATCCGTGGGCCTCACTCCTCGCCGGCCGGGTTGGAGAGCGCGGACCCGCCGTGAGCGCGAACGACGCCATCTGGCACCTCCGGAACGCGCTTGCCCATCAGCGAGGCGCGTGGACGTGCGCCACCTCGGACCGGGACGCGCAGCAGCTGATGTGGCTCCTCCCCCTCGTCGAGCGGGCAGTCGCGACCCTCTTCCCGCCGGGGTCGCTGACGCTCTTCCGTCGCGTCGACGACATCGCGGGCGAGCGGCACGTGATCCGGCTCCTCGGCGCGCACCTGGACGCGCAGTTTCCCACCGAGCACGCCGAGGCAACTATCTCGCACCTCTTCGACGAGTCCGAGGTCGTCGCGCTGGCGAGCGACGGCGTGGCCCTCCCGGTCTTTCCGTTCGTGCTCCCGCTCGACGACGACGCGAGCGACCAGCCGATGCGCGGCGGCGGCCTGATCGAGCATGCCGCGATGGTCGACGGTGTGAGCGACAAGCGCGTCCGCCTCCGCGGGGTGGAGCGATACGCGTCACGAGTAGACCTAGCGGGCCCGGTCACAGCGCTCCTTCGGGCCAAGCAGGTGGACCTCGGGCTCGACCGGGAGAACGCCCATCGGCGCTATCTTGCGGAATACGCCGAGCTGACGGCCCAAAACATGCTGGGCCAGGTCACAGGCCGGAAGTACTTCCCCGAATCGTACCTCGACCGCGCGGGAATTGACGCCGTGTTCGAAGAAGCCATGACGGCGGGCGAGCGCGAGCGTGGTCGCGCCGTGCTCGTCATCGGGGAGGCAGGCTCGGGGAAGAGCTCGCTGCTCGCGCGCTTCGTAGGTGGACTGCTCGAAGCCCGGGAGGGCATCGACATCGGGTCCGAGTCGCGTCGCGTGCGGGACCGTCCGAACGGTGCGACGAGACTGAGTCAGTTCGTCGACAGGCGAAAGCAAGGCGATGTGGTGCTCTACCTGCAGGGACGCAGCGCCTACGATGGCGACGCCGGTGTCGCGGCGTCTCAGGTCCTGTGCGACGCGGTGTGTCGCCAGGCGGGAATCCGTGCGGGGGCCTTCACGAGCCTCGAAGATCTCCTCTCGCGGCTCGCGGTGGCTTCCGAAGACGACAAGAAGCGTCGCGTCTGGTTGGTGCTCGATGCGCTCAACGAGGCGGCGCGCTTTACCGATCTGGTCAAGGCGCTCAATCAGGCACTGCCCGCGATCGCGGAGCACCCATGGATGCGGCTCGTGGTGTCGATGCGGACCGGCGCATGGGAGTCGCTGCGTCGGCACAACCTCCTGGCGTTGGAGCACGGCGCTCCAGGGTTCACGAACATCAGCATCTTCGAGATCTTCGGCGATGGACGAGAGCCCGAGACGCCCCTCGACCAGCGCGAGCCCGACCGCTGGCTGACGCTCCGACCATTCAGCGAGGCGGAGGCGAAGGCCGCCTACGAGCTGCGGCAAGGTGCGCCGGAGGGCGCCTCGGCGCTAGGGTGGGAGGAGCTTCGGCCGGAGGTCAGGCGGCTCCTCGGCTCGCCGCTCCACCTACACCTCTTCCACGAGACGTTCCGCGACTCGAAGTCAGTCGCCGCCGGGCTCGACGAGACGAAGCTCTTCGAGGCCTACCTCGACCGATTGACCGAGGATCTCCCCGGCCTGCGCGTCACGCTCGCGGACATCGGGGGCAGGCTCTACGAGAGGCGCAGGCCCGACCTGCCGGCGGCGGAAGCCGATGAGATGGTCGACAGGTGGTCGGCCCCCCACGGCGGAAGGGACAAGATCGCCAAGCTCGACCCCATCGAGGAGCTCGTCGCGGCCTCGGTGCTGATGAGGCCGAGCGAGGAGGGGCAGGGCGCCGAGCGGTCGGTCTCGGGCTACGTCTTTACCCACCAGCGCCTCGCCGAGCAGATCTTGTTCCGGGAGCTGCGGCGCCGCCTCGCGCCGGCCCGTCTTCCCGACGGCGACCTCCTCTTCGAGTGGGCGACGCGTGCCATCGGCTTGGATGGGGAGCCCCGGTTCATGGAGCTCGCGGGCGCGCTGGCGCTCTTCGCACCCGAGCTCGTCGAGGCGGGACGGGGTGACACGGTCGCGCGACTCCTCGACATCGAGGACAAGGAGGTGCGGGTCAAGGTCCTCAGCGCCGTGGTGGAGGCCATCGGGCTGCGCTGGGGGCGCGACCCCGACGGCGGCGAGGGACCACGAGCCGTCCTCTCCATCCTTGTGAGCGCCGCCACGGAGCATCGCGCCGAGCGTCTCGCCGAGGTCACCCGGAGTATTGGTGAATCGTTGGCGTTGACCGGCCATCGTCGCGCGTCGGAGGCCATCCTCAACGCCAGCCTGACGGGGTACCGGCGTACCGTCGAGCATGAGCCGGATGCGGACATTGCACGCCATTATCTGTGCATGGCGCTGATGGGACTCGCGCGGCGTTCGGAGGATCCCGACGCGGCCACCGCTCTCTATCGTGAGGCGCTGGATGTGCTGGACGCCGATGCTCTCTTGACAGGAGCGAGACTGCCTCGTGACATTGGGCACTATGTCGATTGGGCTCTCGAATTCATTCAAGACAATATCCAGCGGTTTCGTCTTCAGCCTGAAGCCACCCACGACGACACGAGTGAGTGGCTCGAACGAGCCAAGTTGGCGCTTCGTAGCGCGGCGCAATCTGCCGATGAAGACTCGCTCCAGGACTGTTTGCGTTCGATCGAACGCGCTTTCGACTGTGTGGGGCGAGGCGGTGCCCAATCATCGGAAGAGGCGGAAGCGTTGGAGGGAATTCACGAGCTACGTGCCCAGCTGACAGCTTTCGTCAAGAGGCTCCGAGATCAACTGAGTTGGCATCGCTACATGACCATCTGGCTCGCGCGGGTGTGTCGCGTCCGTCTGGCGGGAGTGGCCGAGGACACGTACCAAGAGGCTGTTCGAGTCGTGACCTCCGTTCTTGCTACCGATGGAGTCGGTGCCACTGATTCCTGGACAGAACATGTTGGGCGGCTGGAGAGACTGGCATCGCGCGGGTTGGATCCGAATGAGCGCGCGACCTTCTTCACGGAACTGCTCGTGCTCGTTCGAGAACTGCTCCCGGTATTGGGCGATACAGGCGTGCGTGGACTAGGCATGCTCAGCGAACTCGCCGACTCTGTTGGACAGAGTGAAGTAGCACTTGCGTTGCACGCTGACGTGGTCAAAGCCCGACGTCGACTCTTCGACGAGGCACCAGGCGACGCAAGTACCTTGATGGAGCTCGCGGACAGCCTCGACGAGCTTGCTTCCATGGCGAAACGACATGGGCACGAGGATGAGGCGCTTGCTGCCTCTTCTGAGGCTCTGGTCCGCCTCAGAGATGCGTACCGAATGGCTCCAGGCCGCCGCGACATCAAACAGAAGCTCGCGACCCACCTCGAGGAGCAATCCGACGCCGAGGGTGGGGCACTCAAAGAAGCCGTCGCGCTCCGGCGTGAGATCGTCTACTCGGAACCACAACGTATCGACCTGAAAGAGGACCTGGCCGGCGCTCTCGAGCGTCTTGGCCAAGGGCATCGAGCGAACGACGACTGGGGGCGGGCGTGGCCGTTGTTGGCGGAGTCGCTCCGCGTGCGGCGCGAGATAGTCGATCGAGATCCTGACGATCGGGAGAGGGCCGACGACCTCGTCGAGGCACTTCGCGAAACGGCATCGGACGTGAGGGATGTTGCCGAGCCGGACCAGGTCTTCGGATTGCTGTTGGACGCGGCCCGTCTATCGCAAGGGCTTGACGACACCGAGCAGAACAGCGTTGACGATCTGGACGTCCTCGTGATGGACAACGCCGCCAATGAACTACGAGCGATTGCAGGGGATGTGAGCGATCATGGGCGGGCTCGGGACCTTTTCGTCAGAGCCGTCGATATCAGCCGTGATCTGGCGCGCGCGCATCCTGAACGTCGCGACCTCGCGGTCGGACTCCTGGCTAGCCTCTTGGACTTGGTCGCGCATCTAATCGAAGGGGCTGAAGACACGCCTCAACTCGGCGACGTCGTCGCCGAGATGGTCGTCGAGGGTCGGCGGCTCGTTGAGCGAGCGCAGGGCGACTCTGCTGCGGGCGAGGACGACTCAGGTGGAGTTCTCAGGGGGTTCGTCTTTTTCTCCATCACCATGTGGTGGGGCCGGGACCTGTTCGAGCGCAGCCTCCTGCCGGCGGCTCTGGAGTTCTTCTTGGTCGTTGGGAGGGCGCACCTCGTCCAGATGTCGGGGAGAGCCGCCTGCGACGAGACTGACCGGAGGCTGAGCCGACATCTCGAGATGGTTCTATGCCGCCACTTGCGGCGCTACGACGGAGGATTCGTGCTCGAAGGGCTAGCGATTCTCGGCGAGCTTCTTGGAACGCATACAGCGCACCCCGGCGACTGCAGCCCAGAGCCCGACGCGAACGAACGGGAGTGGCGCGCCGACGTGATCCCTGTGCTCCGCGCTGCGCTTGGTGAACGAAGGCTCGCACTTGCGGGCGATCTCGCGAAGGCGGAACGGAGAGAAGATGCGCGCCGCTGCCTCGTCGAGGGTGTCCGCGAGAATCGCGCGTGGTACTCCGAGTCTCCTGTCGATGTCGATGTCGCTTGGCAGCATGCTCGTGCTTGCGCGCTCCTGGCCCACCTGTCTGAGGTCACTGAACGAGGTCTTCTGTTGGACGAGGCCGAGGCCGCGCTGCAACGACTTGCGGAGACGGGCGTGGAGTCGAGTCGACTCGGGCCGCTGTTGGACGTCGTGAAGCAGATCCGTGAGGAGCAAGCCGAGGAGAGCTGACGGGCGCAGCTTCGCCGACGCTCCGAAAAAGGCGATCGTAAGTGTCAGATCCTGCCGCGCGTGGCGGTGCCTGGGGTGAACGAACCCCGGAGGCAGGATGGCACCGCGCGCTGCAGAGGCGACCCGATACACCTTCACCGAGCTGCTCCGCGCGCTCTCGCGCGGTGAGCTCGACGAGCTCGAGCAGGCGCTCCAGCGCGCCGCGGCTCGGACCGGGGCGACCCGCGACGACGCGTGGGTCGCGCTGAGCGAGCTCTGGCGCTTCGTCGAGCCGGGAGAGACGCGGACAGCCGCCGAGTGGACGCGCGCTGCCCGCACCTGGCTTGCTCGACCGGAGTCACGCGCGAGCCTGCTCGCCGCCCGAGGGCTGCGAAGGGCCGACCACATCCGCGCCCGCCGTGACGGTGTCTCGTGCCAGCAGGCGAAGATCGAGCGCCTCGCCACGGCCTGGAGCGGTTGGCACGGTGAGGCGACCGTGCCCGAGCGCCCCGCGGCGCGCCCTGAGGTCGAGCTGGGCGGTCGTCTCGTCGCGCTCGTCGCCGCCGGCGACGAGCACGTCGCGACCCGCGCGCTCGGCATGTCCGTCGCCGGTCACGACGACGACGCCATCGCCGTCCGCCTCGGGGTCGACGACGAGCGTATCCCAGCCCTGGTCAGCGAGGGGCGGTCCCGCCTCCTCGAGGCCGTGGGCCCGAACGCCGCCTTCGCCCTGCGTCGCGTCCTCGGCGAGGACAACGCGGAGCTCGCCCGAGAGAGCGGCCTCGCGGCCGCCGCCGTCCGCATGCGCGTCGCCCGCGGCTGCCGCGAGCTCGCCGACCTCGTCGCCGCCGCCTGAACGGGAGCGCATCCTCGTAGACTCCGCACCCGGACCCCGAAAACTCGGGTTCCAAACTCCGCACCAGGATGAATCCACCCGCGACTCGGGCAGCCGTGGGAAGGGGCGGCGACAGACGCGACCTGGGCCGGGGGAAAACTTCCCGGGCCTTCGTACGGGCCTCTCTACGCCTGTCCACGCTCCGGAGCGCATCTCCGCGAGCCTGCGTTTCGGTGGCGTAGGCCATCGTGCCCCGAGTGCGGGCACCGTATGTGCCGTGACCACGAGCGCGCCGCGTAGCGTTCAGTACGGGTAGAAGCGGCGCACGTAGTCCGCCGCTTCCGGCCAACGCGCGGCGTCCCGCGTCCGGCGGAGCTGGTCGAGTGGCTCGGGCTCGAGCTCCGTCAGCCCGGCGAGGGCCGCGTCTGCGGCGGCCCGGTCCCCGGCGCGCGCGGCGTCGTCGAGCGCGACGAGCAGAGTCAGCCGGCGCGCGGATAACGCCGAGCGCGCCTTCGCGCCGAGCACGTCGAGCTCCGCGCGGAGCGTCGAGGGCTCCGCGGGGCGCGCCGCGATACGCCAGCGGAGGGCTGCGCCGAGGACATGAAAAGGCGCCCCGACGACCCGCCCGATAGCGGTGAGGCGCTCGTCGGCTTCTTCGAGGCGCCCGAGGAGCACCTCCGCACGTCCGCGTGCCACGTCGACGTACACGCGTCCGCCGCCAGCGTCCACGTCGCCGAGCCGCTCGGCCTCGTCGAGGAGGTGCAGCGCCTCGTCGTAGCTGCGCTCGTCGCCGAGCGCGCCGGCGAGTCGGAACGCCTCGCTCAGCTGGAAGCTCGTGCTCGCGACGCGACCGCGTGCGAGGAGGGCCCGCGCCAGGTCGAGCTGGCTTCGGAGCGCCGCCTCTGGGCGCCCGGTGACCGCGTCCAGGCGCGCGAGGGCGCCGAGGATCTCGAGGTGCTCGGGGAAGCGATCCTGTGGGTTGGCCGGTACGTAGCGACCAGCGAGCGCCCGGGCCGCTTCGGGAGACGGTGAGCCGGTGTCGGCGGCGTGCTGGACGAGCTGCGCGACGTGCCGCTGGCGGAGCGGGCTCGGTTGGGCGTTCAGCCAGCTCTCGTCTGGCAGATCGAGGGGGACGCGCTGTCCCTGGTGACGGTGCGCCACGGCGAGCGTGAAGCGTAGGAGGTGGCGCTCGCTTCCGTTCAGGGACTCGTCCCAGGTGTCGAGGAGCGCCTCGGCCGCGCGTGCGACCGGTGTCCAATCCACCATCTCCGAGCGCTCCGAGAGCGCGAGCCGATAGAAGGCCTCGACGCGGTCGGCGCGGGTCTCGTGGATGCCGTCCACGCCGACGAGGCCGTCGGCGAGGTCGGGGAAGGCGACGTCGAGCGCGTCGGCGACCCGCTTGACGGGAATCACCTCGAGCCCGAGAGCGCTCGCCTCGGTGCAGCCGTCCTCCTGGTCTGCGGCGACCAGAAGCCTGCGGACGAACGGCGCTTGTTTGGCGATCGTCGTCGCTTTGAACGCCAGCTCGTCGATGGCACTGACGGCGCCCCAGGCGTCGATGCGCGCGCTCGTCGCGAGATCGCTCGGGAGCGGGAGGCCGAGCACACGGGATGCCTGCTCGAGGGCGAAGGCGAGCCCGAGCGATGCGCCGTCGAGGACGTAGGACCGCTCGACGACGTGGTGAAGGCGCGCCATGGCCGCGACCGGGCGCGCTACCGGAAGCTCGCGGACGCGCTCGCGGATCGAGGTCCAGACGAGCGGCAGCGATCGACTCAGCGCGAGGCTCGCGTCCCGCCAGGCACGGGTCGCGTCGTCCCCGAGGTGGACGTGCGGTTCGGCCTCGCTCGCGAGGACCCAAAGCGAACCGGTCGACGCGCTGACGGCGACGAGCAGTGGCCCAGTCGAAGGCGCGGTGGCGCTCATCGCTCGTCGCGCCACAGGTGCCACGGCGCGACCCACCAGGCATCCGGCGTGGCGCTTGCCGCGCGGATGAGGCGTTGCTCGTTCGATATCTCGAAGGGCGGCCAGGCCCGGACGTCGTCGCGCATCCGGTCGTCGAGCGCGTCGAGCACGGCGCGTGTCCGCGCGTCGGCGTTGGCTGCGTCGAGCAGCGTCCACACGCCCTCGAGGTCGTCGCGGTCCGCGAGAAGCGCGCTCATCGTCTCGCACCAGACCGAAGCGTCCGGGTCGAGGCGGCTCAGCGTGTCGTCGAGCGCTTCGGTGAGGATCTGCGCCTCCTCGGCCGTCTCGCGGTCGAGCGCGTGGAGCTGAACGGCATCGAGCGCCTCGAACCAGACTCTCGCGGGGGACGTCGGCTCGGCGCGGCCGGTCGCGAGCAGCGCCGCGACCCGGCGCCGGGCGTCCTTCGGCGTCGAGCGATGGAGGCGGTCCAGAACCCCCGCGGCGACCGCGTGGTCCCACGGCCGGGGGCTCTCGAGACGCGCGCGGACGAGGTCGACGAGCCAGGTGTCTTCAATGAAGGGCTCGAGCCAGTCGGCGACCGGCGGTGTGGCGATGTACGTCGGCGGCAACGCCAATGGACGCCCTTCGAAGGCGCACAGGTAGGGCCGCCCCGCCTCCGTCGCGATGGCGACGCCGATGTCCTCTGCGCCGAGGAGCAGGCAGGGCCCTGTGAGCTGCGACAGCGTGAGGATCACGCGGTCCGCGACGCGCGCGACCCCGGCAGCCCCGTCGGGGAGCACGCGAAAGGGGGCCTCGCACGTGAAATAGAGCCGCTCGGTAGTCTCTCCCCAGCTCACCTCGAAGCCCGCCGCCTCCGCGGCCTCGACACCGGCGGGGAGGAGCACCTCGTCCGCATCCGGTGGTCGGAGGATGGCCGTCCACGGGTCAGCGGCCGCGTCGGCGCTGCTGAAGCCACGGGCTGTGCTGTCCGCTGTCGGGACTGGCACCGGCTCGGGCGCGCCGAGCTGGGCGTCGGGAAAGCCGAGCGCCGCGAGGTCGTCCTGTTGGAAGAGTGTCTTCATCGTTGCCATGGCCTCGCGCCGAACGCGCTGGCGGTGTCCCTCATCCCCGACCTCAGAGAGATTGCCGGGCGTCGAACGCAACCGATACGGACTGTCCTGACCGCGCTCCGTCTCATGGGCGCCTCCTCGCGGTAGCGCGGCGCCGTCGCCTCAGCCAGTCGACGATCGCACGGAATACCTCGGCATCCTCGGCGCAGAGAAGACCGCGTCGCTCGCGCCTGTCGATCTCCCCGAGCAGCTCGCGCCGCGCGACGCAGTGGCGCTGGTACAGCGCGGCCCGGGCTCGTTCGAAGTCGGGGGACTCCTCCGGCAGCCCGAGCAGGTCTGCGACGGTTCGCTCGCCCCGGCGGAGCGCCACCATCTCACGCACTGCGCTGGGGAGGGTGCCCTCGCGATCGGCGCGCCGTCGCCGCGCGAAGGGAGCGACCACCTCCGCCTCGAATCGCTCGATCAGCTCAGATTCCGGTTCGTCTGGCGCGTCTGTCGCCGCCGGCGTCTCCTCGACGACGTCGCGCACGAGCCGATGCGCCTCGGCGTGGTGGTCAGCGACGAGGCTGCGGAGGGTCTTGCGGACGTAGGAGCGCACGCCGCCTTCGGTGCGGGTCACCATGCCACGGTTGGAGGGAGCCCTGAGCGCACGCTCGATCTTCTCGAATGCCTCCAAGGTGATGTCGTCGCGCTCGTCGATGCCCGTCGTCGCCTTGGCGACACGCACGATCTCGTCAAAGACGCGCTGGAGGGCGGGCTTGCGCACCGCGTCCGACGCGTCGGGGTCCTTCAGCGAGGCCCACGCGGTCAACAGGTCCGGCAAGGGAGGGCGGCTCATCTTCCCCGCTCCGTAGCGAGCGCGGCTGCCCATGCGGTTGCCTGCTCGCGGCTCCAGCGTTTTCCGTCCGTGAGCGCGGCCAGCGGCGCGCCTCGCTCTGCGGCGCGTTCGCGGCTCCAGGCGGCGCCCGACGCCGCGATCGTGGCGAGCCCGGCGACGTCACAGGGAAGCGCGAGCCGATCGCGCAGGCGTCCGGTCAGGTCGCGGATTCCCCAGTCGGTCGAGCACGGGTAGAGGCACGCGTTCGCGAGCCAGTCCGCGACGACGAAGGGGCTCGGCGCGTCCTCGTACTTGTAGGTCCGGCAAGGGCGGAGCTCGACCGAGGCGTCCCCGCGGGTCACCGTGAGATCCGTCGACCACGCCGCGGCGAGCGAGGCCCACGCGACGTGACGTTGTCGGAGGGGCTCGCGTTCAGCCCCGCGTCGGGGGTGGACGCCTCGCTCCGAAGCGAGCACCCGCACGATGTGGTGGCCCGGACGCTGAAGAAGGATGTTTCGAGTGCGGTAGAGCGCGCACGCGAGGAGGCTCAGGTAGCGGTCGTCGAGCGGTTGCCCATAGGCATCGCCGACGACGGCCTCCGCGGCGGCGACGCTCCAGATCCTATCGTCGCCGGCGCTCTTCCCGACCGCCTCGAGGGTGCGGGAGATGGCGAGTCGAACGGTCGCGCGCCGCTCCTTCAACGCTCGCGAGTAGGCCCCCTCGTCGAGCCACAGGTCGAGCGTGTCGAGGACGTCGGCCGAGGGCTCCCGGTTCTTGTTCAGCGCGGTGAGCGCCCGGGCGAGCGGCTTCTCGGCGTAGTGTTCGAGGACGCTCAACGCATCCCGCGTCAGCGGGTCGAGCTTCGTGCCGCGCCGCGTCGCGGCGTGGACCGGCCAAAGTACGTACATGCTGAGGCGGCGCGTCAGGGTGGCGTGGAGGGGCCACGGGCAATCGGGCGCGGCCGCCTGGAGCGCGCGACGGAGCGTCCGATCGGCGACGGCCGCGACGTCGGCGCGGACGAGGAGGCCTGCTACGACGACGTCGCCGTGCTCGGCGTCGAAGTCGCCCGACTCGTCGACCCAGAGCTGCCACTCGTCAGTCGGGTGGGGTTGCGGCATGAAGCGAACGTACCCCAGCCGCGGACGCGTCGCTATCCGGTCGCGCTCGCGCGGTGGGCGAGGTCAGTTGAAGCGGACGAGGTCGACGGCGCCGGGGCTGACGCCGACCTCGAGGGTCTGGCGCTCGCCCATGAGGTCGCCGGCGAGCTGGTAGGGGACCGGCTCGGAGTACTCGAGGCGGACGCGCTCGACGAGGAAGTCGTGGAGGGCGGGGTGGCTGAAGGTGCCCTTGCGGATGCTGGCGATGCCCGCGAGGAGGCGGGTCGGGGCCACCGCGGAGATGCGCAGGTGGAAGCGCTGCGGGTCGAGGCCGGCGAAGGGGAGCAGGCGGAAGCGGTGCCCGAAGTAGGGAGCCGTGCCGAGGACGGTGGCGTTCGCCGGGCCCTCGTAGATCGTCGCACCGGTCGGGAGGGTGGCGACGACGTCGGCGCCCTGGTCGGAGAGGCGGACGACGTGGGCGGGGGCGCCGAGGTTGGTGGCGCGCACGTGGACGCGCTTGGCGAAGAGGCGGCGCGGGAAGGTGACCGCGAAGACCGCCGTGAGGTAGCCGCCGCGGCCGTTGAGGAGGCGGTGCAGCGGGCCCTTCTTGCCCACGGTGCCGAGGAGGCCGCGGAAGTCCGACAGCGCGGCGGCGTCGAGGCCGAGCCCGGCGAAGGCGAAGCGCGTGCCCTCCGCCTCGCAGAGCGAGAGGCGGATGGAGTCGGTGGTCGGGTTGAGGACGTAGTTGCGCAGGTCCGTCAGGGGATCGGTGGCGATGCAGCCGGAGGTGACGCTGGCGAGGCCGTTGCCGGCGCCGAGGGCGAGGACGCCGATGCGCGGCGGGGACGCGGTGGGGAGCGCGTTGATGAAGCGGTTGACCGTGCCGTCGCCGCCGGCCGTGAAGACGGTGTCGTAGCCGCGGGAGAGGAGATCGCCCACCAGGTCGTCGTAGCTCTCGTTCGAGTCGCTGACGAAGACGTGCTCCGGCGGGATGATCTCGGCGATGCGTTCGGCGAGATCCCCGCGGGCCCGGTCGGCGTGCGGGTTGACGAGGACGGCGTGGTCGCGAGCGTCGGCTGGCATCGTGGTGGCTCCGGCTCCTGATCCTGGACGAGGGCAGCAAGATCCGAGCCAGGGGTCAAGCAATCATTCACCCGCGTGGGACGCGGGCCCGGGCGCGCCGCTGCGAAGGGCGCGTGGCGCTCCGTGCGTAGGCGCGTTCGCGGCGACGCGGGGCGCGCCGGTTGACGACCGGGGCGGGGCGCGAGACGTTCGCGGGGCGGGTCGTGCCAGCTCGACGCGGGCGGCGGTCGTCGGGGTTCTCCAGGGGGAAGCGTGGAAGCCGAGCGGTTCACGGTGTTGGTGGTCGAGGACGAGGCGACGCACCAGATGCTGATTCGAAAGGCGCTGACCGGGGAAGGGACGGCGTTCTCGCTGGTGCAGTTCACGCGCGACTCGGAGGAGGCGGTGCGCTTCGCGCGCCAGATGGCCTTCGACGTGCTGCTCGTCGACAACCGCATCCCCGGGACGCGCGGGCTCGACCTCCTGACGGAGCTGCGCGAGGCGGGCGTCACGGCGCCCTTCGTGCTGATGACCTCGGCCGGCAGCGAGGGGCTGGTCGTCGAGGCGTACCGCCAGAAGGTCGCGGACTACGTCATCAAGGACAGCGGCTTCTGGAAGGAGCTGCCGCAGGTGCTGCTGCGCGTCATCGCGGGGGATCGCGCCAAGCGCCGCGAGCAGGAGCTCCACGCGCGCTACGAGCGGACCAACGCCAAGCTCGAGAAGCTCAACGCCGACATCCGGCTGCGCACCGAGGCGATCCGCGAGAAGGTGCGCGCGCTCCGGGCCGCCGTCGACGGCCTCGGCCCGACGGAGGCGGCCGCGCTGCGCTCCCTCGTCGAGGAGATAGAGGCGCTGCTCTGAGCTTCGTGCGGGTCGGCTTACGAGAGGGATTGACAACGCCGCCCACCTGCCTTACGAACTGCGTCACCGCTGCGCGGGAGTAGCTCAGTCGGTAGAGCGTCAGCTTCCCAAGCTGAATGTCGCGGGTTCGAATCCCGTCTCCCGCTCCCAAAAGAAAGCCCCGGATTTCCGGGGCTTTTTTTTGTTCCGGTGGCCGCCACCGCCCGGCACGTCGCGTCGGGCTACGGCTTGTGCGCGAGGCGCGTCGCGCGGGCGGCGCGGAGCTTCGCGATGCTCGCCCGGGCCGTCGCCAGCTCGTCGGGCGCGGCGGGCGCCGCGGCACCGATGGACGCCACGTAGGCCGCGACCGCGAGCAGCTCGTCGTCGTTCAGCGCGATGGGCGGCTCCTCGGGACGCTTCATCACGCCGGGAGCGTAGGTCGGCACGACGAAGGCGTCGGGGTCGACCACCGACTCCAGCGCGTAGGCGAGGGGCGTGAGGCCGGGGCGGCGCTCGGCGGCGCGCCTGGCGAAGGGCCGCGGGAAGTCCTCCGAGACGCCCAGGTTGGGCCCGGTGAGCATCGTCCCGCGCTTGCCCACGCTGTGACACGCGTGGCAGCCGCCACGGCCGAAGAAGAGCGCTTCGCCCTGCGCGGCCAGCCGCGCCCCCTCCGACGGGG
>SBGO01000350.1 GCA_006226565.1 Deltaproteobacteria bacterium | reverse complement strand
CCTCGGCGCTGAGCCCCGCGCGCGCGACCCCCTCGGAGAAGCCGGTCGCGACGGTCGCCTCGAGGAGCGCCGCCCCCGGCCCGCGCGCCAGATCCCCGAGGGCGAAGAGCCTCATCGCCCCGCGGTCCGCGCGCGCAGCTCCTCGGCGGTCAGCGAGCAGCCGCGGATGACGGCGTCCGGGGCGCGGCCGAGCAGCGTCAGGCGGCCGTCGGCGTCGAGGCGCCCGAGGTCCCCGGTCAGGATCGCCGAGACGTTGTCGAGGTTCAGGAGGTCGAAGCACGCGACGAGCCCGACCTCGCCGGCGGGAAGGTCGCGCTGGGTCTGGGGATCCACGACCCGCAGCCGCAGGCTCGGGTTCGCGACCAGCGGGCGCCCGTAGGCCTGGCTCGACAGCTCCGTCATCCCGTACTCCGGGACGACCGCGTCCGCCGCGAGCCCGAGGAGGCGCTCGACGTCGGCGAGCTGCGCCTCCTCGCTGACCTCCTCGGCCTTGCCCTTGAAGCCGCCGGTCAGCATGGCGCGCGAGCCCGCCGCGAGCGGTCTCGGGACCGCCACCTGGTCGAGCAGGTGCGCCAGCGCGAAGGCCGTCGTGAGCACGACGACGGGCCCGTCGGCGGCGTCGAAGAACGCCTCGCAGGCTGCGACGTCGACGCCGGTCGCGAGGTCGAAGGCCCACACGACCCGCGACGCGAGGCGCCGCGAGAGCGCACCCACCATGTGCGCGAGCGAGCTGTCGGGCGCGGCCTCGGGCGCCGGGACGAGGCAGAGCCAAGGCCGTGGGGTCGCGTCGCCGCCGAGCACGTGGGCCACGAAGGGCGCGCCCATGGCGGCGTCGTAGAGCGACAGGTCCGGCACGCGCCGCGACCCGCGCGCGCCCACCGTGGTCCCGGAAGTGCGGAAGGTCGCCGCCGCGCCGGGGAGCGAGCACAGATCGAGGTCGCGGAAGAGGTCGGTCGGGACCAGCGGCGCCTCGCGCCACCCCGCCGGCGCTCCGCCGCGCGCCCGCACGAGGCGCCCGTACGTCGGCAGCGCTGCCGCCTGATAGGCGACGACGCGGTCGGCGAGGGCGTCGAAGCGGTCGGCCTCCGGCGCCTGCGCGAAGGCGAGCAGGTCGGCGTGGAGGGTCTCGCGAGGCTCAGCCACCGGCGGCCTCCTCCTCGGCGATGGCGTCGGCGAGCACGTCGAAGGCGTAGGTGATCTGCGCCTCGGAGAGCGCCAGGGGCGGGGTCAGCCCGATGATGTCGCCGTAGACGCCGCCGGGGAGCGTGATGACGCCGCGCTTGAGCGCCCGGCCCATGATCCGCGCCGCGGCGCCCGGGGACGGGAGGGTGATCCCCAGCATCGCCCCGCGGCCCCGCACGCGATCGCCGAAGCGCGCCCGCGTCGCCGCCTCGAAGGCGCGCGCCGCCGCCGGCGCGTCCATCGCCTGCATCACCTCGAGGGTCGCCAGCGCCGCCGCCGCGACCACCGGGTGGCCGAGGAAGGTCGCGGTGTGGATGGCCTCGCCGACGCTCTGGCCCCACGCCGCCATGACGTCCGGGCGCGCGAGGGCGGCGCCGATGGGCATCCCGCCCGCCAGCGCCTTGCCGGTGCAGAGCACGTCGGGGACGACCGCGTCGTGGTCGCCGCACCACCACGCGCCCGTCCGCCCGAGCCCGGTGTAGATCTCGTCGAAGATGAGGACGACCCCGCGCTCGTCCGCGATCCGTCGCAGCGCGGCGAGCCATCCGGGCGGCGGCACCACCTGCCCCCCGCGGCCGAGCATCGGCTCGACCAGGATCGTCCCGATCATCTCGCCGCCGCTCGCCGGCCCGGCCAGGAGCCCCTCGATCAGCGCCGGGTCGCAGCCGTAGGGCAGGTGCCGCACGTGGTGCCCGAGCTGCCCGTAGAACGGGGCCCGGAAGTCGCCCTTGTACGCCGTCGCCGCCAGCGCCCCGTAGCTGAGCCCGTGGTAGCTGCCCCAGAACGCCAGCACGCCCGGCTTGCCGCTCGCCAGCGCCGCGGTCTTCAGCGCCGCCTCGACCGCCTCGGCCCCGCCGCCGGTCAGGATGCACTGCGACAGCTCCCCCGGCGCCAGCGCCGCGAGCCGCTCCATCAGCGCGATGCGCGGCCCGTTCGGGAACACGTCCCCCATCCCGTGCAGGAGGCGCCCGGACTGCTCGCGGACGGCCTCGACGACCCGCGGGTGGGCGTGGCCGACCATCGCCACGCCGAAGCCCGCCGTGAGGTCGACGAAGCGGTTCCCGTCGACGTCCCAGACGTTCGCGCCGGCCGCGCGGTCCCACACGATGGGGTCCTTGCCCACCCCGCGCGCCTCGCCTTGTCGCGCGCGCCGCGCCGTGATGCCCGGCGACTCGTGGCGCGCGAGCACGTCCACGGCGGCCTGGCTCTTCGGCCCGGGGATCGCGGTGACGAGGGAGGGCAGGGCGTGCCCGTTCGATTCGCTCCAGACGGCGTTCATGCCGTGAAATCTCGCACATGCGCCAGCGCCGGGGAACCAAACAATCACGACCGGCCGGGGTGCGCAGGTGTCCCGCCTCCGCCCCGTGTGGCATAACGGAGCCGATGCGACGCCCGTCTCCCCTGCCCATCCTCGCCGCGGCCCTCGCGATCGTCGCGCCGTCCCTCGCGGCCTGCCCGGCCAGCGACGGCCCCAGCGCCCGCGCCGTGGACGAGTACCTGGCGCGCCACGGCGTCGCGCCCACGGGCGACGTCCCCACGCCGGCCGAGCCCGCCGCCGCCCCGCTGGCGGAGCGCGTCTCGCTCACCGTGGTCTCGGCCGCGGGCCTGCCGGACACCGACGATGGCCCCGGCGTCACCGACCCCTACGTCGTCGTCGAGTACGACGGCCAGCGCTTCGAGACCGGCGTCGTCGAGGGCTCCCAGGAGCCGAAGTGGGGCGACAGCTTCGTCTTCGACGCGCGCTCCGGCGGCATCCTGACCGTCTCCCTGATGGACGAGGACGCCTTCGCCTCGGACGACAAGCTCGGCGTCGTCTCGCAGACGATCGCCCCGCTGCACATCGGCGAGAGCCGCGACCTCGAGCTGGCTTTCCGAAACGGCGAGGGCGGGACGCTGAAGCTCACCCTCACCGGGATGGCGCGCCCGTGAGCCCGACCTCCGGGGTCGCCGCCTTCGGGCGCGAGGCGCGCTTCCTCGGCGCCGTCCTCGCCCGCGCGACGCGGGCGCTCCCGCGGATGCGCCCCTCGGACTACGTGACCCAGCTCGGCCGCGTCGCGCTGAGCGCGCTGCCCCTCGTCGGCATCGCCGCGCTCTTCGCCGGCATGGTCATCGCGCTCCAGACCTCGCTCCAGCTCGCCCGCCTCGGCATGGAGCACATGGTCGCCGACATCGTCAGCGTCTCCCTGGTCCGCGAGCTGGCGCCGGTCTTCACGGCGCTGCTCATGGCCGGCAAGGCGGGCGCCGGGCTCGCCAGCGAGCTCGGCATGGTCACGCTCTCCGGCCAGGCCCAGGCGATGCGCGCGATGTCTCTCGACATCGACCGCGAGCTGATCGCCCCCCGCGTGTGGGCCTGCATCAGCGGCACGGTGCTGCTCACGGTCTCCGCCATCCTGCTCGGGCTCATCGGGGGCATGATCCTGGGCGCCGCGAAGCTCGGCATCTCGCCCGTCCACTACCTGAACCGCGCCGTCGACGCGCTGGCCCCGGTCGACTTCGCGTGCGGGCTCCTCAAGGCCGGCGGCTTCGGCGTCATCATCGCCTCCCTCGGCGTCGCCTTCGGCCTCAAAGACAAGGCCGACGCCGGCGTCCTCGGCCGCCACACCATGAGCGCCGTGGTCGTCGCGAGCTTCCTGGTCCTGGTCAGCGACCACGTCTTCACCACCCTCATCGTGGCGACCCTCGGATGAGCGGCGCACCGCCCCGTTCGGCGTACGCCGTGCGCGACCTGGTCTGGCGCCTCGGGCCCGAGTTCACCCTCGACATCCCGGCGCTGGAGCTGCCCGCCGGCCGCACGACCGCGCTCCTCGGACGCTCGGCGAGCGGCAAGTCGACCCTGCTCTCGCTCCTCGGCCGCGTCGAGGGGAGCTACTTCGAGCGCGCCCCCGACCTGTCGGGCGAGGTCTGGCTGGACCTCGGCGGCGAGCGCCTCGAGCTCCTCGCCCTGAGCGAGCGCGAGCTCCTCAAGCGCCGCCTCCGCGGCCCGCGCCTCGGCTTCGTCTTCCAGCGCGAGGGGCTCTTCCCCGGCCTGTCGCCGGTCGACAACATCGTCTGGCCCCTGACCTCGGCGGGCGTGAAGCCGGCCGAGGCCCGGGACCGCGCGCGCACCATGCTCGAGCGCGTGCGCCTGCCCGAGAGCCGCAACGTCTCGACCCTGTCCGGCGGCGAGCGCAAGCGCCTCGGCCTCGCCCGCGCGCTGGCCTTCGATCCCGGCGTGCTGCTGCTCGACGAGCCGCTGACCGGCCTGGACCCCGAGGCCCTCGGCGGGCTCCTCGATCTGCTCGCCGAGCTCACCGCGGACCCCGAGCGCACCACGGTCATCGTCACCCACCAGCGCGAGGACGTGGAGCGGCTCGCGGACCACGTCGTCTTCATGGACCGCGGCCGGGTGGCCGCCGACGGGAGCCGCGACGCGATGGCCGAGCGGCTCGCGCGCTTCTTCCTCGGCGAGGTCCCCAACGCCGCGCCGCCCGCGCCCCCAGGAGCCCCAGGAGCCCCAGGAGCCCCGTGAAACCGAACGCCCGCGCCAACTTCTGGATCGGCCTCGTCGTCGGCGCCGTCGTCGCCGCCGCCGTCCTCTTCAGCGTCTACTACGTGCCGCGGAAGGGCCTCGCGCTCGGGCGCGACGCGCTCGGCTTCGGCGTGGTGCTCCCCGAGGCCCACGGCCTCCACGTCGGGAGCCCCGTCCTCGTCAGCGGCATCGAGGCCGGCGAGGTCACCGACGTCGCCATCCGCGAGCTCGGCGCCCAGGGCTACCGCGTCCTCGTCGACGTCGAGATCTTCGACGGCGAGCGCTACGGCGCGCTCCTGACCACCGCCTCCGCCTATCAGGTCGCGCGCAGCGGGCTCCTCGGCGAGATGGTGCTCGCGATCAGCCCCGGCGGGGGCGGCCAGCCCGTCGCGGGGCAGCTCGTCGACGGCGTCCCGCCCGCCGACTTCACCCACATCCTCGACGACATCTCGCGCATCTCGAAGCGCCTCGCCGACTTCATGGACGGGCGCGAGGCCGGCGATCCGAACCTGCGCCGCGCGCTCCTCGACCTCCAGACCGCCATCCGCAACGTCCGCGACTTCACCGGGAACCTCCCGCGCTGAGGCTCCCGATGCTGCGACGCAGCGACCGGGGTGCTATCGTCCAGCCTCACCCGCGCGGCGAGGGACCAATGAAGCGTTTCGCAGTGTGGATCCTCGTGGGCACCGCGCACCTGGCCTGCGCCGACACGCCCACCGCGCCCGACGCCGGGGCGAGGCTCGCGATCGAGGTCGCGCCGCTCGCGCTGCCCGGCGTCGGCAACGCCGAGTACACGCTGACGGTCGTCAACCTCGCCGGCGAGACGGTGTGGACGCGCCAGATCGACTCCGACGGGTACGGCGACGGCGCGGGCTCGATCAGCTACGTCGGGAGCTGCGACGCCGACTCCTCGCCGAACGCCGTGCGCCTCACCCTCGACGCGCTGTACGACACCTCGGCGGCGCTCATCGACCCCGCGACCTACGCCAACCCCACCGCCTCCGGCCCGCTGTCGCGCACGGTCGCCTGCGTCGCCGACGCCGACACGCCCGTGACCTTCGACCTCACCATCGCCCGCGCCGCTCAGCAGGGGTTCTTCGACGTCGCGGTCAGCTTCGACGACCTGTTCTGCTCGGCCAAGCTCGACTGTGGCGACACCACCGCGCCCGAGGACGACCTCCTCCTCCTGCACGACGCCGGCGGCGCCCGCGCGACCACCGTGGTCGTCGGCTTCGCCTGCACCGGCGGGCCGACCCGGGACACCTGGCTCTACCTGGACAACCTGCGGATCGACTGCGTCGGCGGCGTCGGCGCGCCGACCCTCGTGGACGTCAGCCAGCTCGGCAACGTCGCCGATCTCGACGCCGCCCCCGGCGCCAACCCCGACGGCTACCTCTTCGCCGCGGCCGTCTATCGCGGCAACGAGCAGCTCGCCAACAAGTCCTACTGGAACGTCGCCCTCGGCCTCGACCGCACGCGCTTCGCGGCGCTCGGCGCCTGCACCCTGAGCGGTCAGGGCACCGCCGCCAGCGCGTCCCTCGACGCGATGACGACCCCCGACAGCTCCGCGTACCCGTTCATCGCGTGGAACGCCGTCCTGAGCGACGGCGCGGGCCGCGTCTGCACGCGCCACGCCGTCGACCAGGGGGACGAGGTCGCGACCCGCTACGCCTCCGCCCCGGCGGTGCAGTTCCAGCACGAGTATGCCCGGGCGACCGGGCTCCTCACGTCCTGCGGCGTCGAGATCTGCGCCTCGGGGCTCGACGAGGACTGCGACGGGCTCGTCGACGAGCCCGTCGTGGCCGACGACTTCGACGGCACCGCGCTCGCGGCGATCTGGACCACCGATCCCGTCGGCGGGCTGCCGACCTACACCGTGGCCGGCTCGACCCTGACCGTCACCGACGCCCCCTACGCCACCACGCCGTCGTCCCCCACGCAGTCGTGGATCTACGACCTGAATCAGGACCAGGGGAACCAGCTCACCTGGCCGCAGGCGATCGGCACCGGCGACTTCGACCTCACCGCCGACCTCGGGTGGAGCAGCTCCATCGCCGAGCTCACCCTCGGCGGCGTCGCGCTCACCAACGCGGCCGGCCTCATCGAGGTGCTCGTCGGCTTCAGCGACGGCGGCTCGACCGCCTACGGGAGCCCCGTCGTGCGGGTCCGCTCGCCCACCAACGCGTACGGCGGAACGGCCGCGGTGAGCGGCAGCGCGAGCTTCCGCGTCACGCGCTCCGGCGGCGACCTGAGCGTCACGATGAACGGCGTCGAGGTCCTCGCGATCCCCGGCTACGGCGCCGACATCGCCCACGTCGCGATCGTCAACGTGCCCCACCGGTCCGGCGCGTCGACCTACCCCTTCGGGACGATGACCTACGACGTCGTCAACGTCTGCTACTGACGCGGCGGCACCGGCGGGCGGCGGGAGCGCTCAGTCGAGCTCCTCGCGCGCCTGGTCGATCAGCATCTCCGCCTCGTTCTTCGGCGCCAGGTGCCCCTGCTCGATCGCCAGGCGGCGGCCCTCCTCGAGCGCCGCGATGGCCTCCTCGTAGCGCTCCTCGGCGATGAGGCAGCTGCCGAGGTGGATGAAGGCCACGCAGTAGTCGGGCTTGAGCGCGACGAGCTCCTGGAGCTCGACGATGGCCTCGGGGTAGCGCTTGGCGTCCTCGTAGGCGGTCGCGAGGCTCCAACGGGGCATCTCGCTCTGGGGGAACTGCGCCTTGAGCGCGGTGAAGCGGGCGATACGCGGGTCGTCGGCCATGGGCCTCACTCGTGGGGGTCGTCGGGGCTGGAGAGGCCGACCAGGGTCGGCGGCGGGAGCTTCCACGGGCCGACGAGGGCCCGGTAGCTCGCGGCGGGGAGCTGCACCACGCGCGCGCCGGGCGCGAGCAGGGTCAGCAGGCGGTCGAGGTCCTCGCGGGCGAGGGCGGTGCAGCCGGCGGTGGGGCGGTCGCTCTCGTGGAGGAAGATGCAGCTGCCCCGGCCGGCGACGCGGCCCGCGTTGTGGGTGATGACGACGGCCACGCGATAGTCGCGCATGCGCTCGGCGCTCGACCAGCTCGGGCGGGCGCCGGGCGGGAGCGTCACGATGGCGTTGTACTGGTCGGAGGCCGGGTCGTCGACGCAGTAGGCGTCCGCGCTGTCGGCGCGATCGTAGCGCGCGCCGACGGTGAAGACGCCGGCCGGGGAGCGTCCGTCTCCCTCGCGCTTGCTGGGCCCCTCGGCGCGGGCGGGCGGGCGGTGGAGGCCGAGGCCCCACGCGAGCCCGCTCCGTCCGAGGTGGACGGAGACGGGGCCGAAGATCACGCGGTCGCCCTCGATCAGGGTGAGGCGCCCGCGGTCCACGTCCCAGCCGTCGGCGGTGACGACCAGGGTCTGCGGGGGACGCGCGGCGCTCGGAGAGGCCAGCGCGACCATGGAAAAAAGGAGCGCCAGGACGGTCATGGGGTTCGTCATGCCCCAAGCTCGCCTGGCGCTCAAGCACGTTCCCTGAGGAGGAACATCCGTGGCGTCCGCGACCGCCGCATGTTCGGTCGGGGACGCATCGGGCGCGGTGGGCGTGGTCGCCCGGTGGATGGGTCAGGCCTCCGGCGCCGCGGCGGCGACGAGGCTCGCCGCGAGGGCGTCCTGGTTGTGGGTGGCGGCGGGGCCACGCCCCGGGATGGCGTCGCTCGGGTACGCCTCCATCTTGTGCTCGGCGATGTCGAGGCCGATGTACTCGTCCTCGGCGTGGACGCGGATGCCGACGGTCTTCTTGAGGGCGAACCAGATGACGGCCGTGGTGAGGACGGTGAAGCCGCCGACGGCCGCCACGCCCTCGAGCTGGGCCAGGAGGAGGTCCGCGCCGCCGCCGTGGAAGAGGCCGAGGCCGACGTCGGCGTTGGTCGAGAAGAAGCCGACCATGATCGTGCCGAAGACGCCGCCCACGAGGTGGACCGAGATGGCGCCGACCGGGTCGTCGAGCTTCACGCGGTCGATGGCGAGGACGGCGAAGACGACCAGCACGCCGGCGATGGCGCCGACGATGATGGAGCCGAGCGGGTCGATGACGGAGCAGCCGGCGGTGATCGCCACGAGGCCCGCGAGGATGCCGTTGATGATCATCGAGAGGTCGGGCGCCTTGAGGACCATCCAGGCGGTGATGCAGGCGGTCACGCCGCCGGCGGCCGCGGCCATGTTGGTGGAGAGCGCGATGCGGGCGATCTCGCCGCCGTCGGCGTTGAGCTGCGAGCCGGGGTTGAAGCCGAACCAGCCGAGCCAGAGGATGAACATGCCGGCCGCGGCGAGCGGCATCGA
The DNA here is from genome assembly GCA_006226565.1 of Deltaproteobacteria bacterium. Taxonomy (GTDB): domain Bacteria; phylum Myxococcota_A; class UBA9042; order PHBI01; family PHBI01; genus PHBI01. The sequence continues at coordinate 4,873 of SBGO01000350.1, read as the reverse complement.
GTGGCCGGGGATGGCGCGCGCCTTGCCGTCCTTGGTGTACTTGCCGGTGCGGGGCCCGAGGAAGAAGACGCCGGTCAGCGCCGCCCAGCCGCCGACCGAGTGGACGACGGTCGAGCCGGCGAAGTCGTGGAAGCCGTCGCCCGCGAGGAAGCCGCCGCCCCAGACCCAGTGGCCGACGATGGGGTAGACCGCCAGCACCAGGATGAAGGCGAAGACCATGAAGGCGCCGAGCTTGATGCGCTCCGCGACCGCGCCGGAGACGATGGTCGCGGCGGTGGCGGCGAAGACCATCTGGAAGAAGAATAAGGCCGTCGCCGGCAGGTTCTCCGGGGTGTTGAAGACGTCGGTGCCGTCGAAGCTCGGGAAGAACCCGGTGCCGCCGACGAGGTCGCCCTGGCCGAACATGAGGCCGAAGCCGACGAAGTAGAAGGCGAGCGACGCGAGCGCGACGTTCAAGACGTTCTTCGCGAGGATGTTCACGGTGTTCTTCTTCCGCCCGAAGCCGGACTCGAGCAGCGCGAAGCCGGCGTGCATGAAGAAGACCAGGAACGCTGAGACCAACACCCAGACGGTGTCGAGGTTGTTCATGGGGCGCGAGCTCTCCTTGCGCGGTGAACGTCTCGCGGCACCGTACCGGGGGTGTGTTTCGGCGTTGTTTCGGCCCCGCCGGCCGAACCGCTCGAGGCCGTCTCGCGTCCGCCGCGGAAAAGCCTCGGCGCCCGCTCGGGCGCGTTCCACCCGCGGTCTACGGGGCCGGGGCCGCCGGTGGCGCGACGCGGTGAGGCAGGCCGATCCCGCGGACGGTCGGGATCGGCCCCTCGGACCTCAACGCCGCGGCCGGGCCCTCGGACCCGGCCGGCGTGCGGACGCGCGGGCGCGCGCCCGGCTCAGAACGGCAGGCAGAGCTGGATACCGAAGCACACCAGGCAGATGCCGGCGCAGCCGGGGCAGGTGAAGCCCGGCGGCGCCTGGGAGACGTTGCACTCGCCGCTGGCGGTGCAGACGCCGTTGACGTCCACGGAGTTGCACAGGTCGACGTCGTACTCGGCCGTGCAGTTGATCCCCGGGGTGGAGAGGCAGACGCCGCCGTTGCACTGCCCGGTGGGGCAGTCCTTGCTCGAGGCGATGCAGCCGTAGCCGTTGGGCCGCGACTCGACGTTGCACGAGCCGCTGCGGCAGACGCCCTGCTGGCACCCGGTCATGGACGTGCCGGGGTTGCAGGTGCCGCCCTCGTTGGTCGCCACGCCCATGCAGCTGCCGCTGATGCACTGGCCGACCGTGCACTGCCCGCTCTGGCCGCCGCAGGGCAGGCCGTTGGTCACGTTCGTGTGGGTGCAGCCCTGGTTGGCGACGCAGCTGTCGTTGGTGCAGGAGTTGGCGTCGTCGCAGGTGTCCCAGCTGCCGGGGACGCAGACGCCCTGGTTGCACTTGTCGTTGATCGTGCAGGGCTGGCCGTCCTCACAGGCCGCGCCGTTGGCGTACTCGCTGAGGCAGCCCGCGACCGGATCGCAGTGGTAGTCGAAGCAGACGTTGCCGTCGCCGCAGGGCAGGGGGTTGAAGCCCTTGCAGAAGCCGTCCTCGCACTTGTCGACCTGCGTGCACACGTTCCCGTCGTCGCACAGGAGCGTGTTGTCGTTGGTGTGCTCGCAGTTTCCGTCGTCGTTGCAGAAGTCGTGGGTGCAGGGGTTCTGGTCGTCGCAGAGGCCCTCGTCGGTCTCGCCGTCGCAGTCGTCGTCGATGAGGTTGCACTGCTCGGGCTTCGGCGCCTCGCCGACGCAGGTCTCGACGCCTTCGACGCACGTGCCCTGGCCGGGGCACGCGTGCTCCGGCTGGTCCTCGCCGTACGGGTACCCGGTGATGAAGCACTGGTAGTTCGGCGGGAAGTCGTCGACGATCCCGTTGCAGTTGTCGTCGGCGCCGTTGCAGGACTCCGGGTACGGATCGGCCGCGTCACACGAGTTCAGGCCGCCCTGCGTGCAGAAGCGCTTGCCCTCGCACTTGCCGTTGTCGTTCTCGATGAAGCACGTCGTCGACAGCTGCAGCGCCTTCGCGAGCGGCGAGCAGTGGCACTGCGTCCCGTCCGGCGGCACGCACTGGCGCGCCTGACCGCCGCCGCCGACCGGCACGAGCCGGCACACGTACCCGCCGGGGCAGTCCGCCTCGTTGTTGCAGGCGCCGCCGCAGAACTTCCCGCTCTCGCCGTAGCTGAGGCAGTAGTTGCCCGTCTGCCCGTCGGCGTTGCAGTCCGCCGTCTCCTCGCACGGGTCGCAGAGGTGGGTGAAGCTCGGCACGCAGATGTAGGTCGCGTCCGTCCCGGGGGCCTCGCGGCAGTCGTAGAACTGCGGGCACTCCTCGACGCAGGTCCGCGTGCACTGCCGGCCGTCCGCCGTCTGGATGCACCAGCCGCTGTTGCAGTCGCTGTTGCTGTCGCAGGTGTAGCCGAACTCGCCGGGCTGGGGCGGCACGTAGGTGTCCACGGGGACCGTGTCCGGGCTCACCGTGTCGTACGTGATGACGATCTCGCCGGTGTCGGACTCCTCGCCGGTGTCCACCGTCGCCGTGTCGTCAGCGTCGCTCGTCGAAGAGCTGCTCTCACCGCCGCATCCGGCCGCGAGCCACAGCGCGGCCAGCACCATCCACCACACTCTCAGACGCATCGACTCCTCCGGGCGTGAGCCGCGTCAGCATACCACGCGGTCTCTCTCGGATCCTCCCACCCCGGGGGCGGGCACACGACTCTCAAGGAGCGCGCATCTTCACCGATCGAGCACGTAGAAAAAAAGATCTTTTGCCGATCCCGCGGTGAAGAGCGCGCCCCGCTCGGTCCGCTCGCAGCGGTAGCCGCCACGCCGGGCGAGCGCGAGCAGCGCCTCGTCGTTCGAGGCGATGCGCAGCTCGAGGCGCTCGACGCGGAGCTCCGAGAAGGCCCGCTCCTCGGCGGCGCGCAGCGTGGCCTCGCCGACGCCGCGTCCACGCCACTCCGGGTCCACGCACAGCACCACCTGCGCGATGTGATGGCTCCGGGCGAGGTCCCGCGGCGCGACCCGCGCCACCGCCACCGGCGTCGCTCCGACCTCCGTCACCAGCATCAGGTGCCCGTCGCTGCGCGCCGAGCGGAGCAGGTCGCGCCCGAGCCCCTCGACGTCCTCGCCCAGCTCCTCCGCCTCGTAGGGCGCCGAGGGCGCGTCGCGGAAGGCGCGCAGCATGATGCGCCCGATCGCCACCGCGTCCGCCGGGTCCGCCGGTCGAATCCAGGTCACCGGCGCCAACGATGTCCGCCGCGTGGGGGGCACCACCGCGTCAGCGCCGCTCGACGGCCCACGAGCCGCTGACCCGATGCCGCGCCAGCACCCCCTCGAAGGTCCCGGTGCCGCGGTCCACGTCGAAGAACTCGACGGTCAGCCGGACGTAGTCGGTGCCCCGCTCGCCGCCGGCCCGGAGCGTCGCGCTCTCGACGGCGCCCGAGGCCACGAGGGGCATCGGCTCGCCTCCGCCCGGGAGCTGCATCGCGCCGTCCACCAGCACGCCGGCCGCGACGACGAGGCGCACCTCGGCCTGGCCGTCCTCGAGCGCGAAGCTCCCGACGAAGACCCCGTCGGGGACGCGCTTCGGGGCCGGCGCGGGGGCGACGTCGGGCGTCTTCTCGGGCACCACGGCCGGCGTCGGCGCCGCCGGCGTCGGCTCGGCGCTCCAGGCGCCCACGGGCCACGCGAGCCCCGCAACCATCACCACCGTCGCCATTCCACGAACGAGCACGGCCCACCTCCGACCGATCGAGAGCCGCCAGCTTCGCGCTGGACGACCGCCTCCTAGCACATTTCCGGTGGCGCGGACGACCCCCGGGCGCGCCCTCATTTCGACGGCGCGCCCTCGGCGAGCGCCTTCACCTCCGCCCGGGTCTGCGGCGCGTCCGGCACCAGCAGCACGATCGGCGTAGCGTGCACGTCGACCCGGAGCGGATCGCCGGGCATGAAGCTGAGCCCCACGTTGAAGCTCCCGACGAAGATCGGCCGCGGCGAGCGCGTCTCGACCGCGTCCGGCACGTGCGCCGTGTCCCAGAGCGCGAGCTGGGCCTGCGCCTCGCCGCGCGCCGCCTCTTCCTCGCCCGTCAGCCGCGCGGCGACCGAGCGCCACTTGTGGACGGCGAAGGCCTCGAAGGGGCGCAGGTCGCCGAGCCCGTCGCTGAGGAGCTCCCAGCTCCCGTTCGGGTCGCCCACCATGAGCTGCACCTGCGCCGCGACGAGCTTCGACACCGGCTCGTTCGGCGCCAGGTGCCGGAGCCGCCCGAAGGACGCGATGGCCTCCTCGCGCTGGTCGAGCGCGAGCAGCAGGGTCCCGCGCGTCGCGGCGAGCCCTTCGGCGTAGATCCGCCCCGCCGAGCTCTCCGCGTCGAAGTCGACCAGCGGCCGCGGCAGCGCCTTCAGCGCCTCGCGCGCCTCGCTCTCCGGCAGCGTCGCGCCGTCGAGGACGCGATCGGCGACCTCGGCCACGGCGCGCGTGTACTTCCAGGCCGGCTCGTCCCACCCCGCCGGGCGCTCCTTCGGGAGCCCCTTCGCGACCGCGTCGAGCCGGGCCCGCGCGGCCTTCAGCCCCGCCCGGTCGCGGTTGCGGACCGCGAAGCCCAGCGTGATCTGGCCCATCAGGAGCGACAGCTCGCGGCGCGCGTCGGGCGCCAGCGCGTCGAGCCCGCGCTCCACCCGCTTCACGCCCTCGAGGGCGCGGTCCGACGCCACGTAGGCGGCGAGCGCGAGGAGGCGCATCTCCGGCGACCGCGGGAGGTCCTTCAGCCCCGCCTCGACGGCCTCGTCGAAGCGCTTCGCCAGGGCCGGGTCGAGCTCGCCACCGCCGGCCGCCGCCGCCTGCTGGGCGCCGA
>SBGO01000546.1 GCA_006226565.1 Deltaproteobacteria bacterium | reverse complement strand
GCTTCCGGCGCTGGCTCGGCCCGGTGGCGCGGCTCGCCGTCGATCCGGAGTCGGGGCAGGAGTACGGCTGGGCGGACGTGGTCGCCTTCGACGACGAGGTCGAGGACGACGAGCGCGAGCGGCTCCTCGACGCCTTCGGGCAGACGCCGCTCCTCCAGGAGACGCTCTTCCTCCTCTTCGACGGGGCGAGCGTCCGGCTCTCGGACATCCCGCCCGGCGGGATCTGGGTGTCGCGGCGCTGGCGCGAGCCCTGGCGCTCGGTCTACCGCGTCACCGTGCACACGCGCTTCCGCGGGCACTACGACCTGGCCATCAAGATGGACCACGACGAGGGCGGGGACCGGACCCTCGAGGCGGCGGACGAGGAGATGTGGCTCCTCGTCGCCGGCGACCGGGACGGCCACGCGGTCGCGGCGCGCCAGGGCGGACGCTGGCCCGAGCTCGGGCTCTGGAGCGAGCAGTTCCAGGGGACGCGGCGCGCGAACTGGCAGATCGCGCGGCTCCATGTCCGCGACGCGCTCGCCGATGCGTGGCCCGCGATCTGCTGGGGCGTCGGGCGCGTCACCTTCGAGGTGTGGGACGCGATGCTGCGGCGCCACGTCCCGGCGGACCTGAGCCCGCAGAACTTCGCCATCCCGGGCGAGGACTACAAGACCGGCTCGCGGCTCGCGTCGGCGGCGCGGCGGCGGCCGTTCCGGACCCTGGCCGGGCTGCTGTCGGACTTCGAGCGCGGCTTCGTGGCGCCGGTCATGGCTCAGTACCCGGAGGTCGGGCGGGAGACGCCGTGGGAGGCGGTGCTGACCGGGCTCCTCGAGGTGGTCGGCGTGCCGGACGGGCTCACGCTCCTGGGCACGCTCGTCGACGACCCGGAGGCGGCCCCGACGCTGGTCTGCGCGGCGCGCGCGTTCGTGGCGAAGGTGGAGGCGCACGGGCTGGTGCCGCGTCAGCTCCGCCACGCCATCGACCGCTACCGGGCCTGGGCCACGCTCGCCGGCGACGCGACGGTCGAGGCGCGGGCGAAGATGGTGCAGGAGCTGTGTCGGACCTATCAGCTCGGGGAGCTGCGGCAGCAGTACCCGGAGGTGCGGGCCCGTCTGTTCCGCGCGACGGTGCTGAAGACGGCGCCGGACTGGGTCGGGCGGCAGCTCGACGGCCTCATCGACGAGCTGCGGACCGGGGCGATCCCGCCGGAGGCGCTGACCGAGCGGGTCGGGCTCCTGCGCGGCGCGCCCGGGGCGGAGCCGGAGCTCGAGTACTTCCTGGCGCGCCTCGGCTACCCGCACCTCGAGCCGGACGACGACGCGAGCCTCCTCGGCGGCGAGGCGCGCGGCCTCGGCGCGGAGCTCGTGGTCACACTGGAGGACGAGGCCGGCCGCCCGTACTACGTGCGCCCGCCGGTCAACCCGAAGGAGCTGGCGGCGCTCCAGCGCCTGTACGCGGGGGCGGACATCCTGGTGTCCTTCCAGGCGCACCACCGCTTCATGCTGGCGGTCGACGAGCGCGGCGCGGTGCTCGGTGGGATGTACTACGGGCTCGACCAGGAGACCCGGGTCTGTCACCTCGAGAAGCTGGTCGTCGCGGAGTCGCGGCGCGGCCAGGGGGTCGGCGACGGGCTGATGGCCGAGCTCTTCAAGCGGCTGACGTCGGCCGGCTACCACACCGTGACGACGGGCTTCTACCGGCGCGGCTACTTCTACCGCCTCGGCTTCGAGGTGGAGGGGCGGCACGCGGGGCTGGTCAAGCACCTCAAGACGCCGAGCTGAGCCGCGCCGTCAGGGAGCGTGGGCGTCCCGAGGTTGTCGCATTGACCGAGTCCACGGCGGACGGGACGTCCGCCGGCCAAGTGGCCTGCGCTCGTCCCGAGCGCGGTCGGTCTTTGGAGGCGCCGTCGGTGGGCTTTTTGCGACGTCCTCAGGACGCCCGCAGTCCCGGGGCCCGGGGCGGCGCTACAGGGGCCGCGACGACCCCGGTTTTTCCTCAGTCTTCGCGGGAGGGGACGTCGCCTTCGGTCGTCTCGGGCGGCGCGGCGCGCGGGGCGAGGACGTGCTCGCGGCCGAGGCGCTCGGGGGCCATCCAGGCGTAGGCGCCGGGGTCGCGCGCCATCGCGAGGACGTGCAGGCGCGCCGTGTGGGTGAAGGCGTGGAGGCCGACGACGGGGTTGCGCAGCGGGAACGGGATCCCGGCGAAGCGGGCGACCGTGGCGGCGACGGCCGGGAGCGTGCCGGCCGGCGGGAGCGCGCGCAGCTCGCGGTGAGCGAGGTTGGCGATGACGGTGCAGGTGTCCGTAATGCCGCAGCGCTCGCCGATGCCGAGGACCGAGGCGCTGATCCAGTCGGCGCCCGCGTCGACGGCGGCGAGGGCGTTGGCGAGGGCGAGGCCGCGGTCGTTGTGGAGGTGGACCTCGAGGGGGACCGCGGGGAACGCGGCGCGCACGGCGCCGACGCGGTGGGCGACGGCGGCGGGCTCGAGGGCGCCGACGCTGTCGGCGAAGCAGAGGCGGTCGGCGCCGGCGTCGAGGGCGCGGGCGAAGGCGGCGACGAGGTCGGCGTCGTCGGTGCGCGAGGCGTCCTCGACGGTGTAGCGGACGCCGAGCCCCAGGGTCTTGGCGCGGCGGACCGCGGCGTCCACGCGGGCGAGGAGCTCCTCGACGGCGGCCTCGGGGACGCGCGCGCGGCGGGTGGTCGCGTTGACGCCGAGGAAGATGCCGACCCAGTCGGCGCCGGTGTCGGCGACCGCCTCGACGTCGCGGGGGACGGCGCGGGCGTGGGCGAGGACGGGTCGGCCGAGGCGGGCCTCGGTGACGGCGACGACCCGCGCGCGCTCGAGGTCCGAGGCGCACGGGTGGCCGACCTCGATCATGTCGACCTCGGCGGCGGCGAGGCCGCGGGCGATCTCGCGCGACTCTTCGGGGCTGAAGCGGACGTCTGGGGCCTGGACGCCCTCGCGGAGCGTGGCGTCGATGATGGCGACGGGGCGGGACGCTGGGGTGATCACGGCAGCCTCCGCCGAGGGCGTGGTCGGCCGGGACAGCGCTTCCACCGCGGCGGCGCGTCGTCCGGAACGTCCGCCGCGTGGCGGGGAGTCCCGCCGAGGGGGCGGGCGGCCGTCGGCGCCACCGTGGTCCACGCGCGGTTCATGGGGTCACCGTAGAGCGCGGGCCGGGCCCGCGCAACGACCATCGGAAGCGACGGCGCGCGCGACGAGAAGGCTTGACGGCGGGGGCGGGGCGGGGTTGCCTTCCAGCGCGACAGACACAGCGAGGAGCGCGGAGATGACGGAGCCGAGGCTGCCCCAGCGGGCGCGCGTCGTGGTGATCGGTGGGGGCGTGATCGGGACCTCGGTCGCCTATCACCTGGCCAAGATGGGCGAGAAGGACGTGCTCCTGCTCGAGCGCGACCGCCTGACGTCGGGCACGACCTGGCACGCGGCCGGGCTGATGGTGACCTTCGGCTCGTTCTCCGAGACCTCGACCGAGATGCGCAAGTACACGCGCGACCTCCTCTATCGGCTCGAGGAGGAGACCGGCCTCCACACGGGCTTCATGCCCATCGGCTTCATCGAGGCCGCGTCCGACCGCGACCGCCTCGAGGAGTACCGGCGCGTCTCGGCGTTCAACCGCTACTGCGGCGTGGACGTGCAGGAGATCTCGCCGCGCGAGATCCAGGACCTCTTCCCGCCCGCCCGGGTCGACGACCTCCACGCCGGCTTCTACGTCAAAGAGGACGGCCGCGTGAACCCGGTCGACTTCACGATGGCCCTGGCGAAGGGCGCGCGCATGGCCGGCGCCCGCATCATCGAGGGCGTCCCGGTCCAGTCGGTGCTCCGCCGCGGCAAGCGCGTCGCGGGCGTCCGCACGGCCTACGGCGACATCGAGGCCGAGGTGGTCGTCAACTGCGCCGGCATGTGGGCGCGCGAGCTGGGCCTCCGCGCCGGGGTCAGCGCGCCGCTCCAGGCCGCCGAGCACTACTACCTGCTGACCGACAAGATCCCGGGGCTCGACCCGAAGCTCCCGGTGCTCGAGGACCCGGGCTCGTACACCTACATCCGCCCCGAGGGCGAGGGCCTGATGATCGGCCTCTTCGAGCCGGTGTCGGCGCCGTGGAAGGTCGAGGGCATCCCGGGCGACTTCTCCTTCGGCGAGATCGCGCCCGACTGGGAGCGCATGGGCCCGTACGTCGAGAAGGCCATGAACCGCGTGCCGATCACGCTGGAGACGGGCATCAAGAAGCTCTTCTGCGGCCCGGAGAGCTTCACGCCGGACCTCGCGCCGGTGCTCGGCGAGGCGCCGGAGCTCGACGGCTTCTTCGTCGCGGCCGGGCTCAACTCCATCGGCATCCTGACCGGCGGCGGGGTGGGGCGCCTCCTCGCCCACTGGATCCTGACGGGCAAGCCCGACCAGGACGTGACCGGGATGAACATCGACCGGCTCCACCCCTACCAGGGGAACCCGGAGTACCGGCGCGAGCGCATCGCCGAGTCCCTGGGGCTCGTCTACAAGTGCCACTACCCCAACAAGGCCAAGGAGACGGCGCGCGACGCCAAGCGCACGCCGCTCCACGACCGGCTGGCGGCGCGCGGGGCGTTCTTCCGCGACGTGAGCGGCTGGGAGTGCGCCGACTGGTACGCGCCGGCGGGGACGACGCCCGACCCCGGGCCGCTGACCTGGGGCCGCCCGACGTGGTTCCCGGAGTGGCGCGCCGAGCACGTCGCCTGCCGGGAGGGCGTCATCCTCATGGACATGTCCTTCATGTCGAAGTTCCTCGTCCAGGGGCGCGACGCGGGGCGCGTGCTCGACCGCGTGTCGGCCAACGCGGTCGACGGGGCCGTCGGCGAGATCGTCTACACGCAGTGGCTCCAGGACGACGGGAAGCTGCAGGCGGACCTGACGGTGACGAAGCTCGCGGACGACCGCTTCCTGGTCGTGGCGACCGACACGGCGCACCGCTACGTCGAGAAGTGGCTCGAGCGGCACACGCCCGAGGGCGCGCACTGCTTCGTGACCGACGTGACCGGGGCGTGGGCGCAGATCAACGTCCAGGGCCCGCGCTCGCGGGAGCTGATGGAGCGCGTGACGTCGGCGGACATGTCGAACGCGGCGTTCCCGTTCCGCGCGTCGCAGGAGATCGACATCGGCTACGCGCGGGTGCAGTGCCACCGCATCACCTACCTCGGGGAGCTCGGCTACGAGCTGCTCATCCCGAGCGAGCAGGCGGTGCACGTGTACGACCGCCTCGTGGCGGCGGGCGAGCCGCTCGGGCTCGTCCACGCGGGGCTGAAGGCGCTGGCGTCGCTCCGGATGGAGAAGGGCTACCGCGACTACGGCCACGACATCGACAACACCGACAACCCCTACGAGGCCGGGCTCGGCTTCGCGGTCGACCTCGACAAGCCCGACTTCATCGGCAAGGACGCCTGCGTCGCGCTGAAGGCGCAGCCGGCGACGCGGCGGCTGATGCAGGTGCTCGTCAGCGACCCCGAGCCACTGCTCTTCCACGGCGAGGTCGTCTACCGGAACGGCGCGGCCGTCGGCTACGTGCGCGCCGCCTCCTACGGCCACACCCTCGGCGGGGCGGTCGGGCTCTTCATGCTCGAGGCGGGCGAGCCCATCACGAAGGCCTATCTGAGCGACGCGACGTGGGAGGTCCAGATCGGCAACGACCGGTACCCCGCGACGGTCAGCCGGCGGCCGTTCTACGACCCGAAGAGCGAGCGCGTCCGGGCGTAGGCGGCGACTCGCCCGCGAGGTCGGCGAGCACCGACCCGGGGACGAGGCGCTGGCCCTCGAAGACGCTCAGGACGAGCCGCTCGTCTGTGCCTAGGCGGCAGACGATGCGCGCCGTCCGCGCGGGCGGTAGGTCAGCTGGACCATGCCGCCCGGCTGCCGCTCGCAGCGCACCAGGTCGAGGAAGTGGCGGCCGTCGACACCGGCGAAGAGGGGCGCGCCGCGGCCGAGGACGACCGGGATGACGGAGACGATGAGCTCGTCGATGAGGCCACGCTCGAGGGCCTGCCGGATGAGGTCGCCGCCGTCGACGTAGACGTCCTTGCCGTCCGCGGCGGCGAAGGCCTCGGCCAGCATCGCGTCGATGGGGCCGCTGACGGCGCGGACGGTCGGCATCTTGGGCGTCAGTGGGCGATGGGTCGCTACCAGCACCGGGCGGTCGCCGTAGAACCACTCGCCGTCGAAGCCCTCGACGACCCGATAGGTGTTGCGCCCCATCAGGAGCGCCCCGACGTCGGCGAGGAAGGCGCCGAACCCGTGGTCCGACGGGGGCTCCGTCGCGTCACCGGGGGCGTCGCCGGGCTCCGGGCCGGGCAGCCAGCTCAGATCATCGTCCTCGCCGGCGATGAAGCCGTCGAGGGAGCAGGCGATGAAGACACGGGCGCGCGCCATGGGGACCTCCGGTGCTGGCGTGAAGCTCGCCTCGTCGTCGGCTTCGCGGAAAGGTGGGTCATGCGCTCTCGCTCGTTCGTGCGCGGCGCCGTCGCGCCGACTCGCGGCTGAGCGACTGTACGTCGCGGCCCGGGCGCTCGCAACGCGGTCCGGGACGGCATTTCGGTCAGATTCCGCTTGACGGATCTCAGGCTCGAGCCAGCGAAAAGTCGAGGTCCGGCGGAATTGAGGGCGTGGCAGGGGCTGGCGGGCGCGAGGGCGCGCTGATCACGGAAAATCGCTCGTGAGCGAGGCAGAGAGGCCGAAAATGCGGCCATGGGCGCGTTGGGAGGGGGCGCAACCCCCCGTGGCATAAGGAGACGTGAACGTCTCCGCCCATCCGACAGCGACCCGGGAGGCCCCGCCGAGAGCGTGGCTGCAGCGGGTCGACGCCGACCTCGTGGCGCTCGCGCGGGGAACTGGGACCTTGCGGTTGGCGATTGGCGAGGGGCTGGCGGCGCTCGTGCGAACCGGCGGGGTCGGCGAGCTCGGTTTCCCCGACCTCGGCGCCTACAGCTTCGAGCGCCTCGGGCGGCGGCGCCGCTGGGCCGAAGACACGGCCCGCGTCGCCGAGCGGCTCGCCGTCCTGACGCTGACCCGGCACGCCGTGGCGCGGGGCGAGGTCGGATGGTCGATGGCCGAGCTGCTGGCGCGCGCTGCGACGCCGGAGACCGAGGCCGAGCTGCTCGCCCTGGCGCGGACCCTCACGGTACGCGGGATGCGCGCCGCCCTGGCCGAGGCGCGGGCGGCGGCCGACGCCGAGGATGAAGGGGAGGGCGCGCCTGAGAACGACGCCCCCGAGGACCCCGAGGACGAGCGTCGCACCCTACAGATCACCGTCGACCGACTCACCGCCTGGGCCTACGAGGCGACGCGCCGCTTCCTCCACGCCCAGACCGGCGCCTCCAGCGACGACGCCCTCGTCGAGGCGCTCCTCGCCGAGGCGATGAGCACCCTCCAGACTCGTCACCCCGAGCTGATGCTGCGCCTCGACGGGTGTGGGCGCGCCGACGCGTGGCGACAGCAGCGTGAGCTCGAGCGCCGGCTCGAGGCGCTCGTCGCGGAGGAGGCCTTCGGAGCCGCCAACGACCTACCGGACCTCGCTGAGCGGGTCGTCGACGCCATCGACGCCGCCGCGCGGGACCTCCCCGACCCGCCACGCGACCCGATCGCCCTCGACCGCCACCTCCGTGACGTCAACGCCCGGCTCCAGCGGCGGGACCGCCGGCTCGGCGCGCTCGCGCGGCGGCTGTGGGACGCCGACGGCTGGCGCCACCTCGGCTACGCCGGCCCTGCGCAGTACGCCAACGAGCGGCTCGGCTGCTCGCTCGCCTCCATCAAGGCGCGGATGACTCTCGACGGCCTCGACCTCCTCCCGGAGGTGCTTCGCGGTGCGCTCGCCGGCGCGGTCGAGCCAGTCGGCGACGGTCGTAGGGTCCGCGACGCGGGCGACCAGGCGCGCGTGGCCTATCAGGACGTCTACGAGCGCGAGCGCTTCCGCTGCGCGTCGCCGGTGTGCGAACACCGCGACCTGACCCCGCACCACCTCGTCTTCAGGAGCCGCGGCGGCGGGGAAGGGCGCGAGAACCTCGTCGGCCTCTGCGTCCGCTGCCACCTCGAGCTGCTCCACCAGGGGCGCCTCCGGGCCGAGCCGCCGGCGCAGCATGTGCGCTGGACGCTGGGGCGCTCGGACCTGCTGGTGGTCGAGGGGCGGCGGCGCTTGGGGTGAGCCGACGGGATGGGCCCGCCGCCCTCTCGTGTGCCGTGCGGTCCTCGGATTGCGGGCGTCCCGCCTGCATGGAAGCCCGACCCGAGAGATGGTGTGTCTTTGGGCCTCGGCGGTCGAGTGCGGGCGGGGCGCCCACACTCCCTGACTCGCGCCTGGTGGCCGGCGGGGCGACGCTGTCGCAGAAGCCCACCGACCACCGCGCTCGGGACGAGCGCGGGCCAACTGGGCCCGGGGTGGCGCGGGCTCACACCCGCGCCGTGACGCGGAGGAGCTCGCTCACCATCCGGTGGGTGAGGCCCCAGATGGTGCGCCCCTCCCAGCGCCACGCGGGGAAGCGCCAGGGGACGCCCAGCACACGGTGGGCGTGGCGTTCACGGTGCCCCTCGCCGCGGAGCGCCGCCAGCGGGATCCACAGCGCGTGGGCCACCTCGCCCGGCGCCGGCGTCAGCGCGTCCCCGCCGCGCGCGGTGAAGACGACCGGGTGAACCGCCATCGGTCGCCGGCCGCTGTGGGTCATCGCCAGGACCGTCGACAGCCGGCCGACGCGCTCGCCGTGGACGCCGAGGTCGAAGCCGACCTCCTCGTGGGTCTCGCGGACGGCCGTCGCCACGATGTCCGCGTCCTCGGCGTGGGCGCGCCCTCCCGGGAAGGCCATGTTCCCCGACCACGGGTCGCCCGGCCGCACCACGCGCTCGATGAAGAGGAGCTCGACCCCGCCCGCGCCGCCCGGCGCGTCGCGCGCGATGACGGCGACCGCGGCGCGCGCCATCCGCGCCTCGCCCCAGAGCCGCTTGGGACGGTGGCGCGAGAGCGCAGTGGCGAGCACGGAGGTCGTGAGCATGGCCGGATGATGGCACGGGCGCGCCGCGGCGTGAACGAAACGGGGTTGGGCCGCGCGCCACGGGGCCTACTCTGCCCGCTCACGGAGGGCCCGCGTGCCGAAGAAGCTGTTCTACCTCGTCTTCGCTGTCGTCGCCGTCGGGATCCTCGCGGCGATCCACTACTACCTGTGGCTGCGCCTCGTCGCCCAGCCCCTGTGGGCCGCCGGCCCGGCGCTGACCGTCCTCGTCGCTGCGCTGGCCGCCACCATCCCGCTCACCTTCGCCGGCGAGCGCCTCGTCCCCCCGCCCCTCGGCCGCGTCCTCGTCTGGCCCGGCGCGATCTGGATGGGCCTGGCCTGGCTCCTCTTTGCCCAGCTCGTGCTCAGCGACCTCGCCCTCGGCCTGCCCGGGCTCCTCGCCGACCCCGCCAGCGCCCGCGTCCGCGCCCTCGTCGTGCTCGGCCTCGGCGCCCTCGGCGTCGCCGTCGGCCTCCGCGGCGCCCTCCGCGTCCCCCCGGTGAAGTTCGTCACCGTTCACCTCCCGCGCTGGCCCGCCGCGCTCGACGGCTACCGCGTCGTCCAGCTCTCCGACCTCCACGTCGGCCCCATCCTCACCCGCCGCTGGCTCGAGCGCGTCGTCCGCCGCGTCAACGCCATCGACGCGGACTGCGTCGTCGTCACCGGCGACCTCATCGACGGCCCCGCCCGCCACTTCGAGGCCGACCTCGCCCCATTCGACGGCGTGCGCGCCCGAAATGGCGTCTATGGCGTCACCGGCAATCACGAGCTCTACTCCGGCCCCCACGACTGGCTCGAGGTCTTCGAGCGCCACGGCGTGACCGTCCTCGCGAACACCCACCGCACCCTCGGCCGCGGCGACGCCCGCTTCGACCTCGCCGGCACCCACGACCGGCAGGGCGCCCTCGCACACCTCCCCGAGGATCTCGACCAGGCCCTCGCCGGGCGCGACCCGAGCCGCCCCGTCATCCTCCTCGCCCACACGCCGACGACCTTCCCCGACGCCGCCGCGCGCGGCGTCGACCTCACCCTCTCGGGGCACACCCACGGCGGCCAGATCTGGCCCTTCGGCTTCCTCGTCCGCCTCGCGATGCGCTACGTCGCCGGACTCTACCGCTCGGGTAAGAGCCAGCTCTACGTCAGCCGCGGCACCGGCTTCTGGGGGCCGCCGATGCGCCTCGGCGCGCCGTCCGAGATCACCGAGATCACGCTCCGCGCCGGGTGAGCGGGCGTCGGGGGCAATCGGGTTTCGCACGCCTCCGCACACCCATTGTGTGATTGGACACTGGTTTTTCACAGCGCGATCGCCCCGACATAGGCCTGGCCGACGTCTCCCGACTGGCACGGGGATTGCGTCGAAGTCTGCGAATCCCCACGCAATCTCGACGCGAAGGAGGTGCCTCGTGTCCGTCACCGTGCATCGCGTTTTGCCTATTGTCCTGCTCGCTGGACTCCTCGCCGGGTGTGCCGACGACCACTCCACCGACACCTTCGTGAAGGAGAAGGTGGTCCTCGCGGACCAGCTCGTCCGCGACCGCTATGTGCCCGAGATCTTCGTGCACGAGCTGCCCTTCCCGACGACGGTCGACCACCGCTTCGTCGACGTGACCATCGTCCACACGGCCAACGAGCGCGGCGCGATCGACTCGGCCGCGATGATCACCGGCCTGTGGAACCGCAACGAGCCCGCCTCGCGCCTCACCCTGTCGAGCGGTGATAGCATCGCCGTCTCGCCCGTCTCCACCTGGTTCCGCGGCGAGCCGGGCGTCGACGTGATGAACGCCATGGGCTACGACGCCATCGCGCTCGGCAACCACGAGCTGGACCTGGGCCGTGACCAGCTCGCCGCCTGGATCGCGGAGGCGGACTTCACCGTCCTCGCGGCCAACGTCGAGGACGACATCAAGGGACCGCAGCTCCGCGACGAGCCGTTCGAGATCTTCCAGGTCGGCCACGCCGCCATCGCCGTCATCGGTGTCGCCCACCCCGACACCCCCGAGCTGGCCGCCGGTCCCTACTACGAGGGCGTGACTTTCCATCCGCCGACCGCCATCGTCCTCTTCGCCGCCGCCATCGCCCGCGCCCAGGGGGCCGACGCCGTGGTCGTGCTCGCCCACCTCGACACCCCCGACCTGATCGCCCTCGCCGAGGCCACCTCCGCCTACGTCGACGTCATCCTCGGCGGCAACGCCCTGACGCAGTCGACGCAGGAGGTCGACGGTGTCCTCGTCGTGGAGAGCGGCGGGGAGTGGGTGGGCTACAGCCACGTCGCCCTGACGGTCGACACGACGACCCACCGCGTGATCGCCGCCGACGCCGCGTGGCAGCTCGCCGTCGACCCGATGGTCCTCCCCGACCCGACCGTCAAGAACATCGCGCGGGCCTGGGACGAGGCGCTCGAGATGGAGCTCGGCGACGTCATCGCCTACGCCGGGGCCACCATCGCCCGCGGGAGCTGGATGCAGGCCAACTGGGTGACCGACAGCTGGCTCTGGGCGCTGCCGGAGGCGGACATCGCCATCCAGAACGCCGGCGGGCTGCGCGCCGACGTCGGACCGGGCGACATCACCCGCGCCGACATCCTCTCGATGCTCTCGTACGACAACTCCATCATCCAGGTCGACCTGACCGGCGCCGAGGTCGTCGACCTCCTCGAGGGGGGCCTCGACAGCTGCGGCGGCAACTGCATCGTCGCCGTGTCGGGGATCCGCTACGACTACGGCGGCGGCGGCCTCAGCGTCGTGCTCGACGACGGGCGGCCCATCAACGCCAAGGCGGTCTACACCGTCCTCGTCAACAACTTCATGTACTACGGCGGCTCCGGCTTCCTGGTCGACGGCCCGGGGCACGACCCCATCTTCACCGGCCTGAACTACCGGGACCCGGTCATGGAGTGGACGACCGTCCAGAAGTCGAGCGCACGCGTGCCTCTCGACACGCTCATCGACGCCGCGCCGCGCAACATCATCGAGTGAGCGCCGCGCGCTGACCGCGGCGGCGGGGTCACCTCGCCGCCGGACCATCACAAAGGACGAGGAACCGGGTGAGAGCACCCGCGAGGCCGCGGTGTGTGTGCAAGATTGCACGCCTCCGCGGCTTCGATGTGCGTGTGGGCCAGGTGTGAAGCGGGTTCACGGGTTGGTACGTCGCTTGCGTGTGCCACGCGCAACCCCTGATCTCGTGTCCCCCCCGGAGGTTCGTCGTGGCAACCGTCGCTTGCCGTGTCTCGCTCGCCATCCTCTCGTCCGCGTTCTGGCTCGCCTGTGGGGGCGACGGCGGGAGCACGTCGACCGACGTCTCCGACGACACGGTCGTCGCGGACAGCGTCGGCGCGGACACGGTCGTCGCGGAGGACACCGCGGTGGCGAACGACACGGCTGTGGCAGAAGACACGGCCGTGGCGGACAGCACCTCCCAGCAGCACGGGACCGTGGTCATCGTGCACACCGCCAACGAGCGGGGCTGGATCGCGGGCACGGAGCCGGTCTCCGGCATCGTCATCGGCGGCGCCGCGCAGCTCGCCGCCGACTGGAAGCACGACGAGCCGGCCCGGCGGCTGACCCTGTCGAGCGGCGACAGCCTCGTCGGCGCCCCCATCTCGACCTGGTTCGACGGCACGCCGGCCGTCGAGGTGATGAACGCGCTGGACTACGACGCCATCGCCCTCGGTCACCACGACCTCGACCTCGGGCGTGACCAGCTCGCCAGCTGGATCGACGACGCGTCCTTCTCGTTCCTCGCCGCCAACATCACCGTGGGCTCGGGCCCGGCGATGTTCGACTCGGACTACGAGATCTTCACCGTGGACGGCGTCGACGTCGCGGTCATCGGCGTGGCCCACCCGGGCACCCCCGAGCTCGCCGCCGGGCCGCACTACACCGACGTGACCTTCGCCCAGCCCGAGGCCACGGTCGCCACCGCCGCCGACGCCGCCCGCGCCGAGGGTGCCGACGCCATCGTCGTCCTCGCCCACCTCAGCGGCGACGGCCTCGACGCCCTCGCGACCGCCGTCAGCGGCAAGGTCGACGTCATCCTCGGTGGGCACTCCGGCGCGGTCACCTCGCGCACCGTCGCGGACGTGCTCATCGTCGAGTCGGGGCAGAGCTGGACCGGCTACTCCCGCGTGGAGCTCACCGTGCAGCTCACCGCACAGCCCGGCAAGGTCGTCGCCTCCGAGGCCGTCTGGCAGGACGCCGGCTACGACCCGCGCATCCTCCCCGACCCCGACGTCCTCGCCCTGGTCAACGGCTGGAAGGACGCCATGGAGAACGCCCTCGGCGACACCATCGGCTACCTCGGCCAGGGGATGCTGAAGCAGAGCTGGACCCAGGCGAACTGGGTCACCGACGCCTGGCTCTGGGCCCTCCCCGAGGCCGACATCGCGCTCCAGAACAGCGGCGGGCTGCGCGCCGGGCTCACCGCCGGCGCGATCACCCGGGCCGACGTCGTGACCGTGCTGTCCTACGACAACTCCATCGTCCAGGTCGACCTGACCGGCGCCGAGATCCTCGCGCAGCTCACGGCGGCGGTCGACTACTGCGACGACGCCTGCTTCGTGGCCGTCGCCGGCATCCGCTACGGCGTCGGCGCCGAGGGCCTCACGGTGAAGCTCGCCGACGGGAGCCCCCTCGACGTCGCCGCGACCTACACGGTCCTCGTGAACAACTTCATGTACTACGGCGGCGCCGGCTTCATGCTCGACGCGGCCGGCCGCGAGCCCCTCGAGACCGGGCTGAACTACCGCGACCCGCCGATGCAGTGGACCGAGGCGCAGGGCACGACCGCCGAGTCGCCCCTCGACTCGCTCCTCGACGCCACGCCCCGCAACACCCTCGACTGACGCCGCGCGGCGGGCGGTCGTTCGCCGCCCGCCCGCCGTCCGAATCCACAGCGGACGGGGACGTCCGCCGGCCGGTTGGCCTGCGC
>SBGO01000023.1 GCA_006226565.1 Deltaproteobacteria bacterium | reverse complement strand
GGGCCCTGCGGCCCGACCTCGCCCTGCGGACCGGCGGGGCCCTGCGGCCCGACCTCGCCCTGCGGCCCCTGCGGCCCCTGCGGACCGACCTCGCCCTGCGGCCCGGCCGGCCCCTGGGGCCCCACCTCGTTCCACGAGACGAGGAACTCGGACTTGCGGCAGTCTTCGACGGGCCGGATGAAGCGCAGCTTCCCCTCGTCGTTGACGCAGGCCCAGAAGGTGCCATCGGCGTCGGGCACGACCTCGATGAGATCGACCTTGTTGCCGTGGCCGTCGTGAGCCTGGTCCGCCCACGCGGTCCCGACCGCGAGCAGACACACCGACATCAGAGCACTGAAGATAGCCCGTCTCATGACCGTTCTCCTTCGCACGACACGAGGGCGCAGCTCACCCGGCTGGTTGGGTCAGCTGTGCGCACGCATCGAAATCGCTTCCAAGGGAAGACTCGACCCTAGCAGCGATTCGAGCCGGCAAGAATGGGCCTCGTGGGCATCCTTCGGGACGCAACGCGACACCACGCGCTCGTCCGGAGGGGGGATGCGGCATCGGACAGGCACCGACGCTCACCTCGCACTCGCATCAGACACGAGGTGATCGGCATCAAAAAAGTTGAGCCCCGCGGCGACGGACGGAGCGCGGCGCACCGAGCGAGCGGGCGGGAGCGATGCCCGCCCGCTCCGTCGCGTCACGTCGGCAACGCCCCGAAGCGGGCCTTGTAGGCGGCGACGGCGACCTCCACCGCGACCTCCACCGGGAGCGTCCCGGTGTTGATCGTGAGATCGTAGTCGGTCGGGCTCGTGACGTCCTTGTTGTAGGCCTGCTTGATGAAGAGCGCGCGCTCGTTCTCGACGAGCCGCAGCTCGGCGCGCGCCGTCTTCTCGTCGAGGCCGCCCCGCTCCATCAGCCCGCGGACGCGGGTCTCGAACGGCGCGACGACGCGCAGCCGCAGCGCCTGCTCCGGCAGGACGAGGTAGTTCGCGCCGCGGCCGACGACGACGGCCGCGCCGTGATCGGCGATGACCTGCACGACGCGCCCGAGCCGCAGGAAGTAGTCCCCGGCGGACAGGCCGCGCCCCTGGACGAAGGAGGCCAGGATGTCGCCGAACGCGTTCTTGCGCTGCTCGTCGAGGGTCTCGATGACGCGCTGGGAGGCGCCCGCGTCGTCGGCGATGGCCTGGACGAGCTTCTTGTCCCAGAAGTCGAACTCGAGGCGCTCGGCGAGGAGGCGCCCGATCGCCGCCCCGCGCGCGCCGTACTCGCGCGAGATGGTCACCACGGGCCAGCGCCGCCCCGTGCCCACGAGGGTCGGCACCCGCTTGCGCTCCGTGGACCACTTCCGAACCTGATGCTCGACGAGAGCGTCGAGACTCCGTGGAGACTTGTCCATAACCGCTCCCTCGCCCGCGCGTGCGACGATCACGGGCATGTGACAAGGATAACGCCAACCCGGGATTCGGTGAACCCGCGGCCCTCCCGCGCGACCGCCAACCCCCGTTCGGGCTCTTCCGCAACGCAACAAAGGTGCGCCGCCCCGCCCTGCCCCGGGAGGGCCCGGTCTCTGCGGTGTTGTCGGAAAGTTGGTCGAAAACGCGCACTTCGTCGGGACCTGAGGTTGCGCGTCCGCGCGGCGCGCGGCTATCTTGCTCTGAGGCGCTCCGGCGCCGTTTTCGTCCTCCAAACCCTGGTTGTCTCGACATTGCGCGTTGCGGGAGTGGGCTGTGCGGCGTCGCGGCTCACGTGAGTCCCGTGGGGTGCGCAGGGGGTCCTCATGTCGTCCCGTTCGATCGCGAAGCTTCTCTCGCTGGCCGTGCTGTTGTCGCTCTCGACAGGCTGCGGTCAGACCGACGAAGGCAAGACCGTCTACGTGCTCGGTGACGCCAGCGACGCGTTCATCGCGCGCAAGCTCAAGGTCCTGTCGATCGAGCCGGCCGAGGGCCCGCTCTCCGGCGGCCAGCTGGTCGCGATGACCGGCACCGGCTTCCAGGCCGAGATGACGGTCACCTTCGGCGGCGAAGAGGCCCTCAAGGTCATCGTCGGCGGCGACGAGCTCGCGATCATGCGCACCCCGTCGGGGCTCGAGCCGGGGCCGGTCGACGTGACCGTGACGCTGCCCGACGAGCGCACGACCACGGTGACCAAGGGCTACTCCTACCTGCCGGACGCCGAGCAGAACGACCTCGTCGTCATCGGCGTGACGCCGGGGAAGGGCCCGGTCGGCGGCGGGGATCTGGCCGTGATCGAGGGCCGCGGCTTCATCGACGGCGCCAAGGTCTTCTTCGGCGGCGTGCCGGCCAGCGGCGTGCGCGTCCTCGGGGTGAGCGCCATCACCTGCGAGGTGCCGCCCGGGCTCGCCGTCGGCAAGGTCGACGTGCGCGTCGAGACGCCCGAGATCGCCGGCCAGAGCGCCGCCCAGGACACGCTGCTCGACGCCTACGAGTACCTGCCCGAGGACACCGTCTCCCCCGACGACCTGCTCGTCCTCGGCACCATCCCGAGCGAGGGCCCGCTCTCGGGCGGCACCCTCGTCACCGTCCGCGGCCAGGGCTTCGAGGAGGGCGCCAAGGTCTTCTTCGGCGGCGCCGCCGCCACCAACGTGCAGGTGCTCGGCGCCCACGCCATCAGCGTCGAGGTGCCCCCCGGCGCCGTCGCCGGCAGCGTCGACGTCCGCGTCGAGCTCCCCGCGGTCGGCGGCGTGGTCGGCGACGCCCACACCCTGCCCGACGGCTACCAGTACATCGACGACACCGAGCCGCTGCTCGTCCTCCAGGTCCTCCCGTCGTCGGGCCCGCTCGAGGGCGGCAACCTCGTCGCCATCAGCGGCCAGTCCTTCGAGCCCGGCGCCACCGTGTACTTCGGCGGCGCGCCCGCCACCGAGGTCAACGTCCTCGCCGGCACCGCCATCACCTGCCGCGTCCCGGCCGGGGCGAGCCCGGACCTGGTCGACATCCGCGTCGAGCTCCCCGGCGTCGACGGCGCGCCCGGCGCCGCCCACACCCTGCACGACGGCTACGAGTACCTCGACGAGACGATCAACCCCGACCAGCTCCTCGTCCTGAGCGCCCTCCCGAGCACCGGCCCGCTCGCCGGCGGCAACCTCGTCACCATCAGCGGCCAGGGCTTCGCCCCCGGCGCCACCGTCTACTTCGGCGGCGCGGTCGCCACCGAGGTCAGCGTCCTCGGCAACGGCGCCATCACCTGCAAGGCCCCCGTCGGCGCCGAGCCGGGCCTCGTCAACGTGCGCGTCGAGCTCGCCACCGGCGCCTCGCACACCCTCCAGTCCGGCTACGAGTACCTGACGCCGGACGAGACCGGGCAGCTCCTCGTCCTCAACGCCATCCCGGCCACCGGCCCCATGTCGGGCGGCAACGTCGTCACCCTCGCCGGCCAGGGCTTCACCGCCGGCGCGACGGTCTGGATCGGCGGCTCCCCGGCCACCCAGGTCAACGTCCTCGGGCCGACCGCGCTCACCTGCGTCGCGCCGACCGCCGCCCAGGCCGGCGCCGTCGACGTCCGCGTCGAGCTCCCCGGCGGCGACGCCCACACCCTCGTCCAGGGCTACACCTACTGGGACGACAGCGTCACCCCCGACACCCTCCTCGTCCTCGGCGTCATCCCGGCGAGCGGCCCGATGGCCGGCGGCAACGTCGTCACCATCGCCGGCCAGGCCTTCGCCGCCGGCGCCCAGGTGCAGATCGGCGGCGTCGCCGCCACCCAGGTCCAGGTCCTCGGGTCCAACGCCATCACCTGCGTCGCGCCGGCCTCCTCGGCCGCCGGCCCCGCCGACGTGCGCGTCCAGCTCCCGGGCGGCGACGCCCACACCCTCGCCGACGCCTACACCTACGTCGACAGCAGCGTCGTGCCGGATCCGCTCGTCATCACCTCGGTGATCCCGGCCACCGGCCCCACCACCGGCGGCAACGTCGTCGCCCTCGCCGGCTCCGGCTTCGCCGCCGGCGCGCGCGTCTTCTTCGGCACCTCCCAGGCCACCCAGGTCCAGGTCCTCGGCTCCACGGCGCTCACCTGCATCGCCCCGAACGCCGCCACCCCGGGCCTCGTCTCGGTCCGCGTCGAGCTCCCCGCGGCCGCCGGCCAGAACGCCCCGACCTACACCCTCCCCGACGCCTACACCTACGTGACGCCGTCCGGCACCGCCGCCGAGCTCGCCATCCTCGGCGTCACCCCCGCCGAGGGCCCGCTCTCGGGCGGCAACGTCGTCGCCATCAGCGGCACCGGCTTCGCCGCCGGCGCGCTCGTCTACTTCGACGGCGTCGCCGCGACCGCCGTGCAGGTCCTCGGGACCACGGCCATCACCTGCCAGGCCCCGCCGGGCGTGGCCGCCGGCCTCGTCGACGTGCGCGTCGAGCTCTCCGACGGCGGCGCCAAGACCCTGCCGAACGGCTACACCTACTACGACGACGCCGTCCCGCCGGTGCAGCTCCTCGTCCTCGAGGCCATCCCCGACTCCGGCCCGCTCTCCGGCGGCACCACCGTGGCGCTCTCCGGCCAGGGCTTCGTCGCCGGCATGACCGTCTTCTTCGGTGGCGTCCAGGCCACCGACGTCCAGGTCCTCGCCGACTCGGCCCTCACCTGCACCCTGCCGAACGGCGTCGCCGCCGGCAACGTCGACGTCCGCGTCCAGCTCCCCGGCCAGGGCGGCGACGCCCACACGCTCTACGGCGGCTTCACCTACATCGACGACACCGTCGCCCCCGACGCGCTCCTCGTCCTCGCCACCATCCCCACCGAGGGCCCGCTCTCGGGCGGCAACACCGTGACCGTCGCCGGCACCGGTTTCGTCGCCGGCGCGACCGTCTGGTTCGGCGGCGTCCAGGCCACCCAGGTCCAGGTGCTCGCCCCCGAGGCGCTGACCTGCAAGGCTCCGGCCGGCGTCTCGGCCGGCGCGGTCGACGTCCGCGTCCAGCTCCCCGGCGACGGCGGCGACGCCGCGACCCTCGTCGGCGGCTACGAGTACGTCGACGACACCGTCGCCCCCGACCCGCTGCGCGTCCTCTCGGTCATCCCCACCGAGGGCCCGGTCACCGGCGGCAACGTCGTCGCCATCCAGGGCACCGGCTTCGAGATCGGCGCGCTCGTCTACTTCGGCGGCGCCGCCGCGACCCAGGTCCAGGTCCTCGGCCCGACCGCCATCACCTGCCGCGCGCCGGCCGGCGCCGCCGCGGGCACCGTGAACGTCCGCGTCGAGCTCGCCGGCGGCACCGGCGACGCCCACACCCTCTTCGACGCCTACACCTACACCCCGGTCGACCAGACCCCGCTCGGCCTCGCCACGGTCTACCCGATCGACGGCCCGGTCGAGGGCGGCGAGCTGGTGCTCCTCACCGGCACCGGCTTCGACGCGGCCATGTCGGTCCGCTTCGGCGGCGTCCCCTCCCCGCTCGTCCAGGTCCTCGGGCCGAGCTCGGCCACGGCGCTCACCCCGGCCCACGTCGAGGGCCTCGTCGACGTCGTGCTCATCAACCCCGACGCGACCCAGGCGAACCTCCCCGGCGCCTACCGCTACCTCGCCGACGCGGTGGCCAACCTCGAGGACGGCCCGGCCCTCGGCGGCGTCGTCCCGGCCCGCGGCCCGACGACCGGCGGCTCCATCGTCCGCGTCATCGGCGACAACTTCGCGCCGACGCTGCGCGTGTGGTTCGGCGACACCGAGGCCGCCGAGGTCCAGGTGCTCTCGCCGAGCGCCGCCGCCGTCCGCCTCCCGCCGGGCGCGGCCGGCGCCGTCCGCGTCACCGTCCAGAACCCCGACGGCCAGGAGGACCAGCTCGCCGCCGGCTTCACCTACGTGACCCCCGGCGAGGATCAGCCCGTCATCGACGAGATCTGGCCGGCCATGGGCCCGAACACCGGCGGCACCTGGGTCGTCGTCGACGGCGCCGCCTTCGCCGCCCAGAGCACCGTCTGGTTCGGCCTCACCCCCGCCGCCCAGACCCGCTTCGTCGACGACGGCCGCCTCATCGCCGTCTCCCCGCCGGGCGAGACCGGCGTGACCGACCTCACCGTCGTCCGCCCCGACGGCGCCTACGTCCGCCTCGACGGCGCCTTCGCCTACTACGCCGCCGGCTCCCTGCCGTCGAGCCCGCCGGTCATCGGCAACGTCTTCCCGGCCACCGGCTCCATCGACGGCGGCCAGCAGGTCAGCCTCGTCGGCTCCGACTTCGCCCAGGGCGCCCGCGTCTTCTTCGGCAGCACCGAGGCCGCGGTCGTCAACGAGAGCCAGACCTCCCAGCGCATCGTCGTCTCGCCCGCGCACGCCACCGGCGCCGTCGAGGTCACCCTCGTCAACCCCGACGGCCTGACCCACTCGAAGGCCAACGCCTACGTCTACTTCGCCCCGCCGCCGCTCATCAAGGGCGTCACCCCCGACCACGGCGGCACCAGCGGCGGCTACACCGTCACCCTCGAGGGCAAGAACCTCCGCCCCGACTCGACGGTCCTCTTCGGCACCCACACCATCACGGCGTTCAACACCGCCACGCCCACCGCGCTGACCTTCTTCGCCCCGCCGAACCTCGCGGGCCCCGTCGACGTCACCGTCACCAACCCCGACGGCCAGCTCGACACCGACGCCGGCGCCTTCACCTACATCCAGGACGACCTCCTCGACGACCCGGTCCTGACCGCCATCGAGCCGACCACCGGCCCCTCGACCGGCGGCTACATCGCGCTGCTCCGCGGCCAGAACTTCTTCGTCGACGCCGAGGTCGACTTCGACGGCGTCCCGGCCCTCGCGACCGAGTGGCTCGCCGACGACCTCCTCAAGGTCCTCGTCCCGCCGGGCGTCCCGAACACGACCGTCGACGTCACCGTCAGCAACACCCCCTTCGCGACCGCGACCCTCAGCCAGGCCTTCACCTACCAGTCGGCCGTCGTCGCGCCGCTCAACCTCTACTCCGTCTCCCCGGGCGTCGGCCCGACCACCGGCGGCACCGTCATCACCCTCGCCGGCGACGGCTTCACCGAGGGCATGGCGGTCCTCATCGGCGGCACCGCGGCCACCACGGTCGACGTGCTCTCGCCGACCTCGGCGACCGCCGTCACCCCGCCGGGCACCCCCGGCCTCGTCTCGGTCCGCGTCGAGCGCCCGGACCTCTCGGCCGCCACGGCCTACAACGCCTTCGCCTACATCACGCCGAGCGACCTCGCCAACGCCCCGCGGGTGACCAACGTCGAGCCGCACATCGGCCCGCTCACCGGCAACGCCCTCGTCCTCGTCAGCGGCGAGCGCTTCGCCAGCCCGGTCCGCGTCTTCTTCGGCACCAACGAGGCGCCGGTCGCGACCTTCATCGACTCCGGCCGCATCGCCGTCCGCACCCCGCCGCGCGCCGACATCGGCACCGTCGCCGTCAGCGTCATCAACGCCGACGGCCTCGTGGGCGTCCTCCCCGGCGGCTACGCCTACTACGACGCCACCGGAGCCACCGGCCCCGACGTCTTCATCGCCCAGCCCGCCCAGGGCTCCACCTTCGGCGGCGAGAGCGTCAACGTCATCGGCAACAACATGCAGGCCGGCGCCCGCGCCTACATCTGCGAGCGCCCCGCCCAGGCCTCGGACCTCGTCGGCGACTCGCAGCTGACCGTGCTGACCCCGGCCCACGGCCCCGGCGCCTGCACCATCACCATCGTCAACCCCGACGGCCTCACCGGCGACCGCAACGAGGCCTTCGAGTACGTCTCCCCCGCCCCCGAGGTGACCGGCGTCATCCCGGCCACGGGCCCCAAGGACGGCGGCATCGACGTCGTCGTCCAGGGCAACAACTTCGTCTCGGGCGCGACCGTCCGCTTCGGCCTCGCCACCTCGCCGACGGTCATCGTCGCCGACCCGCACACGCTCACCGCGCGCCTGCCGGCGAACAACGTCGGGACCGTCACGGTCACCGTCATCAACCCCGGCGCCTCGCAGCAGAGCGGCTCGCTGACCGACGCCTTCACCTACGTCGACCAGGTCAACGGCCAGCCGCCGGTCATCACCGACATCTACCCGGCCTCGGGCCCGCTCCAGGGCGGCACCCCGGTCACCATCCGCGGCTCGAACTTCGACCCGGCCGCGCTGGTCATCTTCGACAACGGCATCCTGCAGAACGCGCAGGTCTTCAGCGACACCGAGATCCGCCTGACCACGCCGGCCCGTGACCAGGCCGGCACCGTGGCGATCACCGTCCTCAACCCCGACGGCCTCGGCCACACCATCGCCGCCGGCTTCACCTACGCCCCGCCGACGGCCCCGGCGCCGATCATCACCACCGTCGTCCCGAGCACGGGCCCCGAGGCCGGCGGCAACACCCTGACCATCACCGGCCAGAACTTCCTCGCCACCGGCAGCTGGACCCTCGGCGGCCAGCCGCTCCTGAGCGCCGCCACCATCACCCAGAGCCTCGTGACCGCGCGCGCGCCGGCGCACCTCCCCGGCAAGGTCGACCTCACCTACGTCGGCCCGGACGGCCAGGTCGCGGTCCTCGCCGCCGCCTACGAGTACCTGGCGGCGCCGGTGCTCACCAACGTGGCCCCCGGCCTCGGCGGCATTGAGGGCGACACCGAGGTCACCCTCATCGGCAACAACTTCGTGCAGGGCATGGAGGTCTTCTTCGGCGGCGTCGCCGGCAACGTCCTCGTCATCGGCGGCTCCGGCCAGACGGCCACCGCGCGGACGCCGCCGCGCCCGGTTGGCGGCTTCGTGGACGTGCTCGTGAAGAACCCCGACGGCCAGGGAGGCACCCTCGTCGACGGCTTCGAGTACCTCGACCTGCCCGACGTCGTCGAGGTGTGGCCGCCCACCGGCCCGAACACCGGCGCGACGATGGTGCAGGTGCGCGGCGCCGGCTTCCACAAGCTGAGCGAGGTCTGGTTCGGCACCAACCAGGCGGCCCGCGTCGTCTACTCGAGCCCGACCCTGCTCCTCGCCGTGTCGCCCGCGGCCACCGTCTCGTCCATCGTCGAGGTGCGCGTGGTCAACCCCGACGGCAACGCGGACAGCCTCCCCGACGGCTTCACCTACACCCACCCCGACACCCTCGGGCCGGCGCCCGCCATCACCGAGATGTTCCCGCTCGCCGGGCCGACCACCGGCGGCACGCGCGTCGGCCTCAGCGGGCTGAACTTCAGCCTCCAGGGCCAGGCGATCATGCTCCCGAGCGTCGCCCAGACGGCCTTCATCCGCTCCGACCGCGCCATCCTCGTCGCCCCGCCGCACCCGATCGGCGAGTCCGAGGTCTACTGGGTCAACCCCGACGGCCAGACCGTCCGCTCGGCCTCGAACTTCGTCTACATCGACCCCGCGACGGTCGGGCCCAACCCGCAGATCTCGACCTTCTCGCCGGACGCCGGCCCCACGGCGGGCGGCCAGCAGGTCACCCTGGTGGGCCTCAACTTCCAGACCAACGCGCGCGTCCGCTTCGGGCCCGACGACGGCATCGCCGTCGACCACGCGGCCACCGCCATGACCGTCCGCACGCCGGCCCGCAGCAAGGGCTCGGTCGAGGTGTGGGTCGTCAACCCCGACGGCAGCCAGGTCGTCTCCACCGACACCTACCTCTACATGGCGCCGCCCACCATCCTGTCGATCACCCCGTCGACCGGCCCGGCCAGCGGCGGCACCACGATGACCATCTCGGGCGCCGACTTCCTCGAGGATCCGGCCGGCATCCTGCCGACCATCATCTACTGCAACAGCTACACCGCGGGTGACGGCTGCGTCCCGGCCGACCCGGCGGACGTCACGGTCAGCCCGAACGGCCGCACCATCACCGTCAAGACGCCCGCCCACCCGCCGCACCTCGTCGACGTCGCGGTCGTGGCCCCCGACGGGCAGGACGACTACACGCCGGTGGCGTTCACCTTCACCGAGATCCCGACGCTGACCGACATCACGCCCGACGCCGGCCCGACCGCCGGCGGCCAGACCGTGACCCTGACCGGCACCGGTTTCCAGCTCGGCGTGAAGATCTACCTCGACAGCGCCCCGTGCACCGACGTGAACGTGTCGAGCAGCACCTCGCTGACGTGCAAGACCCCGGCGGGCTCCACCGGCACCGCCGACGTCGTCATCATCAACCCCGACGGCGGCAACGTCACCATCGACGAGATCTACACCTACCTGGCGCCGCCGGTCCTGACCAAGGCCGTCCCGAACCTCGCCCCCGAGGGGGACACCACCGTCGAGACCACGCTCACCGGCTCGAACTTCAGCCCCCAGGCGCGGGTCTTCTTCGACACGACCGAGGCGACGATCCTCTCGATCACGGCCACCACCATCCGGGTGAAGGTGCCGGCGCTCGCGGGCTCGGTCGACATCGTGGTCCGAAACCCCGACGGGCAGGAGTCGCGCCTCATCGACGGCTTCTCCTTCATCCCGCCGCTGCCGCCGCCGACGGCGCTCTACATCACGCCGAAGACCGGCCTCACCTACGGCGGCGACTCCTTCAAGGTGGCCGGCGCCAACTTCCTCGACGGCGCCATCGTCGAGTTCGGGGACTCGGCCACGGGCGACTGGACGGCCGGGCTCAACCTCGACACGCGCAACAACGGGACGCTGATCGTCGGCACCACGCCGACCCACGACCTCGGGCTCGTGGACGTGCGCATCACCAACAGCGACGGCCAGTCGGTGACGCTCGCGGACGCCTTCGAGTTCGTCCCGCCGCCGGAGGAGCAGCCCCTCAGCGTCATCAACATCGAGCCGGCGCGCTCGGTCGTGCAGGGCGGCGGCTGGATCACCATCGCCGGCACCGGCTTCCACACCAACATCACCATCAAGTTCAACCAGGAGAGCACCACGGTCAGCGCGCTCGACGTGCAGCGCCTCGGGCCGACGCTCATGCGCGCCCGCGTCCCGCCAGCGCCGGTGGGCCCCGGCCCCGCGGTGCTCATCGTGACCAACCCGGCGACGCCGACCGCCCCGGCCGAGACCTACCTCGTCGAGAACTTCTTCGAGTACCTCGCCGGCCCGGTCTTCCTGCGCCACCCCGGCGACCGCCTGCCGAACGAGCCGACCAACACCGACGCCGTCCTCATCTTCGACGCCAACGGTGACGGCCTCAACGACGTGCTCATCGGGCGCTACAACGCCGACGACGAGATCCTCATCAACGGCTACCAGGGCCGCGCGGGGAACTTCTCGAAGCGCACCTTCCACGGCGACCCGACCAACTACCACCGCACCAAGTCGCTGCAGGCCTACGACTTCGACTCCGACGGCGACCTCGACGTGCTGCGCCACATCGACAAGGCCGGCTACGGCTACGACTACCTCGAGTTCTGCCGGAACGACGGCGGCGAGTTCAGCTGCTGGGCGATCTTCGATCCGGGCTCGAGCGGAGGCTGCCGCTTCCGCGGCGTGCAGATCGGCGACCTGAACTGCGACGGCTACGCCGACATCTTCATCCCCCGCGACAGCACCAGCGGGAGCTGCCGGAACTACATCCTCGAGTACGTCAGCGGCACCCGCTTCCGCGGCATCACCTCGGTGCTCCCCGACGACATCGAGAACACCCGCGGCGCCGCCATCGGGGACGTCGACGGCGACGGCGACAACGACATCATCTTCGCCAACGACTCGAGCACCTTCAACCGGCTCTACCTCAACAACTGCGCGGATCTGCAGCTGGCGGGCGAGTGCGAGATGATCCCGGCGGACTTCCCGGCGGCGGTCTACAACAACCACACCTACTTCCGCTCGAACTTCGGCGCGACCTGGGACGAGTCCCGCGCCTTCTGCCAGCGCCACGGCGGCGACCTGGTCGTCATCGACGACGCCGACGAGGCCAACTTCGTGCGCTACGACCCCATCAACGGCAACGCGCACCTCTGGCTCGGGCTCTGGGACCCGGACGCCGACAACGCCAACTACGAGTGGATCTCGCCGCCGTCGGGGGACTCCTACTACAACTGGCGCAGCGGCCAGCCCAACTCGGCCAGCGAGCAGTGCGTCTTCTGGGAGTACAACAGCTACGAGCCGTACCGCCGCTACAGCGACGCCCCGTGCTCGAACGGCTACAACTTCGAGTGCGAGACCGACCACAACGTCTGCGGCGACACCTGGAGCTTCGGGAACGTGCAGTACGGCACGACCTTCCCGCTCGCGGGCGGCAACTCCACCGACGTCGTCTTCCTCGACGTCAACGACGACGGGCTGCTCGACGCCTTCGTCTCCAACTACGCCGAGCCATCGCGGCTCTACATGAACACCGGCGGCACCACCGGCGGCCAGCTCTTCGTCGACGAGAGCGCCGTCCGCTGGCCGGCGGAGAGCCCGTCGCCGAGGCTCTACCGGCTGAAAGCCATCGACCTCGACGACGACAGCGACACCGACATCGTCGGCTTCGTGTGGACCGGCGACCGCTGGGAGGTGCGGCTCTACATCAACGACCGCTACGTCCAGTCCTACAAGCAGTTCAACTGCGACCCGGACATCGAGGACTGCAGCTGCCACCCGAAGGTGGACTCCTGCGAGACGGTCATCGCCGAGGGCACCGGCATCTTCAGCGACCTCACCACCGAGCGCTGGGGCCCGGACGGCGACCCGGCCGACATGCGGACCGACCCGTCGAGCCTCATGAACCCCTTCGACGTCGGTGACCTCGACGGGGACGGGCTGGCCGACGTCTACATCAGCGGCTACACCTTCGCCGACCGCATGGTGATGAACGACGGCTACGAGCGTGGCCTGCCGTGGATCGACACCAACCGCCTGGGTGCCGGCTTCTTCCGGTTCAACACCTACCGCGCGATGCCCGAGCGCCGGCACGGCTCCAACGACTCGGTCTTCGGGGACGTCAACGGCGACGGCCTGCCCGACCTCGTCACCTGTGGCTACGGGCAGCCGCTCCTGGTCTACGTCAACGACGGCGCCGGCAAGTACATCGACGTCAGCGACCAGTCGATCCCGAGCTACTACCAGTACCGCTGCATCCTCAACAACCTGTCGCTCTTCGACGTCGACGGTGACGGCGACAACGACATCCTCTTCGAGGGTACCTGGGACTGGCACTCGAGCTGCCCGTCGGGCGAGAACTGCCGCGGCCGCCAGCAGCTCATCAACGACGGCACCGGCAACTTCATCGAGCTGACCGACATCAACTGGACCGCCGGCTACACCGGCTACACGAGCTCCATCCTGCCCTTCGACGCCGACGACGACGGCGACATGGACTGGATCGTGGGCCGCGCCTACAACAGCTCGAGCTACCCGACCTCGATGTTCATCAACGGCGGGGACACGTTCAACGTCGGCGGCGCCTTCGCCTTCGACCGCAGCGACCCGTGGATCACCAGCGTCGACCGCTACAACATCCGCACGTTCACCGTCATCGACATCAACCACGACCGCTTCCCCGACCTCTACGTCGGCGTCAACGGCACCAACCGCGCCTGGGTCAACGTCGACGGCACCAAGTTCGTCAACGCGACCTCCGACAGCGGCGGCCCGTTCATCAGCGGCGGCGGCTACGACACCCGCGACCTCATCACCGCGGACTTCGACAACGACGGGGACCTCGACATCATCGACACCATCAACGGCCGCAACCGCTACAACGTGCGCGACGGCGGCAACGGCTTCGTCGACACGACCAACAGCTCCATGCCGGACGTCAGCCGCAACAGCTACTCCGGCGACTACGGCGACTTCGACGACGACGGCTTCCTCGACGTCTACATCTCCAACTACGAGCACCAGAACGAGCTGATGATGAACCTCGGCGGCTCGGGCTTCGCCGACGGCTCGGCCGGGCTGCCGTGGGATCGTCACCGCTCGACCAACACGTTCGTGTACGACTTCGACGGCGACGGCGATCTGGACGTGATGAGCACGACGAACTGGGATCAGTTCCGGATCTACGTCAACACCTACCACGACGGCCTGTAGGCGGAGGCAGCCATGACTGCACGGTCCTGGCGATGGGCGGCGCTGGCGCTGCTCCTCGCCGGCCCGGCCGCCACCCCGGCGGCCCG